>NZ_RAWK01000058.1 GCF_003612165.1 Corallococcus aberystwythensis | reverse complement strand
GTGCTGGGCGGGCTGGGGCGGCCGGAGTGCCTCCCCGCGCTCGAACAGGCGCTGTCGGTGGAGCAGGACGCGCTGGCCCGGGTGGCGCTGTCGGACGCGGTGGCCCGGTTGTCGGAGCGGTGAGGGGAGGACTCGGATGCCACGCTTCGACGAGGGCCGCCCGGAGATGACGCTGGAGGAGTTCCGGCTGCTGCGCGACCACGTCTACGCGCACTGCGGAATCCTCATCCACGAGAACATGAAGTTCGTGATGGAGCGCCGGCTGTGGCCCCGGCTGGAGGCGTTGGGCATCCAGGACTTCGGCTCCTACCACCGCTACCTGCGCTACGACGCCCAGCGCCACGCGGAGCTGGAAGCCGCGGTGGAGTCCCTCACCACGCACGAGACGTACTTCTTCCGCGAACCCGCGCAGCTCAAGGCCTTCTGCGAGGAGCTGCTCCCCATCCTGGAGAAGCGCAACGCGCACACGCGGCGGCTGCGCCTGTGGTCGGCGGGGTGTTCCTCCGGCGAGGAGGCCTACACGCTGGCCATGCTGCTGAAGGACAGCGGGCGCTTCAACGACTGGGACGTGGAGGTGATTGGCACGGACCTGTCGCGCCGCGTGCTGGCCGTGGCCCGCCGCGCCGAGTACGGCCCCAGCGCCCTGCGCGCGACGGCGCCGGACCTGCTGGAGCGCTACTTCATCCCCGTGGGGGTGAACCGCGTCCGCGTGCGCGACGACGTGAAGGCGTGGGTGAGCTTTGGCCACCACAACCTGGCGGACGTGGCGGGCAGCCAGCTGGTGCCGCGCACGGACGTCGTCTTCTGCCGCAACGTGATGATCTACTTCGACCAGGCCGCGCGCCGCCGCGTGCTGGGCGTCATCCGAGACAGGCTCTGTCCCGGGGGCTACCTGCTCCTGGGCCACGCGGAGAACCTGCTCAGCCTGGGCGCGGACTTCGAGCTGGTGCACCTGAAGGGTGACCTCGTCTACCGCCGGCCCGAGCTTCCGGGCGGGGAGGGCCGCTGATGTCACGCCCGCTCACGGTGCTCGTCATCGACGACTCCGCCACCAACCGCCGCACGCTCACCACGCTGCTGGAGTCCTCCTCCGACGTGCGGGTGCTGGACTGGGCGGGTGACGGCGAGGAGGGGCTCAAGAAGGTCCTGGAGCTGAAGCCGGACGTGGTGACGCTGGACCTGGAGATGCCCCGGCTGGGCGGCCACACCTTCCTGCGCCTGCTCATGAGCGCGTCGCCCACGCCCGTCATCGTCATCTCCAGCTACGCGCACAAGTCGGACATCTTCAAGGCGCTGGAACTGGGCGCGGTCGACTTCATCGCCAAGCCGCCCCAGGGCACACCGGCGGCGCTGGAGCACCTGCGGCGCGAGCTGCTCGACAAGGTGCACGCGGCCCGGCACGCGAAGTCCGGCGGACGCCCCGGGGCCGCGCTGCGCAGCGCCGTGCTGTCCGGGGAGGTGCCGCAGGTCATCGCCGTGGGCGCGTCCACGGGCGGGCCTCCCGCGGTGCAGCGGCTGCTGGAGGGGCTGGCCGCAGAGCCGGCCGTCAGCGTGCTGGTGGGCCAGCACATGCCGGCGCAGTTCACCCGGGCCTTCGCGGAGCGGTTGGACCGCATTGGTCCCTTCACGGTGACGGAGGCGTGCGAGGGCGACGTGGTGACGCCGGGCCACGTCTACATCGCGCCGGGCGGGCGGCACCTGCTCTTGTCGGACCGCACCGGGCGACTGGAGCTGCGCACGCCGTCGCCGGTGCCCTCGGAGAAGTACGCCCCGTCGGTGGACCGGCTCTTCGAGAGCGCGGCGGAGGTGCTGGGCCCACGGGCGGTGGCGGTGGTGCTGACGGGGATGGGCGCGGACGGAGCCCAGGGCGTGCGTGCCGTCCGCCGCGAGGGCGGCGAGACGTGGGCCGAGTCCGAGGACACGGCGGTGGTGTACGGCATGCCCAAGGAGGCGGTCGCCACCGGGGCGGTGACCCGGGTGCTTCCATTGGACGACATCGGTGCGGAGCTGGCCCTGCTGGTGCGCCGCCGCAAGCAGTCTTCCGGGCAGTGAATCGCCCGTTGCAGGACAGCCGCCGCACAAACCCGGGCCGGGCGGCGCGCGGGTGCTAGGCTGGGAGCCATGTCGCAGCAGATCCGCGCGCTGGTGGTGGATGACTCGCAGGCCATGCGCCGCAGCATCATGTACGCGCTCCAGCGCCTGACGGACGTGGTCTGCATCGAGGCGCAGGACGGCGTGGAGGGGCTGAAGAAGCTCGCCACGCAGGGGCGCTTCGACCTGGTGATGACGGACATCAACATGCCGTTGATGGACGGGCTGAAGCTCATCCACCACATCCGCCAGACGGACGCGCACCGGGCGGTGCCCATCGTCGTCGTGACGACGGAGGGCGCGGCCGCGGACCGGGAGCGCGCCATGGCGTTGGGCGCCACGGCCTACCTGGTGAAGCCCGTGCAGGCCCGCGTCGTGCTGGACACGGTGAAGGAACTCCTGAAGCTCGGCTGAGCTTCGACCAGGAGGCCCAAGGGCACGCATGGAACCGGCGCTGGACGTCGAGGGGCTAGAGAAGACGTACGGCGCGGTGCGGGCGGTGCGCGGGCTGTCCTTCCAGGTGGCACCGGGCGAGGTGTTGGGCCTCGTGGGTCCCAACGGCGCGGGCAAGACGTCCACGCTGCGGTGCCTGGCCGGCATCCTTCCGCCCTCCGTGGGGCGCGTGCGGGTGGCGGGGCACGACCTGTCGGTGGCGCCGGTGGAGGCGAAGCGGCGGCTGGCGTTCCTGCCGGACGAGCCGCGCTTCTTCGAGTACCTCACCGTCTGGGAGCACCTGAACTTCACCGCGCGCCTCTACGGCGTGGAGGACTGGGAGGAGCGGGGCCGCGCGCTGCTGGAGGAGATGGAGCTCACCGGCCGGGAGAAGTCGCTGCCCGGTGAGCTGTCGCGGGGCATGAAGCAGAAGCTGTCCATCGCGTGCGGCTTCCTGCACCAGCCCCGGCTCATCCTCCTGGATGAACCGCTGACGGGGTTGGATCCGCTGGGCATCCGCCGGATGAAGGCCTCGCTGCGCCGCCGGGCGGAGGAGGGCACGGCGCTGGTGCTGTCGTCGCACCTGCTGCCGCTGGTGGAGGAGCTGTGCCACCGGTTGCTCGTCATCGCCGGAGGACGCGCGGTGGCGCTGGGTTCGCTGCCGCAGATCCGCGAGCAGATGGCGGGCGGGGCAGGGGACGGCGCGTCGCTGGAGGAGCTGTTCGTGCGCATCACCAGCGCGGCGTCGGAGGAAGAGGAAGCGCGGGGGAACGAACCGGCGTGAGCTTTCCGAGCGCGGTGGCGTTCCTCTGGGTGAGGACGTGGCGCAACCGGGTGGTGCGCCAGGTGCAACGGCTGAAGCGCCCGCGCTACCTCCTGGGCGCGGCGGTGGGGCTCGCGTACCTGTACTCGCTGGTGGGGCGCAGCGTCTTCGTCCAGGGCACGGGCCGCGCGGTGTCCCCCAACGCGAGGCTGTTCGCGGAGTTCTCGCTGGAGGTGTCGGTGCTGGGCACGCTGGTGACGGCGTGGGTGCTGGGCGCGGACCGGCCGGCGCTGACCTTCACCCAGACGGAGGTGCAGACGTTCTTCACCGCGCCCGTCACGCGCCAGGCGCTGCTGCACTACAAGCTCCTGCGCGGCCTCTTGAGCGCCATGCTCGCGGCGCTGGCGGCGACCCTCTTCGTGGGACGCTTCACCAGTCCAAGGCCGGTGCTCTTCTTCCTGGGCGCGGCGCTGGCCATGGGGACGCTGTACCTGCACGGCACCGCGGCGTCCTTCGTGCGTGCGTGGCTCGTGTCGCGCGGGCGCTGGGGCAGCGTGGTGCGGTGGGCGGTGGTGGCGCTCGTCCTCGTGGCGGTGATGGGCACGCTCTTGTCCACCCTGAGCGAGCACCCGATGCCGGAGAACCTCTCCGCGCCCTTCGCCGTGCGCGAGTGGCTGCGCGACGTGCTCAACGCCCCCGGGCCCCGAGCGGTGCTGTGGCCAGGCCGGGCGCTGGTGGCTCCGTCGATGGCGCGCAGCAGGGAGGGGTTCCTGCGCTACCTGCCCGCGTCGCTGGCGCTGCTCGTGGCGCACTACGCCTGGGTGCTCGCGGTGGAGGTGCCCTTCGAGGACTCGGCGGTGGCCGGGGCGGACGCACGGACGCGGCAGCGGGCCCAGCGGTCCGCGCGTGCGGGGAACCTGCGCGTGGGGCGGGTGCCCTTCGTGCTCAAGGCCCGGGGGCGTCCGGAGGTGGCGCTCTTGTGGAAGAACCTCATCGCGCGCAGGCGCATGGGCAGCGGGCTGGTGATGCTGCTGGCCTTCGGCGTCCTGGGCGCCGTGTTCGCGCTGGTGATGGGGGACACGCGGCTGTTCTCCAACAGCCGTGAGTTCCTGGGACCCATGGCGCTGATGGTCGCGGTGGCCATGGCCGTGATTGGCCCGAGCGCGTTCCGCACCGACCTGCGCATGGACCTGCCCAAGCTGGAGCTCTTGCGCGCGCTGCCGCTCACGGGGCGGCAGGTGGTGGGCGCGGAGCTGGCGGCGTCCGCGCTGACGCTGGGCGTGGCGCAGTGGGTGATGTTGCTCGTGGCGCTGGTGCTGGGCGTGGGCACGGACGACGAAACGCTCGCGCCGTGGTCCGTTCCGGTGGTGTTGGGGCTCCTGCCGGTGTTGCCCGCACTGGGGCTCGCGGGGCTGTTCGTACAGAACGCGGCGGTGGTGCTGCTGCCCGCGTGGATTCCGGCGGACTCCGAGCGGGCGCGCGGCGTGGAGGCCCTGGGCCAGCGGCTGCTCACGCTGGTGGGCACGCTGGTGGTGACGTTCCTGGGACTGTTGCCCGCGGCGGTGGTGGCCCTCCTCGTGGGCTATCCGCTGTTCACTGTCATGGGGCGCTGGGCGGTTCCGCTCGCGGGGCTGGCGGCGTCAGGAGCACTCTTCGCGGAGGTGGCGCTGGGCGTCGCCGTCCTGGGCCGCGCCTTCGAGCGGCTGGACGTGTCCGAAGAACAGTCGAACGAAGCGTG
Organism: Corallococcus aberystwythensis; assembly: GCF_003612165.1. Taxonomy (GTDB): domain Bacteria; phylum Myxococcota; class Myxococcia; order Myxococcales; family Myxococcaceae; genus Corallococcus; species Corallococcus aberystwythensis. The sequence continues at coordinate 35,441 of NZ_RAWK01000058.1, read as the reverse complement.
AACGCGAAGGGAGCATCTCCATGAAGGTCGGCTTCATCGGGTTGGGGAACATGGGCACGCCCATGGCGAAGAACCTGGTCAGCGCGGGCCACGAGCTCAGCGTCTGGAACCGCACCGAATCCAAGGCGGACCCGCTGAAGCAGCAGGGCGCGCGCGTGGCGAAGACGCCCGCGGACGCCGCTCGTGACGCGGAGGTCGTCGTGTCCATGCTCGCGGACGACCACGCCGCGGAGGAGGCCGTGCTGGGCCGTGACGGCGTCGTCAGCGCCCTTCCGAAGAACGCCATCCACGTCTCCTCCAGCACCATCTCCGTCGCGCTGTCGGAGCGCCTGACGAAGGCGCACACGGACGCGGGGCAGGGCTACGTCTCCGCCCCCGTCTTCGGCCGGCCCGAAGCCGCCGCGGGCAAGCAGCTCTGGGTGGTCGCCGCCGGACCCAAGGCCCAGGTGGAGCGCGTGCGCCCGCTGCTCACGGCCCTGGGGCGCGGCCTCACGGAGCTGGGAGAGCGGCCGTCCGCCGCGAACACCGTGAAGCTGTCCGGCAACTTCCTCATCGCGTCGATGATGGAGGCCCTGTCGGAGGCCTTCGCGCTCTCGGAGAAGTGCGGCGTGGAGCGCGCCGCGTTCCTGGACGTCTTCAAGTCCGTCTTCGCCAAGGCGCCCATCTTCGAGAACTACGCGGGCGCCATCGCGAAGGGGCAGTACTCGCCCGCGGGCTTCGCGCTGCGCCTGGGCCTCAAGGACGTGACGCTGGCGCTTGAAGCAGGCCGGGCCGCGGAGGTGCCGCTGCCGCTCGCGAGCCTGCTGCGCGACCACTTCCTCACCGGCGTCGCGCAGGGGCGCGGAGACGAGGACTGGTCCGCGCTCGGAGCGCTCGCCCAGGAGCGAGCGGGCATCAAGCCGAAGGGCTGAGACACGAAGGGCCTCCCGGGAACGCGCCACGGGAGGCCCTTGCTGACTTCAGTGCGTCGCGGCGCGGGCTAGAACGTCGCGGAGCCCGGCACGCGCGGGTAGGGGATGGCGTCGCGGATGTTCTGCAGGCCGCACATGTAGACGATGAGCCGCTCGAACCCCAGACCGAAGCCCGCGTGCGGCACCGTGCCGTAGCGGCGCAGGTCGCGGTACCACTGGTAGTGCGCGGGATCGAGGCCGAACTTCCGCATGCGCGCGTCCAGCACGTCCAGGCGCTCCTCGCGCTGGCTGCCGCCGATGATTTCGCCAATGCCCGGGGCGAGCACGTCCATGGCGGCCACGGTCTTCCCGTCCTCGTTGATGCGCATGTAGAAGGCCTTGATGGCCTCCGGGTAGTTCATCACCACCACGGGCCGGCCCACGTGCTCCTCGGTGAGGTAGCGCTCGTGCTCCGTCTGGAGGTCCTTGCCCCACTCCGGCGCGTACTCGAACTTCTTCTTCGCCTTCTGGAGGATGGAGACGGCCTCCGTGTAGTCGATGCGCTCGAAGCTGGAGCCGATGAACTTCTCCATCCGCTCCGTGACGCCCTTCTGCTGGCGCTCCTCGAAGAACTTCATGTCCGGCGCGCACTCGTCCAGCACGGCCTTGAACACATACTTGAGGAACCGCTCCGCCAGCAGCGCGTCCTCGTTGAGGTCCGCGAAGGCGATCTCCGGTTCAATCATCCAGAACTCGGCCAGGTGCCGCGTGGTGTTGCTGTTCTCCGCGCGGAACGTGGGGCCGAACGTGTAGACCTTGGACATGGCCAGGCAGTACGCCTCCACGTTCAATTGCCCGGACACGGTGAGGTAGGCCTCCTTGCCGAAGAAGTCCTTGCCCCAGTCAATCTTGCCGTCCGGCCCGCGCGGCGGGTTCGTCGCGTCCAGCGTGGACACGCGGAACATCTGCCCGGCTCCTTCCGCGTCGCTGGCGGTGATGATGGGCGTGTTCACCCAGCAGAAGCCCTCGGAGTGGAAGAAGCGGTGCACCGCCTGCGCCGCAGCGTTGCGCACGCGCGTGATGGCGCCGAAGGTGTTGGTGCGCACGCGCAGGTGCGCCACCTCCCGCAGGAACTCCAGCGTGTGCTGCTTGGGCTGGATGGGGTAGGTGTCCGGGTCGTCCACCAGCCCCAGCACCTGGACTTCATCCGCCTGGATTTCGAACGCCTGCCCCTTGCCCTGGGACTGCACCAGCGTGCCCCGGCAGATGACGGAGGCGCCCGCGGTGAGGCGGAGGATCTCCTTCTCGTAGTTGGCCAGCGAATTGGGCGCGACGACCTGGATGGGGTCGAAGACCGACCCGTCGCTCACGTTGACGAAGCTGATGCCCGCCTTGGAGTCGCGACGCGTCCGCACCCAGCCGCGCACCTCCACCTTCGCGCCCGCTTCGACGGCCCCCGACAGGGCCTGCTTCACACTCACGACCTGCATGGTGCTCTCCCTCTGCTCCAGACCGGGAAGGCGAGTTAGTCGCGCCCGGCCCCGAGGGCAAGCACCGAGCGAGGCCCACCCCGGCCAGGGCTGTCCTTGGGGCCCCTCCTACACGGCCGCCCGGTCAGGAGCCCGGGGGCGCCAGCCGTCCAGGCTTTCGACGCGCCAAGACTTGTTGCCCGCGTGTCCTACCTCCCGCTAAGAGTCCGAGGAGCCATGGCGATGAACGAGCGTTACGAGCCGCAGTCGATTGAAGGAAAGTGGCAGACCCGCTGGGAAGAGGAGGGTCTCTTCCGGGCAGGCAGGCGTCCGGACGCCCCCAAGAAGTACGTCCTGGAGATGCTGCCGTACCCCAGCGGCCAGATGCACATGGGGCATGTGCGCAACTACCTCATCGGGGACGTCTACGCGCGCTACTACCAGATGCGCGGCTTTGACGTGCTGCACCCCATGGGCTGGGACGCCTTCGGCCTGCCGGCGGAGAACGCGGCCATCAAGGACGGCGTCCACCCGGCCATCCGCACCCGCGAGAACATCGAGTCGTTCAAGGCGGAGATCAAGACGCTCGGCTACAGCTACGACTGGACGCGCGAGGTCAACACCAGCCAGCCGGAGTACTACCGCTGGAACCAGTGGTTCTTCCTCCAGATGCTCGAGCGCGGGCTCGTCTATCGCCGCTTCAGCAAGGTGAACTGGTGCACCGGCTGCCTCACCGTCATCGCGAACGAGCAGGTGAAGGACGGCCACTGCGAGCGGTGCAGCAAGGAGGTGCAGGACAAGGAGATGCCCGAGTGGGCGTTCCGCATCACGAAGTACTCGCAGGACCTGCTCGACGCGCTCGACACGCTCAAGGAGTGGCCGGACCGCATCACCGCCGCCCAGCGCCACTGGATTGGCCGCTCGGACGGCGCGGAGGTGGATTTCCGGGTGCAGGGGCATGACGCCGCGCTGCGCGTCTTCACCACCCGCGTGGACACGCTCTTCGGCTGCACCTACGTGGTGCTCGCGCCGGACCACAAGCTCGTCGCCCAGGTGACGACGGCGGACCGCCGCGCGGACGTGGAAGCGTTCGCGAAGAAGATGGCCGCCCAGAGCAAGACGGAGCGGCTGGGCGAGGACGCGGAGAAGGAGGGCGTCTTCACCGGTGGCCACGCGCTCAACCCGGTGACGGGCCAGCCGGTGCCCATCTGGATCGCCAACTTCGTGGTGAGCGACTACGGCACCGGCGCGGTGATGAGCGTACCGGCGCACGACGAGCGCGACTTCGCCTTCGCGCGCAAGTACGCGCTGCCCGTACGCGTCGTCATCCAGCCCGCGTCCGGCGACAAGCTCGGTGCCGGCGAGACGCTGACGGAGGCCTTCACGGACGACGGCGTGCTGGTGGACTCCGGTGAGTTCTCCGGGATGCCCTCCGCCGAGGCGCGCCGGACGTTGACCGCGAAGCTGACGGCGCAGGGGCAGGGGACGGCGGCGGTGACGTACCGTCAGAAGGACTGGGGCTTCAGCCGCCAGCGCTACTGGGGCACGCCCATCCCCATCGTCTACTGCGAGAAGTGCGATCCGCAGCATCAGGGCATCCCCGTCCCAGTGGATCAGCTCCCGGTGCGGCTGCCGGACATCGACACGCAGACGGTGCTCACCGGCATGGGCGAGCCGCCGCTCGCGAAGGTGCCGTCCTTCGTCAACACCTCGTGCCCGAAGTGTGGCGGCCCCGCGCGCCGGGAGGCGGAGACGATGGACACCTTCGTCGACTCCACCTGGTACTTCGCGCGCTACCTCTCGCCGAACTACGACGCGGCACCCTTCGATCCGAAGGAGGGGAAGCACTGGCTGCCGGTGGACATCTACGTGGGCGGCCCCGAGCACGCCACGATGCACCTGCTCTACTTCCGGTTCTGGACCCGGGTGATGAAGCTCCTCGGGCTGTCGCCGGTGGACGAGCCCGTCACGCGGCTCATCACCCAGGGCATCGTCAACGGCGCGGACGGCACGAAGATGAGCAAGCGCCACAGCAACGGCGTGGCGCCCAACACCATCGTGCAGAAGTACGGCGCGGACACCGCGCGCACCTACGTGCTCTTCGCGGGCCCGCCGGAGCGCGACTTCGACTGGTCCCACGAGCAGGTAGAGGGCGTGTTCCGCTTCCTCAAGCGCGTCTGGACGCTCGCCGCCACGCACCATGCTTCGTCGGCGGACGCCACGCACTCGGGCCCCTACGAGGGCAAGGCGCTGGAGACGCGCCGCGCGGCGCACAAGTGCGTCAAGCGCGTGACGGAGGCCATCGAGCGCCTGTCCTTCAACACCGCCGTCGCCGGCGTCATGGAGTGCGTCAACGCGCTCTACGCGGTGGGCACGCCGGAGACGCCCGCGGAGAAGGCGGCGATGGGCGAGGCAGTGCGGCTGCTCGCGCGCATCCTCACCCCGTTCGCGCCCCACATCGCGGACGAACTGGCGGAGGCCTACGGCGCGAAGGCGTCCACCGTCACGGAGGCCTGGCCGGAGTTCGACCCGGCGCTCGTGGTGGACGACGTGATTCCGTACGCCGTGCAGGTGAACGGCAAGCTGCGCGCGGAGGTGCGCGTGGCGGCGGACGCGGATGAGGCGGCGGTGCGCGCGGCGGCGGAGGCGGACGACAAGGTGAAGGCCGCCCTCGAAGGCAAGACGCTGCGCAAGTTCGTCTTCGTCCCCAAGCGGCTGGTGAACTTCGTCGTCGGCTGACGGCGGGAGAGGGAGGGGCGGTGCCCGCGGAAGTGCTCGTCATGTGCTCCGCCTGCGGGCGCCCCCAGACGGCGGCCCGGCGCCGCTGCGCCTTCTGCAACGCGGAGCTGCCGGAGGCGCCCCTGCCGCCCCTGTCTCCGGCGGCTCCAGCTCCGCGGCCTCCTGTCGCCCCGCTGGCGGTGGACCTGGGCAACCGGCGCGCCCTGGCGGTGAATGACACGCAGCTGTCGTTCCAGGGGCGCCCGGGCGGAGGCCCGGCGCTCGACGTGCCCTGGTCCCGGGTGCGGCGCCTGGAGTGGCACACGCGGCCGTACCTGGAGGCCCTGGGCCTGCTCGCCTTCACCGCGCTGGGCCTCTTCTGGGCGCCGACGCAGGCGGTGCGGCTCATGGCCCTGATGGCGGGCGTCCTCAGCGTGATGCTGACGGGGCTCTACCGTCACCATGGCCTCACCGTGGAACTGGATGACGGCACGCGGATGCGGTGGCCGCTGGGCATGGCGCCACGAGGCTCGGCCCGCGAGGCGCGACTGCAGGCGGCCCGGGCCACGCTGGCCGAGGCGGGCCGCGCGCGCGACGTGCCGTTCGCCGGCCCCCGCATGTGAAGCCAGCGCAAGGCCGTGCGCGGGCCGGCCCCGGTGCTTGACGGAGGATCGCGGCCGGGTAGGGTGCGCGCCCATGCGGCCCTCAAGGAACGCGGTGCAGGCGGGTGCGGTGAAGGCGTTCCGGTGGGGCGTGGCGGCGGCGGCGGTGCTGGGGGCCGGGTGCGGCTACCGCTTCAGCCCGTGGGGCTCGGCGCTGCCGGAGGGCACGGGCCAGGTGTGCGCGCCCATCTTCGCCAACGAGACGCCGGAGCCCGGGCTGGAGAACCTCTTCACGCGCTACCTGCGGCAGCAGCTCATCCAGGCGGGCCGGCTGGCCAGCGCTCCGGGCTGCACGTCCACGATTGATGGGGCGGTGCTCAACATCTGGGCGTCCCCGACCATCATCCCCAACAACTACCGCATCTCCACGACCGTGCGGCTGCGCCTCGTGAAGGAGGGACAGCTGCTGTCGGAGACGGTGGTGTCGGGAACCGAGGACTACCTCCAGGGACGCGGAAACGTCCTGGAAGCGGAGGCAAACCGTCAGGCCGCGCTGTCGCGACTGGCGGAACAGCTCATGCGCGACGGGTACGATCGGCTGGCCAGCACCTGGTGAGGACCGGGGAGCCCGGTCCTCAACCCGCGGTGTGCAACGGGACGGCTAGGCCTTCTTCGCGGCGGCCTTGGCCAGCCGGGAGATGCGGCGCGCGGCAGTGCGCTTGTGGAGGACGCCCTTGCTGGCCGCCTTGTTGAGGGTCTTGGAAGCCGCCTTCAGCGCGTCCGTCAACTTCGAACCGTCCTTGGAGGCAATGGCCTCGCGGGCGGACTTGACGGCGTCCTTCACGGACGTCCGGACATTCACATTCCGGGCGCGGCGCTTCAGGGACTGGCGGTAACGCTTCTCTGCGGACTTGGTGTTCGCCAAGGCAATGCTCCAGCGGAAGGCAAGGCAAGGAAAAAGAGGGGCCGTCCTTACTGCGACGCCCCCGTTGCGTCAAGGCACGCGTGCGATCGCGATCAGGATTTCCGGTTCCGGAACCCCCGGGAGGTCCCCGGAATGCCCCAGGATGCACCATCGGCGCCCATCGCGGGAGGAATCAAGCCGGCGGGGCGGCATATTCCCACCGCAGCCCGGCCGGATCCGCGAACTGGAAGCCCGTTGGGGAGCTGGAGCCCGCCACCAGGCGCTCCGGATGGTGGGCCCGGAACAGCTCCAGGAGCCGGGCGACGGCCCCCGGGGAGGGCGCCTCCAGCGTGAGGGCCACCGGGGAGCCGGCCGGGGCCTGGGCGCCCGGCGTGAAGACGAGCCCCAGGCCCGCGCCCGTGTAGGCCGCCGTGCCTTCCGGCGACCGGGTGGGGGCCCAGCCCAGCCAGGAGGCCACGGCGTCCCAGAAGGCCCGCTGGGCCGCCACGTCCGGCACCGCCAGGCGCAGGGTGGCCACGGACGCGCGAGGCGGATGGGCCGGCGGCGGCAGCGCCTTCTCCACGGCCTTCGCGGCCTGCCAGTGGCGCTCCATGTGCTCCAGCGTGGCGCCGCCGAAGGGGACGCCCTCCTCGTTCAGCTTCGCCTCGATGTACTGGAAGCGGCTGGTGAAGCGGCGCGTGGCCATGCGCAGCGCGTCCTCCGCCGGGGTCTTCACGAAGCGGGCGAGGTTCGCGAGCGAGAACAGGACGTCTCCCAGCTCGTGCTCGATGGCGTCCCGGCCGCCCGACGCGATGGCCTCGTCCAGCTCCCGCAGCTCCTCGTCCAGCTTGCCGCGCACCCCGGGCAGGTCCGGCCAGTCGAAGCCGATGCGGCTGGCCTTCTCCGTCAGGCGCTCCGCGCGCAGCAGGGACGGGGCCGCGGTGGGCACGCCGTCCAGCACGGAGCCCGCGCGCCCCGTCTTCTTCTTGCGCTCCTCCGCCTTCAGCTGCGCCCAGTTGGCGAGCACCTGCTCGGCGCCCTTCACCTGCTGATCCCCGAACACGTGGGGGTGCCGGCTGGTGATCTTGTCGCTGATGGCCGCGCACACGTCCGCCATCGTGAACTCGCCCAGCTCCGCCGCCAGCTGCGCGTGGAAGACGATCTGGAAGAGCAGGTCCCCCAGCTCTTCACACAGGGGGCGCCAGGGGCCGCCGTCGGAGACGCGGTCCATCTCGTCCAGGACCTCGAATGCCTCCTCGGTCAGATAAGGGCGAAGCGAGCGCAGGTCCTGCTCCCGGTCCCACGGGCAGCCGCCGTCGGCCCTGAGGCGCCGCATGATCTCCACCAGTCGTTCCAGCTCAGTTCCAGGCGCCGCCATTCATTCACTCCCGAGCAAATCCCCCGCCGCGCGCTCCTGTAGCACGGGCACCGGGCACCACATGATTTCGGATCGTCCGCCCTGTCGCCTATCATCGGACGCCCGGATGCTCCGCTCGTTCCTCGGCCTGTGTTGCAGCCTCGTGCTGCTTGTCCCCGCGCGTGCCCCTGCGTTGACGCAGGAGCCGCTCCTGCGCATCGAGGAGAAGGTCATCGAGCCGGAGCCGGACCCCAGCACCTTCCAGGCCACGGAGGATGATCCACAGGACGACCCCGCCGCCGAGGAGGTCGAGGAACCGGAGCCCGAGCCCCGCCCCGACAACCGGCGCCGCGTCATCGCCCCGCCGCCCGTCAAGCCCGCTGAACCCGCGCCGCCCCCGCCCGTCGTCATCGTCCCGGCCCGTCCCGCCATCACGCCGGTGATGGCGCCCAGGGTGACGGACGCGGAACTGCTGGCGGTCTGGGAGAAGTGGAAGGCGGCCCGCTCGCGCAACGACCGCGCGGCGGCGGAGGCGGCCCAGAAGGAACTGCTCACGCTGCGCGAGGAGGTGCTCGCCTCCGACCTGGAACCGCTGAGCATGGGCTTCGTGCGCGAGGCCGGGGTCCGCCGCCGCGCCGGGGACCTGACGGGCGCGCTCGCGCTCCTGGATGTGGCCGTGGCCCTGTCGCCGGGGCTGCCCGCCGCGCGCTTCGCCCGGGCGGAGACGTACGTGGCGGCGGATCCGCTGAACGTGCCGCGCGCGCTGGGCGAGTGGAAAAGCGCGCTCATGACGGTGGCGAAGGACGCGCGCTACCGCAGGCCCGCCCTCACGGACCTGGGGGCGCTGGTGCTCGCGGCGTGGGCTGCCACGGCGGTGGCGGTGCTCGCCGTGCTCTTCCTGCGGCGGTTCCGCTACGCGCTGCATGACTTCCACCACCTGTTCCCCCGGGCGGTGACGCGCTGGCAGTCGGGGCTGTTGGGCCTCCTGCTCCTGGCGCTGCCCGCGGTGCTGGGCGCGGGCTTGGTGCCGGTGCTGCTCGTGCTCTTCGCCTCGGTGGCCCTGTACGTGGGCCGCGCCGAGCGCTGGGTGGCCGCGGTGCTGCTCATGGGCCTGGGCGTCCTGCCGCTCGCGGCGGGGACGCTGGCGCGCTTCACCGTCTTCGCCGGCACCCCCGCGGAGGACGTCTACCTCCTGGAGCGCGGCGGCCTGTCCGCGGAAGGCGCCGCGGCCCGGGTGCGCGCCCGCGCGGAGGCACGCACCGCGCGCTTCCAGGAGCTGGGGGCGCTGGCCTTCTACGAATCGCGCCGGGGGCTCCTGGAGGAGGCGAGGGCGGACTTCAAGGCCGCGTCCGCCCTGAAGTCCGGCGACGCGCGGATGCTCACGCGCTTCGGCAACGCGCTCCTGGGCCTGGGCGACGTGGAGGGCGCGGAGCTCCTCTACACCCAGGCGTCCAAGGCGGATCCGTCCATGGCGGCGCCGCACTACAACCTGGGGCAGGTGTACCGGCGCCGGGCCCGGCTCCTGCCGGATGATCAGCTGGGCAAGGAGCTGGACCGCTCCACCTCCGCCATCGCCACCGCCCAGTCCCTGGACGACTCGCTCCTGCGCCGTGACCCGCCGCCGGAGGACCGCCCCCTGCTCAACCGCCTGCTGCTGTCCCCGTCGGTGCCCGAGCGCGACTGGATGGACCTGGCGGACGGCACCCAGGAGGGGGCCCGCGTGGAGTCCCAGGTGGGCCGCTGGCTGTCGCCCGCCCTGCCGCAGGGGCCGGTGGGCTGGGGGCTGACCGCGGCGCTCGCGGCCCTGGCCGCCGTCCTCGGCGAGGCCTCCTGGCGCGTGAGGACGTCGCGTGGCTGCGAGCGGTGCGGCCTGGCGGTGTGCCAGCGCTGCGACAAGGACCTGGGCGTGGGCAGCGCGATGTGCGGCCAGTGCGTCCACGTCTATGCGCGCAAGAGCCAGGTGCCCAAGGAGCTCCGCGCGCGCAAGCAGAGCGAGGTGGACCGCCACCAGGCGTGGACGAAGCGGGTGACGTACGCGCTCGGAAGCCTGGTGTCCGGCGCGGGCCACGTGGGCACGGGACTGCCGGTGCGGGGCGCCCTCTACGCCTTCGTCTTCAGCTTCGCCGTGGCCGCGCTGGTGCTCCACCGCGGCCTCGTCCGCACCCCGTACGGGGACGCGCCGCTGTACCTCAAGCTCGTGCCCGCGGGCATCGTCCTCTTCTTCATCTACCTGCTGACGCTGCGCGGCCTGCGCCGCCACCAGCGCGGGGAGGCCTGAGCCATGTCCCTCAAGGGCACCCTCAAGGACTTCGGCATCGGCGACATCCTGCAGCTCATCGGGCAGCAGCAGAAGACCGGCACGCTCCACCTGCGCAACAAGGACCAGGAGGTGCGCGTCGGCTTCCAGGACGGCCACATCATCAAGGCCGAAAGCCTCACCCGGAAGCGCAAGGAGCTCATCGGCGCCATGCTGGTGCGCGCCGAGATCATCACGGAGACGCAGCTGGAGGCGGCGCTGGAGGTGCAGAAGCGCACCCTCAAGCGGCTGGGCGACGTGCTGGTGCAGAGCCACGCCCTCACCGCGGAGCGCTTCCAGCACATGGCCCAGCTCCAGGTGACGGAGACGCTCTACCGCCTCTTCACCTGGAAGGCGGGCACCTACGAGTTCATCCAGGAGCCCGTGGAGCCCGGCCCCGACGGCATCACCCCGCTGCGCGCGGAGACGGTGCTGATGGAGGGCTTCCGGATGGTGGACGAGTGGCCCGTCATCCGGAAGCGCATCCACCGCGACGACATGACCTTCGAGCGCGTCAAGGCGCTCCCGCCGCCCCGCGCCAACGCCGACGACGGCGGGGAGCTGGGCGTCATCGGCCCGTCGGAGCGCCACGTCTACGAGGAGATCGCCGTGGGGCGCGACCTGCGCCGCATGGTGGACCTCTGCGGCCTGGGCGAGTTCGAGACCTGCAAGGCGCTCTACAACCTGGTCAAGGGCGACTACGTGCGCGCCATCGACCCGGAGGGCCGCGCGCCGGTTCCGGAGGACACCCGCCTGGTCGCCCGGGTGGCGGGCCCGGTGGGCCGCATTGCGGTGACCATGGCGGTCATCGCGGGGCTCGCGTTCATCGCGTCCCGCTGGGTCGGGGGACAGGGTCCGGAGGCCGGCGCCTCCCGGTTGGGAGATCCTGCCGCCCAGCGTCAGATTGCCCACGCGCAGCGCGTCCGCATCGAGGCCGCGCTGGAGGTGTTCCAGCTGGAAAAGGGCACCCTCCCAGAGCGGCTGGATGCATTGGTGGATGCCGGATTGTTGAGCCCCGAGGAGCTGCGCTACCCCTGGCGGGAGGAGTACTATTACCGCCGCACGGCCGCCCGGCAGTTCATCCTCCTACCGCCCGTGCGCTAGCCTGCGGGCAGGCTCGCCGTCGTGAGATGGCGGGCGTGGGGGGAGGGTCGGCGTTAACTTGAAGGCGAGCGATCACTGAACGAGGAACGACGCGCATTGCGAAATCCCGCCACGCTGGAAGTGCCCGCCACTCGTACTGAATCCACCCCCACCTCCGCCAAGGTGGACGTCCGTGACAACGAGACGACCCTGGCCCTGTGCGGAAACCAGAACGAAAACCTCAAGCTGATGGAGCGGCGCCTGGGGGTCCGGGTGGGGCAGCGCGGTACGGAGCTGCTCCTGTCGGGTCCGGCGGACGCGGTCGCCTTCGCCGTGCGCCTGGTGGAGAACCTGGAGGAGATGATCCGCGCGGGACGCACCGTCTACCGCGAGGACGTGGAGCAGGCCATCAAGGTCCTGGGCCGCGGCTCGGAGTCGCTGCAGGAGGTCATGCTCGGCACCGTCCTCAAGAGCTCCGGCAACCGGCAGATCGCCCCCAAGAGCATCGCGCAGAAGCGCTACGTGGACGCCATCCGCGCCCACGACATCGTCTTCGGCGTGGGCCCCGCCGGCACCGGCAAGACGTACCTCGCCATGGCCATGGCGGTCGCCTTCCTCCAGGAGCGCAAGGTCAAGCGCATCATCCTGGCGCGTCCCGCCGTGGAGGCCGGTGAGAAGCTCGGCTTCCTGCCCGGCGACCTGGCGGAGAAGGTGAACCCCTACCTGCGACCGCTCTACGACGCACTGCACGACATGATGGCCGTGGAGCGCGCCCAGACGCTGGTGGAGCAGGGGGTGGTGGAGGTGGCGCCGCTCGCGTTCATGCGCGGCCGCACCCTCAACGACGCCTTCGTCATCCTCGACGAGGCGCAGAACACCACCGTGGAGCAGATGAAGATGTTCCTCACCCGCCTGGGCTACAACAGCAAGGCGGTCATCACGGGGGACGTGACCCAGGTGGACCTGCCCACGGGCAAGGCGTCCGGCCTGAACCACGCGCGCTCCGTGCTCAAGAACATCGAAGGCATCCACTTCTCGGAGTTCTCCGACGTGGACGTCGTGCGCCACCCGCTGGTGCAGGAGGTCATCCGCGCCTACGAGCGCGCCGAGGCCCAGAAGGCGGCCCCCGCGGCGTCTTCCGAAGACTGAGGTCGTGACGTCGCACCCGCCACCCCCGCTCCCAGGCTTGCGCCAGGGCGGGGGTGGAGTCGTTGGGTGACCCACACCGCTGCCTGTTGGCTTACCCGCATTTTTCGCAGAGCGAACTGGCGTCCGGGCGGCGGCTGTCCCACCCTCACGAATTTTCCCCGTCGCTGCTTCCTTCTAGGGAGCCTTGACGTCTTCGCAGGGTGAGGAGTTCCCCCATGGCCGATCCTGAATCACCAACCCCCGGGCCCAGTCCGCTGGACGCGCTCGCGGTCCGCCTGGGGCTCGGGCGCAGTGGGGATTGGGGCCGGCGCATCGTGCAGGGCCTGCTGCTGCTCGTGGTCTCCGTGGGGGCGGGTTTCGTCATCTCCCCGGGCCTCTACAGCCAGCAGATTCCGGCGCTCACCCAGGACAACCTGGGCAAGCCGTTCCGGGCCAACTCGCCCGCCGGCTTCAAGGCCGCGCGCGACTACGACATCGTCCACCAGTCCATGACGGAGCAGCGCCGCCGCGAGGCCCGGAGCTCCGTGCGCCCGGTGTACGACCTCAACCCGGCCGTGGTGGGCAACCTGCGCGCGTCCGTGCGCGCGGCCTTCGCCGGCGCGCGCGAGCACCTGGAAGAGGAGAAGGACGCCCGCACGGATGAATCCGTGCCGGAGGAGGGCACGGCGAAGCGCCGCAAGCCCGTGCCGCTCACGCCGGAGGCCCTGGAGCGCCAGCGCCGCGACCGCGAGGAGATGCAGGCCGGGTTCCAGGAGCAGCTCTTCGGCCAGCGCGACGCGGGGCTGGAGCCCGAGGACTTCCAGGCAATCATCGCCAATGGCTTCTCCGAGGAGGCGGAGGCCGCCACGCTGCTGCTGCTCGACCGCGCCTACCGCGCGGAAGGCAGCCAGGTGTACGTGGCCGGCTCGCGCGAGGAGCTGGTGCGGGAGGCGCCCCAGGGCCTCACCGTGCGCGACGTGCAGCACAAGAACGAGGAGACGCTGCCCGCGGGCGCCAACCAGGTGGTGGACATGCGGGAGGCGCACCAGGAGATGGACCGCTTCGCCTCCGTGCCCGGCAACGTGCTGCCGGATGCCCCGGCGGTGCAGCGCCGCGCCGTGCTGCGCATCGCCAAGCGGCTGGTGCGTCCCAGCCTGACCATCAACATCGCGGAGACGGACCTGCGCCGCCGGCTCGCGGGCGACGCGGTGAAGGACGCCGTCATCGCCATCAAGAAGGGCCAGCGCGTCATCGGCGACGGCGAGCTCGTCAACGAAACGCACCTCGTCATGCTGCGCGGCATGCGCGCGCAGACGGACCGCCTGGACCTGCTCCAGCTCCAGGTGGGCGGCACGGGCCTGGTGGCCCTGCTGGTGGTGTGCTTCTACGGCTTCTGCCGCGCGGCCTTCCGCCGCTTCCGCCCCACGCGCAAGGACGGCGTGCTGCTGGGCCTCCTGCTGGTGGGCCTGCTGGGCCTGCTCCAGGTCTGGGTGTCCATCGCGGACGCGGTGCAGGACCGCTACACGGCGCTGCCCATTGAAGCGTTCTATTACGCCTTCCCGGTCGCGGCGGGCGCCATGCTGGTGCGCTTCATCCTCGCGCAGGAGCTGGCGCTGTTCTTCGCCATGGTGTTCGCGTGCCTCGCGGGCGTGATGCTGGGCAACTCGCTGGCGTTCGGCATCTACACGCTGGTGGGCTCGCTGGTGGCGGCGGAGCGCATCGTCAAGGCGAAGGACCGCGTGGGCATCTTCCGCGCGGGCCTCGTCACCGGCACCGCCAACCTCATCGCCGTGCTGTTCCTGTTCCTCGTGGAGGGCAAGGGGCTGGCCGGGGACACGGTCGTCACGGGGCTGTGCGCGTTCGTCGGCACCTCGCTCGCCGTCCCGGTGATGGTGATGGCGCTGACGCCGCTCATCGAGGCCACGTTCGGCTACGCGTCGGACATCAAGCTCCTGGAGCTGGCGAACCTGAACCACCCGGCGCTCAAGGAACTCATCGTCCAGGCGCCCGGCACGTACCACCACTCCATCATCATCGGCACGCTGGTGGAGAACGCGGCGGAGACGATTGGCGCGAACCCGCTGCTGGCGCGCTCGTGCGCGTACTACCACGACATCGGGAAGGGCCGGAACCCGCTCTACTTCGGGGAGAACCAGAAGGGGGAGAACCGGCATGACGGCCTGGCGCCCGCGATGAGCGCGGTCATCATCAAGCGCCACGTCACGGAAGGCCTGGAGATGGCCCGGCAGTACCGCCTGCCCAAGCTGGTGGCGGACGCCATCCCCCAGCACCACGGCACGCGCACGGTGGGCTTCTTCTTCCACAAGGCCCTGAAGGAGCAGGAGGGCAAGGAAGGCGCGCCCCCCATCGATGAGAGCATCTACCGCTACCCGGGCCCCAAGCCGCAGTTCCGCGAGGCGGCGCTGGTGATGATCGCCGACGCGGTGGAGGCCTCCACGCGCTCCATGCCGGACCCCACCAGCGCGAAGCTCCAGGCGCAGGTGCAGAAGATCATCAACATCATCTTCTCCGAGGGCCAGCTCGACGAGTGCGACCTGACGCTCAAGGACCTGAACCTCATCGCCCAGTCCTTCCTGCACACGCTGGAGGGCATCTACCACACGCGTCCCGTCTACCCGGCGGGCGCCATGGGTGGGGGCAAGGCCGGGGGCGCGCCGCTGATGATGGCGCCCGCGCCCGCGAAGACCGAAGCGAAGGACACGAAGGTGCGAACGGCGGGCATGTCATGAGCCGCAAGGTGGAGGGCGTGAAGCTGCGCAAGGGCAAGGTGATTCCGCGCGACGACGGCAAGCGCATCGAGGAGTTCGTCGGCGTGGCCAGCACGCAGACCGAATCCGCCTCCGTGGCGCGCATGCGGGCGCCGCCAGGCTGGAGCGAACCGGCGCAGACGCCGGAGTTCGACGAGGTGGTGCTCGTCCTCACGGGCGAGCTCACCCTCGTGGTGGACGGCAAGCGCGAACGGATTGGCGCGGGCGAGGTGGGGCTGGTGCCGCGCGGCAAGCGCGTCGTGTACCGCAACGACAGCCAGGGCGCGTGTGACTACTGGTCCGTCTGCGCGCCGGCGTTCCGCGTGGAACTGGCCCACATCGAGAAGCCGGAGCCCAAGGCGAAGGCCTCGGACAACCAGGTGACGGTGCAGGTGGCGCACGGGCAGGGCGAGGACTACGAACGCCTGCTCACCACCTGGGGCCGCGACTACCTGAAGCGCCTGGGGCTCACCGGCTGCGAGCTGTCGCTGTCGCTCGTAGGGGACCGGGCCATCCGCCGGCTCAACCGCACCTGGCGCCAGAAGGACAAGGCCACGGACGTGCTGTCCTTCCCCGCGGGGGACCAGCCCAAGGGCACCCCGGGCCCGCGCCCGCTGGGCGACGTGGTCATCTCCCTGGACACGGCGAAGCGGCAGGCGAAGGAGTACGGCCGCACGCTGGAGTCGGAGATGGGCCGCTACCTCGCGCACGGCCTGCTGCACCTGCTGGGGCACGACCATGAGAAGCCTCGCGACGCGAAGCGCATGGCCGCCCTGGAGGAACAGCTGCTGGGCGAGCGGGGCATGGTGGCGGACTCGCTGACCATCGACTCGCGCGCCCGCCGGGCGAAGCTCATCTGAATCCCCGCCGGGGGGCTTGCGGCCCCCCGTGCCTCCTTCCGGGTGGCCGACACCCGTCCGGCCCCTGGCGTTGAGTCGGGGGCCGTGCGTGATAGGTAGTGGGCGCCCGCCTCCCGCGTGTTGGATGGAACGATGCCCCGCCTGTCGTCTCTCGTCGTCGCAAGCCTGTTGGGTCTCCTGCTGAGTGCCTCCTCCGCGCGCGCGTCGGTGCCGCCGTGGGGCACGGGCGAGAGCCGGGGCGAGGACCTGTCCATCTGGCTGGTGACCTTCAGCCCCGGCGACGACGTCTTCTCCTGGTGGGGCCACGGCTCGCTGGTGGTGGAGGACCGCGCCCGGCGGATGCAGCGGCTCTACAACTACGGGATGTATTCGTTCGACGACCAGACGGTGGTCCACTTCGCCAAGGGCCGCCTGGAGTTCTGGGTGGGTGAGTCGAGCGTCAACGGCACCTTCCGCTTCTACAAGTCGCTGGGCCGCGACGTGCGCGTGCAGGAGCTCAACCTCACGCCGGAACAGCGCGTGACGGTGGCGAAGAAGCTGGCGGACAACGTGCTGCCGGAGAACCGCGACTACCTCTACGAGCACTACAGCGACAACTGCGTGACGCGGCTGCGCGACATGATCGACGTGGCTGTCGGCGGCCAGTTGTCGGAGGCGGAGAAGGCCCCGGCCCGCATGACGCTGCGCGAGCACACGCGGCGCTACACGGCGGTGGGCCCGCCCCTGAGCTTCCTGCTCGACTTCATGATGAACGACTCCATCGACAAGCCCATCACCCGCCGCGAGGAGGCCTTCCTCCCGGATGAGCTGGAGCAGCAGGTGGCGGAGCTGAAGGTGCCGGGCCCGGACGGCAAGCCCGTGCCGCTGGTGGAGAAGCAGTGGAACTATTACGAGTCCTCCCGTCCCCGGCCTCCCGCGCAGCCTCCGGACTTCGGCCCGTGGATTCTGGCGCTGGGCGTGCTCCTGGGCGGGAGCGCGCTGGGCCTGGCCGCGTGGGAGCGCAAGGGCAGCCGCGCCGCGCGCATCCTCCTGGGCCTGGAGAACGTGGTGGTGGGGCTGGCGCTGGGCATCCCGGGGCTGGCGCTCGTCGTCATGTGGGTGGGCACGAATCACGTGGTGACGCACCACAATGAGAACCTCTTCCTCGCGAACCCGCTGACGCTGCTGGCCGTGCCGTACGGCCTGCGCCTCACCTGGAACAGCGCGAAGGCGCGGGCGCGGCTCAAGTGGGTGTGGGGCCTGCTCGCGGCCACCGGCGCGCTGGGGCTGGTCCTGAAGGTGCTGCCCTGGTTCGACCAGGACAACTGGCGCGCCATCGCGCTCATCCTGCCCATCTCCCTGGGCATGGCCGGTGCCTTCTGGCTGGACCGGCTCCGGGCGCTCGTGCCAGGAACGGCGCCCACGCCGCCCCGTCAGGATGCGCCGGTGTCGTCGCTCAAGGCCTCCTGAAACACCCGGGCATCCCCAACTGTTTTCGCAACGAAGGAGACGACGAACACCATGGCGAACGATTCGATGGAGAAGATCAACGCCCTGAAGGAGCGCCTCAACGCGCTCCGGGGGCATCTTTGACCTCGACCGCAAGCGGTCCCGCATCGCGCTGATTGAACGTGACTCCACGCAGCCCGGCTTCTGGGATGACAACACCAAGGCCCAGGGCTTGCTGAAGGAGAAGTCCTCGCTCGAGGCCAGCGTGGGCGCCTTCGACAAGACGCTGCGCGGGCTGGACGACGCGCAGACGCTGCTGGAGCTGGCGGCGGAGATGAACGACGAGGCGAGCGCGCAGGAAGCCGAAGGCTCGCTCGCGTCGCTGGAAGGGGAGGTCGCGAAGCTGGAGCTGGCGCGGATGCTCTCCGGGCCGCAGGACCGCAGCAACTGCTTCATGGACATCAACCCGGGCGCGGGCGGCACGGACTCCATGGACTGGGCCGCCATGCTCCTGCGCATGTACACGCGCTACGGCGAGACGAAGGGCTGGAAGGTCGAGATCAGCGACGCGTTGCCGGGCGAAGAGGCGGGCTTCAAGAACGTCTCGCTGCGCATCGAGGGCGAGAACGCCTACGGCTACCTCAAGGCGGAGGTGGGCGTGCACCGGCTCGTGCGCATCAGCCCCTTCGACGCCAACGCGCGCCGGCAGACGGCCTTCGCGTCCGTGGACGTGTACCCGGAGGTCGACGACAGCATCCAGATCGACCTGCCGGAGAAGGACTACGAGTTGAAGTTCATCCGCGGCAGCGGCGCGGGCGGCCAGAAGGTCAACAAGACGTCGTCCACGGCGCAGCTGCGGCACCTGCCCACGGGCATCATGATCACCTGCCAGACAGAGCGCTCGCAGTCGGCCAACAAGGACATGGCCTTCCAGATTCTGCGCGGCCGCCTGTACGAGCTGGAGATGAAGAAGCGCGATGCCGAGCGCGACGCGGCCGAGGCGGCCAAGAAGGACATCTCCTTCGGCTCGCAGATCCGCAGCTACGTGCTGGCGCCGTACCGCATGGTCAAGGACCTGCGCACCGGCGTGGAGACGGGCAACGTGGACAAGGTGCTGGACGGAGACCTGGACGAGTTCGTCACCGCGCAGCTCCTGGGCGTGAAGAACCCCAACCGCAACGCCTCCGCGGAATAGGGCCCACACCGGCCGCCTGTCAGGACATCCGGACGCATCCCACCCCTCCCGGGCCTCCAGGTCCGGGAGGGTTTTTCGTGCCCCGGAACCTTTTTCCCGGACCCGGTGTCTGGGGGGCGGGGCAGGGTGGTGCGGTAGGATGCCGTCGCAGGTGCGATGGCCCCACACGGGCGGGAGGCTCAGGTGTCACCGGGCGGAGTGCTCGAAGTCGGACAGCAGGCCCTGGCCACCGAGGCCGGTTCCGACGCGCGCCGCGAGGAACAGGCGCTGCTCGTCCGGCTGCGGCAAGGGGACCCGGAGGCCTTCGAGTCCCTGGTGCGCGAACACCAGGACCGCCTCTACGACTTCTGCTTCCGCATGCTGGGCGACCGCGAGGAGGCCCACGACCTGGTGCAGGAGATCTTCGTCAGCGTGCACCAGAACGTCCGGCGCTTCCGCGAGGACGCGCGCCTGTCCACGTGGCTGTTCCGCATCTCCAAGAACCACTGCCTCAACCGGCTGAAGTACCTCCAGCGCCGGGGCCGCGGCCGCTCGGAGGTCTATGACGAGGTGAGCGCCGCCGCCATCTCGCAAGGGGGAGGCGCGCCGCCACAGCCGGACGCCGCCCTGGACGCGGCGCGCGAGCGGGCCCGGGTGCAGCGGGCCATTTCCCAACTGGACCCCGATGCGCGCATGCTGGTGGCGCTGCGAGACATCGAGGGCCTGAGCTACGACGAGATTGTCGACATCACCGAGCTGCCCGAGGGGACCGTGAAGAGCCGGCTCCACCGGGCACGCGAGAAGCTGGCGGACCTGCTGGGGCGCTTCGAACCATGAGCGGCGGCGGGTGGAGGTCAACGGACGTGGAACCGCGATTGGATCACCGTGAGGCGAGGGCGCTGTTCCTGGCGCTTGCCGACGAAGAGCTGCCCGCCCCCCAGGAGCAGGCGGTGCGCAGCCACCTGGACGGCTGTGAGGAGTGCCGCCAGGGGTGGGACCGGTACGCCCGCACCGTGGAGCGCGTGCGCTCGGTGGAGCGGGAGAAGGCCCCCCCCGCGCTCGCGTCGCTCGTGGCGGGCCGTGTGCGCCGTCAGCGCCGCTTCGGCCTGCGCGGGCTGCATCTGGCCCATGCCAACTACCGCTTCCCGGTGGAGATCCTCATCCCCCTGCTCCTGGCGGCGGCGGTGGGCGCATTTCTCTTGATGTTTTCCTGAAGCAGAACGGCCTCCCTGATGCGTTGCGTCCCGGGGGCCGCTTGGCTAGCGTGCCGCGCCTTTCACGAGAGCGCGTCATGGCCGAGACCGATAACAAGACCCCCCCAGGTGAGAAGAGCGGCGAAGCGGCGGATCTCGGCTCCAAGGAGCAGGAGATCTACCAGCAGCGGTTGGACAAGGCCGCGAAGTGGCGCGAGGCCGGCTTCAACCCCTATGGCAACGGCTACGCCCCCCAGCACCGGGCGGCGGACATCCTGGCCACGCACGCCAACCACTCCATGGAGGACCTGGAGAAGGACGCGCCCGTCTACGACGTCGCCGGCCGCATCGTGGCCATGCGCTCGTTCGGAAAGGCCGCCTTCATCAAGCTTCGCGACCGCACCGGGGAGATCCAGGCGCACGTGAAGAAGGACGCGCTGGGGGACCTCTATGAGGTCTTCAAGCAGTGCGACCTGGGCGACTTCGTCGCGGTGCAGGGCCCCATCTTCCGCAGCAAGACGGGCGAACTGTCCCTGTCGGCCACGAAGTTCGTGCCCCTCACCAAGTCCCTGCGCCCCATGCCGGAGAAGTGGCACGGCCTCACGGACGTGGAGATCCGCTACCGCCAGCGCTACCTGGACCTCGTCTCCAACCCGGACGTGAAGCAGGTCTTCCTCAAGCGCAGCAAGCTGGTCAGCTTCATCCGGAGCTTCCTCGACGGGCGGGACTTCGTCGAAGTGGAGACCCCGATGATGCACCCGCTGGTGTCGGGCGCGGCGGCGCGGCCGTTCGTCACGCACCACAACACCTACGACATCGACCTCTTCATGCGCATCGCGCCCGAGCTCTACCTGAAGCGGCTCGTGGTGGGCGGCATGGAGCGCGTCTACGAAATCAACCGCAACTTCCGCAACGAGGGCGTGAGCACCCGGCACAACCCGGAGTTCACGATGCTGGAGTTCTATCAGGCGTACGCCACGTACGAGGACCTGATGAACCTCACGGAGGAGATGCTCTCGGAGGCCTCCCGCCACGTCACCGGCGACTCCAAGGTGAAGTACGGCGAGCACACCATCGACTTCGGCAAGGGCTGGAAGCGCATCCCCATGCCTGAGGCCATCCGGGAGGCCGTCCCCGGCCTGTCCGACAAGGACATGGTGGACGTGGACCGCCTGCGTCACGAACTGCTCAAGACGGTCCACTCGGAGGTGGAGCGCCGCGCCGTGGACGCCATGAACCACGGTGAGCTGGTGGGCGCCCTCTTCGAGGCCCACGTCGAGCACACGCTCATCCATCCCACCTTCATCACCCAGTATCCCACCGCCGTCTCCCCGCTCGCCCGCCGCAACGACCAGAACCCGGAAATCACGGACCGGTTCGAGCTCTTCGTCGCGGGCCGGGAAATCGCCAACGCCTTCTCCGAACTGAACGACCCGCTGGACCAGAAGGGCCGCTTCCAGGCCCAGCTGGACGCGAAGCAGCGGGGCCAGCAGGAGACGATGGACTACGACGAGGACTACATCCGCGCCCTGGAACACGGCATGCCGCCCACGGCCGGTGAAGGCATCGGGATTGATCGCGTCGCCATGTTGTTCACGGACGCCGCCAGCATCCGCGACGTGATTCTTTTCCCCCTCCTCAAGCCGCTGGCGAAGTAGCCACGAGGCCTCGTGCACCCCGCCGAACGGCAGACTGACTATCGCTGGCCCCTCTTGTGGGCCGGCGCCCTCGTGGCCCTCGTGGGAGCCATCCTCCTGGGGCTGGCCATCTCCGAGTCCGAGGCGTGGGCCGAGGTGGCCGGCGCCCTGGGCCTCTCCTTCGTGGGGTGGGGTGGGCTCGTGCAGGCCTTCGACGCCGGGTCGCTCGCCCTGGGCGCCCAGAAGGCCACGTCCGTGGCCGGCCCCAAGATGCTGGTGGCCGGGACGCTCGTCTGGCTGGCGGGCTGGGGCCTCGTCGCCGCCGGCATCCGCCGCTCGCCGGCCTCCAGTGAAGGGCCCAGCCCCGCCGCGGGTGCGACCCTGTACCCGCGCCTGGCGCGCTACCGGGACTTCTACTGGAGCACGCTGGGCGCCTACGGCGGCGGCATCCTCCTGGCGGAGCTGGCGCTGCTGCTCCTGCAGACCGTCCTCTCCAGCGGCGTGCCGTCCGACCTGGGCGGCGCCGCTCGCGAGTCGGGCGGGGGCCTGTCCCTGCCCCCCACCATCGCCTTCGCCATCGCGTTCATCGTGAGCATCGGCGTGGCGTTCGCGTCCGGCTTCGTGGGCGCGTCCCGGGCGCAGCGGCTGTCGTTCCCGGAAGCGACCATCGGCGTGTTCTACCTGGGCCTGCCGGTGCCCATCCTCCTGTCGCTGATGGAGCGCGTGCCGTCGCTTCAGCTGGCGCTGGGCTACCGGCTGCGCGAGGTGACGTACGTCGCGGGGCTCATCGGCCGGCCGGAGCTGGCGTACTGGCTCGTCTTCGCCGCGCTGGTGCTGGCGCTCATCCTGGGCATCAACACGGGCTTCATCGCGGCGGGCAGCGGCCGGGTGGACCTGCGCCTGGGCTTCGAGCTCTTCGTCGCGCGCCGGCACGTGGCGGTGTTCCGCCCGTCGCTGCTGTTGGGCGCGCTCGCGGTGCTGATGTTCGGCATCATCCCGCCGCTCATCGTCTACTTCATCATCCGCGGGGCGGAGGCCGCCGTGGAGCGCACGCGCGTCCGGGCCCTGGGCCTGGCGGATCCGCTCGCCGCCGCGTCCGCGCAGCACCGGATGAAGCTGCATGAGCAGTCACCCACCATGATGATGACCGCGCTCTCCGTGGGCGGCGTGGGCGTGGGCGTGATGGCGCTCATCATCGTGCTCAGCGTGATGAGCGGCTTCGAGGCCGACCTCCAGCAGAAGATTCTGGGCACCAACGCGCACGCGGTGGTGTCGCGCTACGCCGGGGACCTGCCGGACTACGACAAGGTGATGCAGCAGGTGAAGCGCGTGCCCGGCGTGGTGGGCCAGACGCCCTTCATCATCAACCAGGTGATGATCGCCTCGGAGGGCAACGTCGACGGCGTCATCATCAAAGGCATCGACCCGCATTCGGTCGGCTCGGTGACGGACCTGCCCCAGAACATCCTGCCCGGCGGCGACCTGGGCCACCTGGAGCAGCCCGCGAAGATCCTCCCCAGCAGCGCGGTGGAGGACGGGGAGAAGAAGGACGCCGAGGAGGAGGACCCCATCATCGGCAAGGCCTCCAAGCCCGCGAAGCCCACGGTGCTCCCGGGCATCATCGTCGGCCGCGAGCTGGCCGCCTCCCTGCGCGTGGTGGTGGGGGACCGGGTGAACGTCGTCTCTCCGCTCGGCACGGAGCTGGGCCCCACGGGTCCCATCCCCAAGAGCCGCGCGTTCCGGGTGGCGGGCGTCTTCTACTCGGGCATGTACGAGTACGACTCCAAGTTCGTCTACATCCTGCTCAAGGAAGCGCAGGACTTCTTCGCGGTGAAGGGCGCCACCGGCATCGAGCTGAAGGTCGCGGACATCGACGACGCGCGCCGCATCTCCAACCAGGTGGTGCGCGTGCTGGGCGGCTACCCCTACCGCGCGCGCGACTGGGGGGAGATGAACAAGAACCTCTTCTCCGCGCTGCGCCTGGAGAAGCTGGTGATGGGCATCATCCTGTCCATCATCATCATCGTCGCCGCGGGCCTCATCGTCGCCACGGTCATCATGCTGGTGCTGGAGAAGCGGAAGGAAATCTCCGTCCTCAAGGCGCTGGGCGTCCCGGACGGCGGCATCGTGAAGATCTTCCTCGCGGAAGGGCTCCAGATTGGCGTGGCCGGCGGCTTCCTGGGCCTGTTCTCCGGCCTCGCGTGGTGCCTCTTCATCGAGAAGGTCGGCATCAAGCTGGATCCGGAGGTCTACTACATCCCCGCGCTGCCGGTGCGCATCGAACCGGTGCAGACGGCGCTGGCGGTGATCATCGCGGTGCTCGTCACCTACCTGGCGTCCATCTACCCGGCCCTCAAGGCGAGCAGCGTGGAACCGGTGGAAGGTCTGAAGGCAGAGTAGCCATGGCGCTGTTGTCCATCCGCAACGTCTTCAAGAGCTACTTCCTGCACGGCAAGCGCATTGACGTGCTGCGCGACGTGTCGCTGGACATCAACGCCGGCGAGCTCGTCTCCATGATTGGCGCGTCCGGCGCGGGCAAGAGCACCTTCTTGCACGTGCTGGGCACGCTGGACGCCCCCGCCGCCGGTGAAGTCCTCTTCGACGGCAGGTCCGTCTTCTCCATGAACGACGCGGAGATCGCCGAGTTCCGCAACCGCACCATCGGCTTCGTCTTCCAGAGCCACTACCTCCTGCCGGAGTTCACCGCGCTGGAGAACGTCGCCATGCCCGCGCTCATCCAGCGCAAGGACCGGGGCCCCGCCTACGCCTACGCCCGCGAACTCCTGGAGCGCGTGGGCCTGGGCAGCCGCGTGGACCACCGCCCCGGCGAGCTGTCCGGCGGCGAGGCCCAGCGCGTGGCCCTGGCGCGCGCGCTGGTGCTCAAGCCCGCGGTGCTGCTCGCGGACGAACCCACGGGCAACCTGGATCCCACGACAGGCGAGGGCATCCACCAGCTGCTCCGGGACGTCAACCGGGACCTGGGCATCACCGCCGTCGTCGTCACGCACAACGAGACGCTTGCTCGCTCCATGCCCCGCCGCCTGAGACTGGCTGGCGGGCAGGTGTCGGAGGCCTGATGGCCGCTCGCTTTTGGATTGAGGGGGCCTCCCCCCATCCCGTACATTGCCCCGCCTTTTCCTGGCCGGACTGCACTTGAGGCTCACCGTTCTGCGCAAGTCATTGCTCCCGCTGCTGGCGGTCGCCCTGTGGGCGCTCGGGCCGGTTCCTGCCCACGCCCAGGTGGACGTGGACGCGGGTTCGCCCGCCGTCCTTCCTCCGTCCACCCCCGCCGCCACGCCCGTGCTGCCTCCGGACGCGGGCACCCCCGGAGGCGCGGACGCGCCGCTGGCCACCTCGCCGGACGACGACGACACCAACGTGTCCTCCGCGGACCGCGTGGTGGAGGTCCGCATCGAGGGCAACCGCCGCGTGGAGTCGGAGGCCATCCGCCGCGCCCTGCGCACGCAGGTCGGTGACGCGCTCACCCGCACCGCGGAGGACCTCCGCGCCATCTGGGCCCTGGGCTACTTCTCGGACGTGCAGCTGCTCGCGCAGCGCATGGCCAACGGCATCGCGTACGTGGTGCGCGTGGTGGAGCGGCCCACCATCCGCGCCGTGCAGCTCCAGGGCAACGAGGAGCTCAGCGCGGACGACCTGAAGGAACAGCTGGAGCTCAAGGCCGGCACCATCCTCGACATCGAGGCCGTGCGCGCCACGCAGAAGAAGATCCAGGAGAAGTACGTCGAGAAGGGCTACTTCCTGGCGGAGGTGACGTACCGGCTGGAGCCGGTGGAGGGCGGCGCCGCGGTCAACGTCGTCTACGTCATCAACGAGCACTCGAAGGTGATGGTGAAGCAGATCATCCTCCAGGGCGCGGAGAAGGTGTCCCCGGAGGAGCTCAAGGCGACCATGATCACGAAGGAGGGCGGCTTCCTGTCCTTCTTCACCGGCGAGGGCACCTACCGCGAGGAGGCCTTCCAGCGCGACCTCGCCGTCATCCAGATCGCCTACTACGACCGCGGCTTCATCAACGTGCGCGTGGACAAGCCCACCGTGCAGCTGTCCGCGGACAAGCGCGACATCTACATCACCCTGCACATCACCGAGGGTGACGCGTACGACATCGGGAAGATCGACTTCGCGGGCGACCTGGAGCGCCCGCCCGAAGAGCTGATGAAGCTCATGAAGTCGCGCCCCAAGGAGCGCTTCAACCGCGGCCAGCTCTCCACGGACATCTCCGCCATCTCCGACGTGTACTTCGACAAGGGGTACGCGTACGCCAACATCAACCCCGTCACCTCGGTCAACGCGGAAGACCGGACGGTGGACCTCACCTTCGACATCCAGAAGGGCCCGCTCGTCAACATCGAGCGCATCGACGTCGTCGGCAACACGAAGACGCGCGACAAGGTCATCCGCCGCGAGCTGCGCGTCTACGAGGGCGAGCTCTACAACGGCACCGGCGTGAAGCGCAGCCGCGAGCGCGTCACCGCGCTGGGCTTCTTCGAAACCGTCGAAATCACCCAGCACCCGGGCAGCACCGACAACGCCATCGTGTTGCAGGTGGAGGTGAAGGAGAAGGCCACCGGCACCTTCCAGGTGGGCCTGGGCTTCTCCAACGTGGAGAACTTCATCTTCACGGCCCAGGTGTCGCAGAACAACTTCCTCGGCTGGGGCCAGAGCGTGTCCGCGTCCGCCCAGATTTCGGGCCTGCGCTCCCTGGTGCAGCTGTCGTTCTACGACCCGTACTTCCTGGACACGAACTACCTGCTCTCCGCGGAGTTCTTCCGCGTCCAGGCGGACTACGAAGGCTTCATCCGCAACTCCACGGGCGGCACCGTCTCCCTCGGCCGCCAGCTGGTGGACGACGTGCTGGCCACGGTCGGCTACTCGCGTGAGTACGTGGACGTGCAGGCGGGGCAGGGCATTGGCGCGGTGCTGCTCGCCAACCAGTTCCAGTCCGGCGTCACCAGCGCGCTGCGCCTGTCGGTGTCCTTCGACCGGCGCGACAACCGCCTCTTCCCGTCGCGCGGCTTCATCCACTACGGCTCGGTGGAGACGGCGCCCTCGTTCCTGGGCGGCACGTTCCTCTTCAACCGCTACACCGCCTACTCGCGCCTGTACTTCCCCCTGCCGCTGGGCTTCGTCTTCAAGACGAACGCCACGCTGGGCTACGTGCAGCAGTTGGACGCCAGCAAGCCGCTGCCCATCAGCGAGCTCTACTACGTGGGCGGCATCAACACGATCCGCGGCTACTACCTGCGCAGCATCAGCCCCACGCTGCTGGTGCCGCGCGCGGACAACCCGGACGCCAACGTCACCGAGTTCCGGGTGGGCGGCAACAAGCAGCTCATCTTCAACTTCGAACTGGAGTTCCCCATCTTCGAGAAGGCCGGCCTGCGCGGCGTGCTCTTCTACGACGCGGGCAATGCCTTCGGCTCCAACGAACGGTTCTTCGAGGACCGGCAGAACAAGCTGCCCCTGGGCCTCTTCCACTCGGCGGGCTTCGGCTTCCGCTGGTTCTCGCCCATCGGCCCCCTGCGCTTCGAGTGGGGCATCCCGCTGACCAAGCGGCCTTCGGACGACCCCATCCTGTTCGAGTTCACGATCGGTAACTTCTTCTGATAGGCATTGACCCCAAGGCCTTCCCGGCCCCGTCGCCTCCGCCCTTCACGGGCGGAAGTGAACAGGCCGGGCGGGTGGACGTCGGAGCCTGCAGCACCTTTTCCGAGGAGCCGTAACCCATGTCGCTTCGAAGCACCCTGGCGGCCGCCGCCGCTGTCCTGTCGCTCGCCCTCCCGGTTGCCGCTTCGGCCGCCGAACTCAAGGTGGCCTACGTCGACCTGCAGCGCGTGCTGCTGGAGGTGGATGATGGCAAGGCCGCCAAGGGCCGCCTCCAGAAGTGGCTGGAGGACCGCCAGAAGGAGATCGACAAGGAGCAGGAGACGCTCCGCAAGGAGAAGGAGACCCTGGACAAGCAGGCCAGCGCCATGAGCGAGGCCACGCGCACCCAGAAGGCCACCGAACTCCAGAAGAAGGTGATGGAGCTGGCGCAGAAGTACGAGCGCAGCCGCGCCGAGGCCGCCAACAAGGAGCGCCAGGAGATGGAGCCCATCGTCAACCGCATCGACCAGGTCATCGCGTCCATCGCGGAGCGGGACGGCCTGGGCATGGTGCTGGACAAGCGGGACTCCGGCATCGTCTTCGCGCTGTCCCAGTACGACATCTCCAACGAGGTCGTCCGCAGCTACAACAACAGCGCCAAGAAGACCGCGCCGGTGGCCAAGGACGCCCCGGTCAAGAAGTAGCCGTTGGACACCCCCGTGCCATCCGCACCGAACGCGCACCGGCTGGGGGACATCGCCACCCACGTCCGGGGTGAGCTCCTCGGCGACCCCGGACTGCTCGTCCATGGCCTGAACGGCCTGGAGGAGGCAGCTCCGGGGGAGGTGTCGTTCTACGGCAACCCCCGCTACCGCAAGCAGTTCGAGGCCACCCGCGCCTCGGCGGTGCTGGTGGGGATGGATGCCACCGCTCGCGACGGCGTGGCCCTGGTGCGCGTCTCCAACCCGCACCTGGCCTATGCGAAGCTCCTGACCCTGTTCCATCCGGCCACGCGGCCCCCCGCGGGCATCCACCCGGCCGCCCACGTGCACCCGGAGGCCACGGTGCACCCGGAGGCCACGGTGAAGGCCGGGGCGGTGGTGGAGAAGGGCGCCCACGTCGGCGCCCGCACGGTGCTGCACCCCGGCGCCTACGTGGGGGAGGACGCGCGCGTCGGCGACGACTGCGTGCTCTACCCGCACGCCACGGTGCGCGAGCGGTGCGTGGTGGGCTCGCGCGTCATCCTCCATGCTTCGTCGGTGGTGGGCGCGGACGGGTTCGGCTTCGCCTTCGACGCGGAGGGCGACGACGGCCCCCGGCACTTCAAGATTCCCCAGGTGGGCATCGTCCGCATCGAGGACGACGTGGAAGTGGGCGCCTGCACCTGCATCGACCGCGCGACGGTGGGTGAGACGGTGGTGGGGCAGGGCACGAAGCTCGACAACCTCGTGCAGATCGCCCACAACGTACGCGTGGGACCGCTGGCGCTCATCTGCGCGCAGGCGGGCGTGTCGGGTTCGGCGGAGGTGGGCACCGGCGTGGTGCTCGCGGGGCAGGTGGGCGTGGTGGGCCACATCCGCGTGGGGGACCTGGCCAAGGTGGGCGCGCAGTCCGGCGTCGCCCATGACGTTCCGGACGGACAGGTCGTCAGTGGCAGCCCCGCCATCCCCCACAAGGACTGGCTGCGCGCCAGCGCCGCGTCGGGGCAGCTGGCGGACCTGCTCAAGGAAGTGCGTGCCCTTCGCAAGAGGGTGGAGCTGTTGGAGAAGGAGAAGGGCGGATGATGGACATTGGCGAGATCCAGGCGCTGCTGCCGCACCGCTACCCGTTCCTCCTGGTGGACCGGGTGGTGGAAATCGTGCCGGGCCAGAAGCTCACGGCCTACAAGAACGTCACCATCAACGAGCCCTTCTTCAACGGCCACTTCCCGGGGCACCCGGTGATGCCGGGCGTGCTCATCCTGGAGGCGCTCGCCCAGGCGACGGCCATCCTTGCGTATAAGACGGAAGCCATGGACCCGACGCGGCTCGTCACGTACCTGATGGGCGTGGACAACGCGCGCTTCCGCAAGCCGGTGGTGCCCGGGGACCGGCTTCAGCTGGACATTGAAGTCATCCGCCACAAGGGCGCCATCTGGAAGACGAAGGGCGTGGCGTCGGTGGATGGCGCCAAGGTGGCGGAAGGGGAGTTCCTCGCCACCGTGGTGGACAAGAACAAGGCCGCCAAGGGCGACGAGAGCGCGGCGCCGTAGGGCGCGTTACACGCGCTGCTGAGGAGAGAAGGACATGGCGCAGGTTCATCCCACCGCGGTCGTCCATCCGGGAGCCCGGCTCCACGACACCGTGGAGGTGGGGCCGTTTTCGGTCATCGGGCCCCAGGTCGTCATCGGCGCGGGCACCCGTATCGGGCCGCACGTCGTCATCGAGGGCCGCACCACGCTCGGGGAGCGCAACCACCTCTTCCAGTTCTGTTCGGTGGGCGCGGCGCCCCAGGACTTGAAGTACGCGGGCGAGGACACGGAGCTCGTCATTGGTGACGAGAATCAAATCCGTGAGTTCGTCACGGTGAACCTGGGCACGGTGGCCGGCGGCGGGGCCACGCGCCTGGGCCACCGCAACCTGCTGCTCGCCAACAGCCACATCGCGCACGACTGCGTCGTGGGCAATGAGGTCCTCCTCGCCAACGGGGCCGCGCTCGCGGGCCACGTCACCGTGGAGGACTCGGTGAAGATTTCGGGCCTCGTCGCGGTGCACCAGTTCACCCGGCTGGGGCGCTACGCGTTCATCTCCGGCGGCTCCATGGTCACCATGGACGTGCCCCCGTACTGCACCGTGCAGGGGGACCGGGCCACGCTGGTGGGCCTCAACACCGTGGGCCTGGAGCGCGGCGGCTTCACCGAGGAGCAGATTGGCCGCGTGAAGGAGGCCTACCGCATCCTCTTCCGCTCCAAGCTGGGCCTGCAGGAGGCGCTCGCGCAGCTTCGCGGGGAGCTCTCCTCCCACCCGGAAGTGGAGCACCTGGTGCAGTTCGTGGAGACGAGCAAGCGCGGCGTCACGCGCTAGCCTTTCGCGCGGACGAAGAAACGGAGCTCAGCGCGTGGAGCGCATCGGCCTCATCGCCGGCAACGGCCAGCTTCCCTTCCTCTTCGCGCGGGCCGCCCGCGCGCGCGGCCTGGAGGTGGTGGTGGCCGCGCACCGGGGAGAGACGGACCCGGCGCTGGAGCAGGAGGTCGGCCCCTTCGCCTGGGTGCGCGTGGGGCAGGTGGCCCGCATCCAGAAGGTGTTCCTCCAGGCGGGCGTCACCCGGGCGGCCATGGCGGGCGGCATCGGCCGGGTGCGCGCGCTCACGGAGGCCCGGCTGGACCTGGGCGCGGTGCGCATCATCTCCCGCCTGCGCAGCTTCCGGGATGACGCGCTCCTGCGCGCCGTGGCCGCGGACTTCGAGGCGAAGGGCATCACCATCATCGCGCCCACGGACTTCCTGGGCGAGGTGCTGTGCCCCGAAGGCCACCTGGCCGGCCCCACGCTGAAGCCCGCGCAGGAGAAGGACGTGGCGCTGGGCCGGGAGGTGGCGGTGCTCCTGGGGCAGGCGGACGTGGGCCAGACGGTGGTGGTGCGCGACGGTCACGTGCTGGCGCTGGAGGCCGTGGAGGGCACCGACGAGACCATCCGCCGGGGCGCGAAGCTGGGCGGCCCGGGCGCGGTGGTGGTGAAGCGCTGCAAGCCGGAGCAGGACCTGCGCTTTGACCTGCCCGCCGTGGGCCCCCGCACGCTGGAGGTCATGGCGGAGGTGGGCGCCCGGGTGCTGGCGCTGGAGGTAGGGCGTACGGTGCTGTTGGACGCACCTGCCCTCTTCGCTGGAGCCACCAGGCGGGGCATCACGCTGGTGGGCGTGCGGTAGGCTTCCGCGGGAATCCGTTCCCCCGGGCTGGAGTTGCCTTCCCACCTCCTCCCGCGACGCCGAGGCTGACGCCGCATGTCCGTTCGACTCCTACCTCTCGTTGTGCTGCTGGGCCTGCCGCTCCCCGCGTTCGCGGAGGCCATCCGGGTGTCGCTGGAGGGCAAGGCGGCCCTGGGCGAGGGTGTGCCCACGCTGCTCGTCCACATCGAGGAGCCCATTGACGGCTTCGAGGTGAAGCTCAAGCGCAGCGACGGCAAGACGGTGGAGCTCAAGGGGGGCGGCAAGCCGGGCGTCACCCGCCGCGTCGCCCTGGAGCAGCCGGAGGGGAAGTTCCACTACGAGGGCGAGCTCACCGTGCGGTTCCCCGGCGGCGCGGAGCCGGGCACGATGCCGCTCGCCTTCGACACGGAGCTCAACGGCCCGCTGAAGCTGGAGGTGCGCCCCGAGGACGT
The DNA here is from genome assembly GCF_003612165.1 of Corallococcus aberystwythensis. Lineage (GTDB taxonomy): Bacteria > Myxococcota > Myxococcia > Myxococcales > Myxococcaceae > Corallococcus > Corallococcus aberystwythensis. The sequence continues at coordinate 3,978 of NZ_RAWK01000058.1, read as the reverse complement.
GGACGTGCCCGGGCGCAAGCTGCGCTTCACGCTGTCCCGCCCCGCCGCGAAGACGGAAGTCACGGTGAAGATGGACACCGGCAAGACGGCCTTCGCGGGCGACGTGGACTTCAAGGGCGCGCCCGCGGGCACGCCGCTGGAAGTGAAGTGGCTGCCGGCGGAGGGCAAGGTGATGCACATCCGCCTGCGCGCCTACGACACCTCCGACTTCTACACCGGCGTGGACCTCTATCCTTGGCAGGTGGACATCCCGCACGAGGAGGTGACCTTCGCCTCCGGCCGCTCGGACGTTCCGCCGGCGGAGAGGGGCAAGCTGGACGCCAGCTACAAGAGCATCACGGAGGCGCTGAATAAGTATGGCCGCTGGGCGTCGCTGCGCCTGTACGTGCTCGGGCACACCGACACGGTGGGCCGCACGGAGGACAACCGCGAGCTGTCACTCAAGCGGGCGAAGAGCCTCGCGTCCTACTTCCGCCAGCGCGGCTTGAAGGTGCCAGTGTTCTACGAGGGCTTTGGTGAGCAGTCCCCGGCGGTGCCCACGCCGGACGAGACGGCGGAGGCGGGCAACCGCCGCGCCGAATACATCATCGCGGTGGAGGACCCGTCCTTGACGAACGCGCCCTTCACCCCTCGCTGGCGCAAGCCTTGAGGTGTCACATGGTGGAGTTTCCTCGCATCCGTTGGGCGCTCGCCGTGGCGGGCCTGGGTTTCATGGGCACGGTGGGCTGCGTGCGCACCGTGCCGTACGCGCAGCGCATGGAGGTGGAGGACGAGAAGTGCACGCTCCTCCAGGCGCTGATGCGCCAGCCCGCGCCCGCGCAGGCCATCCAGCGCTTCGTGGCGGAGGGCAAGGAGGCGAAGGCCCCCGTGGTCGTCTACGTGCGCCGTCCGGAGGACGCCACGCTGGAGCGCTTCTTCACGGGTGAGCCCCGGTGCGCGGACGACTCGTTCAAGGTCGTGCAGGAGAACGTGGTGGACGCGGTGGTGGTGTACCTGCAGGAGGTCCAGGGCGGCTACGCGTACGACGCGCAGCGCTCCAGCCCAGAGCACCTCACCATGGAAGGCCGTCCCCAGGGCACCGTGCGCAAGGACGGCACCGTGTGGGTGGCGGGCGCGGACGCTATTTGAGCAGGTCCTTCGCCCCGTCCGCGATGAACTGCACCGCGATGGCGGCCAGGATGAGGCCGGACACGCGCTCCAGGATGGCCACACCGGACTGACGCAGCACCCGCTGCACCAGGCTGGACGCGTTGAGGATGAAGTAGGTCGCGGTGAAGGTCAGCACCACCGCGGCCACCACCGGCAGCGCGGACACGAAGGACGTCCCGGAGCGCGCCATCAGCACCATGGCGGTGGCGATGGCGCCCGGCCCCGCGAGCAGCGGAATGGCCAGCGGGACGATGGCCACGTCGTCCTTCACCGCGCCCTCTTCCTCTTCCGTGGGGCTGGTGCGCGTGGAGGACGGACGGGCCCGCAGCATGTCCAGGGAGGTGATCAGCAGCAGGATGCCGCCCGCCACGCGGAAGGCGCCCAGCGACACCGCGAACACCTGGAAGATGACCCGGCCGAAGACGGCGAAGAACAGCATCATCCCGCACGCCACCAGACAGGCGCGCAGGGCGGTGCTTCGTATCTGCTGCTTGGTGTCCCCGCCCGTCATCGCCAGGAACAGCGGCACGACGCCAATCGGGTCCACCACGAAGAAGATGGCGGACAGCGACACGAGGAACGTGGACACCATCCCGGACGTCGTCATGGCGGCTAGACCGTGAAGCGCAGCTTCCACACCATGCCCAGCGCTTCGATGAAGATCTTCTTGTTCATCTTCGAGTGCCCCACGCGCCGGTCCTCGAACACGATGGGGACCTCGCGCACGGCGAAGCCCTTGCGCAGGGTGCGGTAGGTCAACTCAATCTGGAACGCGTACCCGGTGCTGCGCACCTCATCCAGGCCGATGCTCTCCAGCACGCGGCGGTTGAAGCACTTGAAGCCGCCGGTGAGGTCGCGCACGTCCACGCCCAGGATGCTGCGCGCGTAGAGCGAACCGCCGCGGCTGATGATCTTGCGGCCCACGCCCCAGTTCACCGTGCCGCCGCCCGCCACGTAGCGCGAGCCCAGCACCAGGTCCGCGCCGCCCTCCGCGGCGTCCAGGAAGGTGGGCAGGTAGCGCGGGTCGTGGCTGAAGTCCGCGTCCATCTCCAGGATGTACGTGTAGCCCTCGGCCAGGGCCCAGCGGAAGGCGGCCAGGTACGCACGGCCCAGGCCCTCCTTCTTCTCGCGGTGGAGCACGCGCACGCGCGGGTCCTTCGCGGCCAGCTCGTCCGCGAGCTGCCCCGTCCCGTCAGGCGAGTTGTCGTCGACGACGAGGATGTCCACACGGGGATCCGCCGCCAGCACCGCCTGGGTGATGGGGCCGATGTTTTCCCGCTCGTTGTAGGTGGGGATGCAGACCAGCGCTCGGTTCATGACCCGGCCGACATACCCCAAACCCGGCGCTGGAACAGCAGAACCCGCGCCAATCCGGTCGGTTCCTCGCCTCAGGCGACAGGGCGCGGGGGCAGCAGCTCCAGGACCGTCTCGGCCGCGCGGTGGGCGGCTCCCACCTCGCCCAGGCGCCCGCGCACCTCGGCCAGCCCCTGGACCATGGCGTCGCGGGGCGCGCCCGGCAGCCACACGCGCCGCACCTCGGAGGCGATGTTCTCCGGCGTCATGTCCCCCTGGAGCAGCTCCGGCACCACGCGCCGGCCGGCCAGCAGGTTGATGAGCGACACGAAGGCCACCTTCAGCATCAGCCGTCCCACGAGGTACGTCACCAGGGACACGCGGTAGACGACGACGAGCGGCCGTTCCATCAGGCCCGCCTCCAGCACTGCCGTGCCGGAAGCCACCACCGCGGCGTCGCTCGCGCCCACGACCTCCGGGGCGCGTCCGTCCACCAGCACCGGCGTGACCCCGCTGCCCTCGAAGCGGGAGGTGATCTCCTCCTTCGCGATGGTGGGCGCCACCGGCACCACGACCTGGAGCCCCGGCCGTTCGGAGGCCAGCTGCTTCGCGGCCCTGACGAGCGTGGGCAGGATGCGGCGGATCTCACTCATCCGGCTGCCGGGCAGGAGCGCGAGCGTGGGAGCGTCCTGTGAAAGGCCCAGGCGCTGCCGGAACTCGCGAGCGCTGGCGGAAGGGGGCATCTGCTCCAGCACGGGACTGCCCACGTAGCGTGCGGGCACCCCGGCCTCCCGGTAGAAGTCCTCCTCGAAGGGCAGGATGCAGAGCATCCGGTCCACCAGCCGCTGGATGGTGCGCACGCGGCCCCGGCGCCAGGCCCAGATCATCGGGGACACGTAGTAGGCCACCGGGATGCCCAGGGCCTTGAGCTTCTTGGCCAGCCGCAGGTTGAAGTCCGGGATGTCAACCAGGATGGCGCAGTCCGGACGGCGCTCCTCGGCGGCGTGGGCCAGGTCCTTCATGATCCGCAGGATGCGCGGGATGCGGGGGAGCACCTCGGTGATGCCCATGACGGACACCTCGCGGGCATCGTGGATGAGCTCCACCCCCCGGGCGGCCAGCCGGGCGCCTCCCATGCCGAAGAAGGTGAGGTCGGGGCGCAGGGCCTGGAGGGCGGCGACGAGCTCCGCGGCGTGGGTGTCGCCGGAGGCCTCGCCGGCCACGACGAGGATGCGGGGGGAGGTTGGCTGCGTCATGGGCAAGACCCTCATCGTAGCTGATGCGCGGAGGGAGGGAGGCTGTAGACTGCGGCCCCCTTGAAGACGCTTCTGCTCGCCGAGAGCCACCCCCCGACCCTCGAGCACCTGACGGGCCTGCTCTCGCAGGCCGGGTACACCGTTCGGGCGGTGAGTGACGCCGTGATGGCGTTGGAGCACTTCTCGGCGGACAACCCGGACGTGGTGGTGCTGGGCGTGGACCTGCCGCGCGTGGACGGGCAGCACGTCGTACACCTCATCCGGGGGCACAGCCAGGGCG
>NZ_RAWK01000588.1 GCF_003612165.1 Corallococcus aberystwythensis | reverse complement strand
CCCGGAGGCCGAAAAGCCGCCCATCCGGGGAGGTTCCGTCTCCGACGCGGACCGCCCTCCGCAGCTGCCGCCCCGCGCCGCCGCCCCGCCGCCCGTTCCGCGTCAGGGGCCGCCCCGGCTGAGCCCGACGCCGCCCGTGCTGAAGCCCTCCACGGCCACGTCCCCGGACGACGAGCCGGAGGAGATCGCCGCCGACGAGGCCCTGTCGCTGGACGATGACGCCGGGCACACACCGTCCAACGCCAGCCTGGCGCTCGACGAGCCGGAGGAGATCGCCGCCGACGAGGTCCACGACGCGGACTCGCTCGACATGGAGGCCGCCGACGCGGAGGAGGCGGTGGACGAAGGGCCTCCTCCCGCGCCGCCCGCCTCCACGCTCAACCCGTGGTTCGCGCAGCTCGCGCACGGGTACTGCCCTCCCGAG
>NZ_RAWK01000587.1 GCF_003612165.1 Corallococcus aberystwythensis | reverse complement strand
GGTCACGACCGTGTTGCCCTGGCGCTCGTGCTGCACGCGCGTCTCCTCGCGGCCGGCGCTGGCCAGGGTGGTCTGGTGCACGTAGACCACGTGGGTCGGGTCGCAGAGGTTGTCTGCCAGGCTCAGGTAGTTGGCCTGCACGAGCAGCGCGTCGCCCTCGACCACGCTGTAGGCGGGGTCGTCGTACTGCGGCAGGCGGAACACCTGGCTGCGATCGGCCTTGTCGGCATCGCCCATCCACACCCAGACCATGCCCATGCTCTCGGCCGTGGGGTAGCTGCGAACGCGAAAGCTCTCCGGCACGCGCGGCATGCCCGGCGCGTGCACGCAGCGGCCGCTGCAGTCGAAGGTGAGGCCGTGGTAGCCGCACTGGATGGCATTGCCTTGGAGCCGGCCGATGGTCAGGGGCGCCAGCCGGTGCGGGC
>NZ_RAWK01000586.1 GCF_003612165.1 Corallococcus aberystwythensis | reverse complement strand
GCGTGCTGGTGGCGGTCTTCATCGCATTCGCCACCTGGCTAGCCTGCCAGTGGTTCGCCGGCCGCGCCGCCTTCCTGCTGGTGGGCGCGATGATGGCCACGACCATGAGCGGCAACGTCTTCTTCTGGATCATCCCGGGCCAGCGCAAGAACGTGCAGGCGCTGCGCGAGGGCCGGCCGGTCGACCCGATCCACGGCGCGCGCGGCAAGCAGCGCAGCGTGCACAACACCTACTTCACGCTGCCGGTGCTGTTCGCGATGCTGAGCAACCACTACAGCTTCACCTACACGCACAAGTACAACTGGATCGTGCTGCTGCTGATCATGCTGGGCGGCGCGGCGATCCGGCAGTTCTTCGTGGTGCGGCACCGCTTCAAGCTGGGCAATGCGGGCAACCCGCTGCCCTACGCGATGGTCGGCGTCGTGG
>NZ_RAWK01000585.1 GCF_003612165.1 Corallococcus aberystwythensis | reverse complement strand
TATTTGCTGTCCGCTCATCTGCCCCAGAATCATTAAGCGGGATAACTTATCTAACAGCGTTGTCATATCCCGTTGACGGATATGCTTCTGTACCAGCGTAAAGGCGGCCATGCTGCGGTGTTGCATGATTTCGTCATCAGGAATTAGCGTAATATCAACCAGCGGAAAAGCATGGAAATAGAGATCGCGTGCAATGTCCGGATCCGGAAAACCATCGAGCCAGTTTGTTGACCATGGATATGGGCTACGCTTTCCCTGGTAAAAAAGAATGGGGATCACCAGAGGCAGATAATCATGTCCCGCTTCAAGATGCCGCTGCATGGTGGCAATAGCATAGCGAAGCATACGGAACGCCATATTTTCATCAGGTGAACTTTGATGCTCAATCAACACATAGATATATCCGCACCCTTTCGTCGTCTCTAC
>NZ_RAWK01000584.1 GCF_003612165.1 Corallococcus aberystwythensis | reverse complement strand
CCCTTTGTCGATCAGGCAATAAACCGACTGCGACCGTTCGTCCTGATAGGCATTAATCATGAGCGCCGTTCCCTGCGCGTGGGTTCGGCGGGAGGTGGCTTTCCAGTTAATAGTGCGAACATCGTCGCCAGTCGTGTAGGGGCGTACCTGTTCAAACTCCATGCTGTGACCGATGCGTCGGATACGCTTTACGCCTATTTCGGTCAGGCGATTTGTGGCAGCTAAAAGCTCATACTGCCGCATTTGCAAAAACGATGGATAAACGGCCACCGTCTTTTCCTTCTCAAACTGATACCGACGTTTTAACAGGCCCAATGGCGACAGCACAAATACATTAACCGCCCCGAAATTGTATTCACCCCGGCGAGTGGGCCTGAGTTCATACCGAATGGCCTGCGTTTCGTGTGGATTCAGCCGGGCCTGGAATAATAC
>NZ_RAWK01000583.1 GCF_003612165.1 Corallococcus aberystwythensis | reverse complement strand
GTCCCTGGGAGACTCCGGTCCGGCTAACGGACGAAACGCGGAAGCGCGAAACACGCCGTCGGTGACCCGCAGGAGCTCGTTCATCAGTAACCAATCCATACTCAGCGTAACGGCCAGCCCCTGGCGAGACAGATCCACGGAGTCCGGAACCGCGGTCGTCTGGCCCAGGGGGCCGAGGCTGTAGTCCCCCCAGGCCCCTAGGTCGCGACGGCTCGTAAGCACGACGCGGTCGGCCGCGGGGCTTTGCGGGGGGGCGTCCTCGGGCGCATGCGCCATTACCTCTCGGATGGCCGCGGCGCGCTGGTCGGCCGAGCTGACCAAGGGCGCCACGACCACGGCGCGCTCCGTCTGCAGGCCCTTCCACGTGTCGTGGAGTTCCTGAACGAACTCGGCCACCCGCTCGGGGCCCGTGGCCGCGCGCGCGGCCTGATAG
>NZ_RAWK01000582.1 GCF_003612165.1 Corallococcus aberystwythensis | reverse complement strand
GAGAAGCAGTACATAATCACCGCCGCCCATAGCGCCGGAGATTTGGTTTTCATGCTTTGGGTTTTCGAGGATTTGGCCGCCAGTCGCCGTTCCAGCCAGACGCCAACCAACGGCAATCGTTTGATTTTGTCGCCGTCTTCGCCGGAGAGCAGCCCCAGATAGCGCCGCTCGGTTTGCCAGTGTTGTTGCAGCGATGTCACCAGGTCGGTGGTCAGTGTGGATTTACCGGTGCTATCACACCCGACCACCGCAATCAGACCCGGAATGTAGTTGGGCTGCGGCGCGGTTGTACTATTAACAGTTTGAGTTTGTAGTGCATCCATTCGTTAAATCATCCCCTATCCATTTTGGTGATCAGGAAAGCGCGGCGTGAATTGCGCGTAGTGACGCTTGCAGAATTTCATCGGCGGGGTGTCGCCCATCCAGTTCAAGGA
>NZ_RAWK01000581.1 GCF_003612165.1 Corallococcus aberystwythensis | reverse complement strand
GTCGGGGCCGGCGCCGGTGGGCGTGCACCGGGTGATGCCGGACGGGTGCCTGGACATCCTGGTGGACCTGACGGGCGGGGTGGACCTGCACGTGGTGGGGGCGATGCGGACGGCGGAGGTGGTGCCGTTGTCCACGCGCGCGGCCTTCGTCGCGGTGCGCTTCCGGCCTGGAGGCGCGCAGCCGTTCCTTCGGATGCCCCTGCTGGAGCTGACGGACGCGAAGGTGGCGCTGGGGGACCTCTGGCCGCGCGAGGCGCGCGAGTGGCGCGAGCGGTTCGCGGAAAGCCGGGGGACGCCCGCGCGCTTCGCCCTGTTGGAGGGGCTGCTCCTGGGCCGGCTGCCGGGGGAGGGCGACGCGGGAGTGAGGCACGCGGTGGACCTCATCCTGGGAGCCAGGGGCCAGGTGCCGGTGCGTTCGCTGGAGGGGGTGATGG
>NZ_RAWK01000580.1 GCF_003612165.1 Corallococcus aberystwythensis | reverse complement strand
ATATGCGGCCTTTTTCTGTCTTGACTCTCAGGCAACTGGATCGTATCGTTTCTCGTAAACGAAAAAACCACCCGGCAAGGTGGTTTTTTCGAAGGTTCAGTAACCGGCAAGTTTCTGAACCAGGGTAACTGGCTTGGAGGAGCGCAGTCACCAAAACTTGTTCTTTCAGTTTAGCCTTAACTGGCGCATAACTTCAAGACTAACTCCTCTAAATCAGTTACCAGTGGCTGCTGCCAATGGTGTTTTGCATGTCTTTCCGGGTTGGACTCAAGATGATAGTTACCGGATAAGGCGCAGCGGTCGGGCTGAACGGGGGGTTCGTGCACACAGCCCAGCTTGGAGCGAACGACCTACACTGAACCGAGATACCTACAGCGTGAGCTATGAGAAAGCGCCACGCTTCCCGAAGGGAGAAAGGCGGACAGGTATCCGGTAA
>NZ_RAWK01000057.1 GCF_003612165.1 Corallococcus aberystwythensis | reverse complement strand
GGGATTGGGCCCGAACCCGGGGGCGGACACACGGTCTGGACCTGCGACTTCTGGTCCGTTCCTGCTCCGGAATCGGGCAGTGCGGTGGCCGTGAGCCGGCTGCGCACGATGAACCGTGGCAGCCGGCCGCCCTCACCTCACGGCGTGGCCGGAGGGACGGAGTAGTAGACGATCAGCCGGGGCCGGCGGGCCGACGTGTTCGTGTACTCGCGCGAGTCATACACCGAGCGGCTCCCTGGCGAGTCGAGCCGGAAGGAGACCAGCCCCCCCGGGAACAGCATCTCCTGCACGATGGGCACCAGCAGGGGGCTCGCGTTGATGCCCGCCTGCGTGGTGTACGGCACGGTCCGGTTCGGGAACTGCCAGGAGCCCAGCTCGCAGCTGAAGCTGGAGGGCTTGGTGTTCCAGGTGAGGCCCGCCTCGCTCCACGCGTTGTCGGGGACCCACCGCGTGTAGACGTTGTTGTCCGCGCCGGGCGTGACATCTCCGCCCGAGGACGTGGTCGCCAGGACGACGGAGGCCACCTGGGCGTTGGGAGGAAGGCTCGCGAGGTTGAAGCGCAGGAAGGTCTCCGCGTCCGCCCGGTTCACGGTCAGGCTCATGGACGCGCCCGCGGTCGCGTTCGGGTTGCTCCTCCAGACGGACGTGTCCGCCACCGGGAAGAAGGACGCCGCCTCCAGGTGGGACGTCACCTGCGGATCGCCAGGCTCGAAGTAGCTGACGACCAGCCGGGGCCGCTCACTGGCGACACTGTACTCCCGCGAGCGATACACCGTGTGGTAGCCCGGCGACCGCAGCCGGAAGGAGATCAGCCCATCCGAGTCCAGCGCCTGTTGCACGGGCGCCTGCAGCTTCGGGTCGAAGTTGACGCCCAGCTGCAACGGCTTGGGCGTGCTGTTGGCGTTCCAGAGCCACCAGGACCCCAGGTCGCTCCCGCTCACGGCGGGCCGGGTGTTCCACGTCATGCCCGTCTCGCTCCACGTGTCGTCCGGCACCAGGTGCGCGTAGACGCTGCCGTCGCCGCCCGCGGAGGAGCCCTCGTAGGACAGGGCCTCCAACCGGACCGAGGCGATGTGGGCTCCGGCCGGGACGCTGCTCAGGTTGAAGCGCAGGTAGGTCTCACCCTTGCCGGAGTCGACCCACAGGTTCTGGGCGGTGCCGTAGTTCGTGGTCGGGCTGGCCGACCAGACGTAGGTGTCCGCCTCCGGCTCCAGGACCACCTGCGTGGGCGCGGAGCCAGTGGGCGTGGGGCAGGGGGGCGGCACGAAGTAGGAGACGATCAGCTGGGGCCAGCGGGCCTCCGACACGTCGTACTCGCGCGAGTGGTAGTTCGTCCGGTACCCGGGCGAATCCAGCCGCAAGGAGATCATCCCGTCCGACTCCAGCGCCTGCTGCACGGGCTCCACGAGCTTCGGGCTGGAGTTGATGCCCACCTGGGTCGTGTACTGGCCATTGCGGTTCCAGAGCAGCCAGGAGCCCAGGTCCTCGCTGGAGGCCGCGGGCTTGTTGTTCCAGGTGATGCCGGTCTCGCTCCACGTGTTGTCGGAGACGAGCCGCGTGTAGACGTTGCCGTCCGCGTTGTCATACGCGTAGCCGTCATTGGACGTGGCCACCAGGGACACGGCGACCACCCGCGCGTTGATCGGGACGCTGCCCAGGCCGAAGCGGAGGAAGGACTCCGCCGCCGTCCGGTCCACGGTCATGCCCCCGCTCTTGCCGTAGTTCGTGGTGGGGTTGCTCGCCAGTACCTGCGCGTCCGCCATGGGGTAGAGGGCCACGACCTGGAGGTCGGTGGTCACCTGCGGATCCCCGGGCTCGAAGTAGTTGATGATGAGCTTGGGCCGCTCGCTGGCGACGCCGTGCTCCCGCGAGCGATACACCGTCTGGTAGCCCGGAGACATCAGCCGGAAGGACACCAACCCATCCGAGTCCAGCGCCTGTTGCACGGGCGCTTTCAGCTTCGGGTCGAAGTTGACGCCCACCTGCAAGGGTTTGGGCGTGCTGTTGGGGTTCCAGAGCCACCAGGAGCCCAGCCTTTCGCCGGTCACCGCCGGCCGGTTGTTCCAGGTCATGCCCGTCTCGCTCCACGTGTCATCCGGAACCAGGTGCGCGTAGACGCTGCCATCCCCTCCAGCGGAGGCGCCGGAGTAGGCCAGCGCTTGCAGCATGACCGAGGCGATGTGGGCGCCAGCCGGGAGGCCGCTCAGGTTGAAGCGCAGGTAGGTCTCACCCTTGGAGGTGTCGACCCACAGGTTCTGGGCGGTGCCGTAGTTCGTGGTCGGGCTGGATGACCAGACGTACGTGTCCGCCTCTGGCTCCAGGATGAGCTGCTTGGGGGTGGGGACCGAGGTGAGCGGCGCGGTCTGGGCCCGTGCCGGTGAGTCTGGCGCTCGCGGTGCTTCGCCGGTGTCACAGCCCGGGACGAGCCCCGCCACGAGCGGTGCGATGAGAAGGGAACGCAGGGACTGCTTCCACGGGGATACGCGATGCATGCAGTGGCACTCGGGGGCATGCGCGCCGGTCCTTTCCAGCGCGACGTACACCCCTTGAGCAACCCCCGCGCCAGGGCGCGGTGGACGCCGGAACCTCCATGACTTCAGGCACTTGCGCGGCGAACCGCGTCGTGACGGCGCCCGCGCCGGGGAGGAACGTGCCAGAACCGGCACGCTCGCGAGCGCGCCCAGCGGACGCACGTGTCAGGGCCTCACGGTTCCAAAGCCAATAGCCCAAGGGCGCGGGCGTCTACCGATCACGGAAAGGCCCCCGAATGCGCCACCCTGCTCGTACGCTCCTGCTGACCTGTCTTTGTCTCCTGCCGGCCTGCAAGCCCCGCGACAATCAATCCATTACGCCCCGTCCCATTCCCCCGGGGTATGACTTTCCAGGCAACCGGGAGGAGATCCAGAGAGGTCTACCCGGGAACCGGGCTACCCATGCCCGTCTGGGACACCTGGAACGGAGAGGAGCTCTTCCCGGCCCCGAATCAGCCAACGCCAGACATCTCGCGGCGCAAGGCAGCGCATGGGTTCCACGGGCCACGCCAGTTCCACCACCCCGCGGGTGCGGGCCCGGTCGTCACTCCGACCGAGCAGCTCGTCTCCTTCAACAAGTTCAACCCCGAGATGGCTGCGTACCTGACGCAGGGCCATCCGGCCCGGAAGGAGGGACCCCGGTATTTCTACAACCGGTTCGCCAGCCTGGCCGCGCTCAACAGCCAGTGGCCGGCCAACACGCCCCTCGCGCAGCGGACCGTGCAACAGGCGCCGTATACCGCGCCCTCGGCGGGCAGACCGGGCGCGGCGGCCATGGAGCTCAAGCCCGTGCTGTACTTGGTCAAGAAGAGCCAGCCCACGCCGGTGCCCCTCTGGATGGGGTTCGAGGGCAGTCTCAACTCCGGAACCACGTGCACGCCCGAGCAGCAGGCACTGGACAACTGCCATCCCACGCCCTCGCTCTGGCTGACGTGCGCCATCGTGGATCCCACGGCGCTGGCGGGGGCTCCCATCGCGGAGGCCACCGCCGGGCAGATCCAGGGCGTCGCGCCGCTCATCGCCCAGGCGAACAACGCCAACCCCGCGGCCCTTCCAGATGAACGCCGAAGAGGCCCAGGCCTTCAACGACACCAACATCGAAGGGCTCCAGGCGGAAGCGGGCGACTACGCGGTCCTCACGGCCATGCACGTCAACACCAAGGAACTCGCCAACTGGACCTGGCAGACCTTCTGGTGGCAGCCGGGCCGTGACGCGCCGGATGACTTTCCGGGAAGCAAGAAGGGGATGACTGACAAGGTGACGGGGGCGGGGCGCAACTATGCGATGTGCACCGCCTACAACCAGACCCAGGGCAAGGGGAGCAGCAAGATGACCGTCTGCTTCAATCCATACCTGGAGACCTCGCCGAACATCCCCAAGGGCGTCCAGAGCAACTGCATGACGTGTCACGGGACCGCGGCCGTGGGCAGCGCCTTCCTGAACACCGCCAGCAGTCCGCCCGCGGCGTGGGCGCCCCAGACGCCCTCGTATCCGTGTGACTACAACGCGCCCATCGACTTCGACACATACACGTGGCTCACGGGCTTCACGAGCACGGACTTCTCCTGGGCGATTCCGGCGGATCCCCAGCCGCTCCCCCAGAACCCGAACAACCTCCCCCAGGTCCCGACGTTGAACTGCCCTTGAGGGAAGTCATTCTCGCGGCGCCAGGATTTCATCCAGGAGCGCCGGTGTGCCCTCCACCCGCCGCAGGCGGGGGTAGCGCAACCCCTCATGCCAGGGAATGAGGGCGGAACGGGTGGCCGTCCCCTGGCGCCAGGAGAGCCGCAGGGGCTCCTGGCGCGAGGTGGCTCGGACCGCGTCCTTCAATCGCTGCGCGTCGTAGGGGCTCCCGTTCACGGCCGTCACCACCGTACCGGGCAGCAGGCCCACCTCGAAGGCAGGCCTCTCCCAATCCACCCGGAGCACCTTGCCGTCCTTCGCGAGCTGGAGGGCGAGGTTCGTCTGGGATTGCCGCAGGACTTCGCTGAAACCTGGCTGCCCCGGGTGCTCAGCACCTTCGCTCGCGCGCATCCGGCGGTGCGCATCGAGGTGCGCACCGAGCGCAACGCCCACCTCGTCAACCACGTCATGACCGGCAAGCTGGACCTCGCGCTCGCGCAGGAGTTGACGGCACCCCGGCGGGCGCGGTCGCGCGGCGAGGGCTGACGTCAGGCAATCAGGTCGAGAACCGCTTCCGGTAGTCGCTCGGCGAGACGGAGAGATTGCGCTGGAAGGTCACCCGCATCCGCTCCTCGCTGCCGAAGCCGCACATGCGGGCGACCTGGTCCACGTTGCGCTTCGAATCCTCCAGCAACCCCCGGGCCCGCTCCAACCTCATGACCTCCACCGCCTTCGCGGGGGTCCGGCCGGTCTTCTGCTTGTAGACGCGCGCGAAGTTGCGGGGACTCATGCGTGCCTTCCGGGCCAGCGCTTCAACGGTGAGGTCGTCACGGCCCAGGTTGTCCGCGAGCCACAGATGCAGCTCATCGAAGTCGGCGTGGTCCTGGGTCTGTGATTGCAGCAGCTCGCTGAACTGGGATTGTCCGCCCGGCCGCTTCAGGAAGACGACCAGCTCCCGTGCCACCGTCATCGCGAGGTCATGTCCATGGTCCGCCTCCACCAGCGCGAGGGACAGGTCGATGCCCGCGCTGACTCCCGCGGAGGTCCACACCGGATCCTCCCGGACGAAGATGGCGTCGCGGTCGAGCGTGAGCGTCGGGAAGCGCTCACGCAGCCGGTCTCCCATGGCCCAATGGGTCGCCGCGCGCTTGCCGTGAAGCAGCCCGGCTTGCGCCAGCAGGAAGGTGCCGCTGCACACCGACGCAGTCCGGCGGGTCGCTTCCGCCTGCTTGCGCAGCCATTCAATCAGGCGCCCTGACCGGGCCAGCACCTGCTCGATGTCCGGCGAGCCCGGAACGACGAGGGTGTCGACCGGCACGTCCCGGAACGCGGCGAGCGGCGACGTCTGCAACACGACGCCTTCCGCTGTCTGCACGAGCCCCCCTTCCATGCTCACGGTGTGGCGGACGTACCCCGGCTGTCCGCGCTCGGCCAGGGCCTTGGACGCGGCCCAGAACACCGTCTGGGGGCCCGTCAGGTCCAGCAGCCCCATGTCCGGAAAGGCGACGAAGAGCACGGTGCGCAGCTGGCGGGAGGTTGGCAGAAAACCAGGGGTGGATGGCATGGCGGCCACCACCTTTCACCCCTACGTTCCTGGCGTCAACCGAAAGGCAATCATGAAGATCGTGGTCATTGGAGGCACCGGCCTCATCGGAACGAAGCTGGCGAAGCGGCTTCGCGAGCAGGGCCATGAGGTGGTGGCGGCGGCCCCCAGCATGGGCGTCAACACCCTCACGGGCGAGGGCCTGGCGGAGGCGCTCGCGGGCGCGCAGGTGGTGGTGGATGTGGCCAACTCGCCGTCGTTCGAGGACGCCGCTGTGTTGTCGTTCTTCGAGACCTCGGGGCGCAATCTGCTCGCGGCGGAGGCGAAGGCTGGCGTGAAGCACCACGTCGCGTTGTCCGTGGTCGGCACCGAGCGGCTCCTGGGCAGTGGCTACTTCCGCGCCAAGATGGTCCAGGAGAAGCTCATCCAGGCCGGCGGGATTCCATACACCCTGGTGCGCGCGACGCAGTTCTTCGAGTTCATGGGCAGCATCGCGCAGGCGGGAACGGAAGGGGACGTGGTGCGCCTTTCCACTGCGCTCATCCAGCCCATGGCGGCGGAAGACGTGGCGGACGCCGTGGCCGAAGCGGCGCTGGGCAAGCCCGTCCAGGGCATCGTCGAAGTGGCCGGACCGGAGCGTCTGCGCCTGGTGGACGCGGTCCAGCGCTACCTGCGCGCGAAGCAGGAAGGGCGCAAGGTCATCGCGGATGCGCACGCGCGCTACTTCGGCGTGGAGCTGGACGACAGCTCACTCACGCCGAGCGGCACACCGCGTGTCGGGAGGACGCGGTTCGAGGAGTGGCTCGGCCGCTCCGTGGCATAGCCGCGCCGCTTCAGGACGAGCGAGGCCGGACGAACCTCCAGGCCAGGGGCATGAGCAGGCCCGCGATGGCGGCCTTGATCAGCCCTCCGGGGAGGAACGGGACGAAGCCCTTCTGGATGGCCGTGGCGAAGTCGAGCCCGGCCTTCACCCGGAGCCAGGACACGCCCACCGCCAGGATGAGGACCTGGCCTACGACGAAGAGCGGGAACGCCGTCCACGGCCTCCTGTCGTACCCGAGGCGCGCCGCGGCGCCCACCAGGAGGGCCGCGGGGAGGAAGGCCACCAGGAAGCCGCCGGTGGGCCCGGCGAGCGCTCCCCAGCCGCTGGCGCCCTTCGCGAAGAAGGGCAGCCCCACCGCTCCCAACAGGAGATAGGCGGCCTGCGCGGCCACGCCCCGTCGGGGCCCGAGCGCCGCCGCAGTGAGGACGACCGCGAGCGTCTGTCCCGTGATGGGCACGGGTGAGCCCGGCACCGCGATGGCGACCTGGGCGAGCAATGCCGTGCAGAGCGCCGCTCCCAGGATGAGCGCGGCCTCCTGTGCGCGCGTGCGCACGAAGCGGTCAGCCAGGACGCCGTGCAATGACGATGCGGAGGGGAGGGGAGACACGCGCCGATGCTCGGCGAGGACGCACACCGGTGCAAGGCTGCCGGCGGGGAAGTGCGGGAGCCGCCCACGGGCGTCCTGAACCGGCTACGGTCCCGGCCCTCTCGTGGTCGGAGGACTTCCCCCTTTGACGAATCCACTGCTCGGCACGTTGTTCCTGGTCCCGGTGACGTCGCTCTACGCCGCGCTCAACGCCTTCCTCACGCTGGCGCTCTCCATCAACGTCAGCCTGGTCCGCACGAAGCACAAGGTGTTCCGGGGCGACGGAGGCCATGCCGGCCTCGGGTCCGCCATCCGCGCGCATGGCAACAACGTCGAGCAGGTTCCCCTGGCGCTCATCCTGCTGCTGTTGGCGGAGCTGGGCGGCGGGAACTCGACGGCGCTCCATGTCTTCGGCGGTGCGCTGCTCGTGGCGCGGCTGGCGCATGCGTTCGGGATGCTGCGCGGAAGCCCCGTCCAGGCGGTCGGCGCAACGCTGACCCTGGTCGTGCAACTGGGCCTGGCTGTCTACGTGCTCGTGCTGCGCCCCTGGGGCTGAAGAACCCTCCCCGGGGCGCGAGTTTCAGCGGCCGCGTCTACCGCTTGGCGATGTTCAGGTGGACGTTGCCGCACTCACCCTCGAAGCCCTCGACGATGATGAGCAACATGGTGCCCTTGATGAGCCCACTGAGGGTGATGCCGGACGTCAAGAGGTCGCCCGTGTCATCGTTGCACTTCAGGACCTCATTCGTGGCCCTGTAGTTCCGGATCTCCATGATGGTGTCGAAGTTGGAGTTCCTCGTGGAGAACGCATAGGTCCCCGTCTCGGGGACCCGCCAGATGTAGGAGACGTCGCGCGACGAGCCTGAACGGCACGTGGTCGCCCACTGATTGCTCGCCGTGCAGCTCGTGGGATAGGTCGCGACCGGGGCGCCCATGGCGCTCCCCAGGTCTCCCGCGAGCGTCTGCGCCTCCACGCGCCGGGGTTCCTCGGACTGGCTGTCGTCCAGGACCTCGGCCTCCTCGGGCACGGAACCGTCGAAATCCTCACCCTCGGGCAGGGGTCCGCAAGCACCGAGGAACAACGCACACGAGGCCACACCCACAAGGGATTTGCCGAAGCTCGTCATGGTTCACCTGGGCACGGACGGTTGTGTCCGTCTTGAACCCAAGGTGCCTCTTCCCAGGTGTGACAGCCATTGCCCCACCCGGCCACGACACACGCCAATTATGGATAATATGGATTCCTTGTTCTCCCGGCCTCCCATCGGATGAGAGGCGTTGGGGTCAATTCCTATCCCGCGTCCTCCTTCGCCCGGGCCCGGACCTCCGCCGCGAACAGCTCCGCTGCGGGTGTGCGAGGGGCGCCCTTGCGCCAGAGGAGCGCCGCCAGTTCGGAGCGGGGGGCGGGGGACAGCCGCTTCACCACCAGCCGCTCCGCGTCCGCGAGCCGTGGTTCGGGGAGCACCGTGACGGCGAGTCCCGCGCGGACGATGGCCAGCACGGTGGCCACCGCGTTCGATTCGAGCGCGACCCGGGGCGCGAAGCGCATCGCCGCGAAGTGCGCGTCCACCCGGGCCCGCACCCGCAGGCCGCGTGACAGGAGCGCGAAGGGCTCCTCCGCGAGCAGCTTCACGCCCACGGACTCCGCGCCCGCCAGCGCATGTCCGCGCCCGACGACGAGCGCGAGCCGGCTGTCGAAGACGGGCTCGGCATCCAGGTCCGCCAGGCGCGCGGGCGCATAGCCCAATCCCACGTCCAGCTTGCCGTCCGCCAGCTGCCGCTCCAGCTTCCGGACGACGGCCTCCTGCGCGCTCAGCCTGAGCCCGGGATGCCTGCGGAGCACCGCCGCCAGCGCCGGCACCACAAGGCCCCGCATGCTCGGGGGATAGCCCACCCGGAGCGCCCCCGTGGCGAGCCCCCGCAGCGCGCCCACCGCGGACAGGCCCGCGTTCACGTCCTCCAGCGCGCGTGAGGCATAGGTGCGGAACAGCTCCCCCGCCTGCGTCAGCCGGATGCCCGTGCGGGCCCGTTCGAAGAGCGGTGTGCCGACCTCCTCCTCCAGTTGGTGGATCTGATGCGACAGCGTGGGCTGGGAGACGTGCAGCCGCCGCGCGGCGCGCCCGAAGTGCAGCGCGTCCGCGACGGCGGAGAAGTAGCGGAGGTGTCGAAGCTCCATGTGGCCATCATAGACGGCATCTATCGGCTCGATGAAAACAGACGAATGTACGAATCGAGGCCCGCGGGTACATCTTCCGCATCACGGAGGAGAGGCACCCATGAAGGCATCGGATCTGTTCGTGAAGGCGCTCGAAGCCGAGGGCGTGCGCTGTGTCTACGGACTGCCCGGCGAGGAGAACCTGGACCTGCTCGAGTCCATGCGCGCAGCGGGCATGCGCCTGGTCGTCACGCGACACGAGCAGGCGGCCGGATTCATGGCCGCCACGCAGGGAAGGCTCACCGGACGCGCGGGCGTGTGTCTGGCCACGCTGGGGCCCGGGGCCACCAACCTGGTGACGGCCGCCGCGTACGCGCAGCTGGGCGCCATGCCCATGGTGATGCTCACCGGCCAGAAGCCCATCAAGGCGGGCAAGCAGGGCCACTTCCAGATTGTCGACGTGGTCGGGATGATGCGGCCGCTCACCAAGTCCACCCGCACGCTCGTCTCGTCGGAGCACGTCCCCTCGGCGGTCCGCGAGGCCTTCCGCCGCGCGGAGGAGGAGCGCCCCGGCGCCACGCATCTGGAATTGCCCGAGGACGTGGCGCGCGAGTCCACCGACGCCATGCCCCTGTCACCCGGTGTGCCACGAAGGCCCGTGGCGGACGAGGCGTCCATTGCCCAGGCGGTGGAGACGCTCGCCGCGGCCCGGCGTCCGCTGCTGATGATTGGCGCGGGGGCCAACCGCAAGCTGACGTCGGAGATGCTCCGCGCCTTCGTGGACCGCGTGGGCCTGCCCTTCTTCAGCACGCAGATGGGCAAGGGCGTGGTGGATGAAACGCACCCGCTGTGGATGGGCACCGCGGCGCTGTCCGACGGTGACTTCGTCCACCGCGCCATCGAGGCGTCGGACTGCATCCTCAACGTGGGCCATGACGTCATCGAGAAGCCCCCGTTCGTCATGCGCGATGGCCGCCGCACGGTCATCCACCTGAACTTCTCCTCCGCGGAGGTGGACCCCGTGTACTTCCCGCAGGTGCAGGTGACGGGCGACTTGGCCAACGCCATCTGGCGCATCGCGGAAGGGTTGGGGCCGCGCTCGCACTGGGACTTCACGCCCTTCGAGCGTTCCCGCGCGGGGCTCGACGCGCAGTTCGTGAGCGGCGCCGCGGACGACCGCTTCCCCATCTATCCCGCGCGGCTCGTCGCGGAGGTGCGCCGCGCCCTGCCGGAGGACGGCGTCGTGTGTCTGGACAACGGCATGTACAAGCTGTGGTTCGCCCGCTACTACCGCTGCCGCCGGCCCAACACGCTCCTGCTCGACAACGCGCTCGCGACGATGGGCGCGGGCCTGCCGTCCGCCATCGCCGCGAAGCTCGTCCACCCCCGGCGCAAGGTGGTGGCCGTCTGTGGTGACGGCGGGTTCATGATGAACTCGCAGGAGCTGGAGACGGCGGTGCGCCTGAAGCTGGACCTGACCGTGGTCGTGGTGCGCGACGACGGCTACGGGATGATCCGCTGGAAGCAGGAGGAGCTGGGCCTGCCCGACTTCGGGATGACGTTGGGCAACCCGGACTTCGTCCGCTACGCGGAAGCCTACGGCGCACGCGGACACCGCCCCACGAGCGCCACCGAGTTCGGCGCCACGCTCACGCGCTGCCTGGAGTCCGGCGGCGTGCACGTCATCGACCTGCCCATTGATTACACAGACACCGCGCAGGCGCTCGGTGCCGGCACCCTGGTGGAGTCGTGAGCCATGGGCACACACACGAAGGAGGGAACCCCCATGCTGGCTGAACGCTATCCGTACTATCTGGCCAACCGCCCCAGGCAACCCAACGCGGGGCTGGCCGTCACCGACAAGTACTCCGGGGAGGTCGTCACACGCGTGGCCGTCGCGGACGCCGCCGCCGTGGAGGAGGCCATCGCCGCGGCGGTGCGCGCGGCGGGACCGATGCGCAGGATGGCGCCGTATGCCCGGCAGCAGGTGCTGGAGCACTGCGTGCGCCGCTTCCAGGAGCGCGCGGAGGAGTTCGCGCTCGCCCTCTGCATCGAGGCGGGCAAGCCGCTGCGCGACGCGCGGGCGGAGGTCACCCGCCTCATCGAGACCTTCAAGGCGGCGGCGGAGGAGGCGGTGCGCGGCGGCGGCGAGGTCCTCAACCTGGAGGTGTCACAGCGCACGGAGGGCTACCGGGGCTTCACCCAGCGCGTGCCGGTGGGGCCGTGCTCGTTCATCACGCCGTTCAACTTCCCGCTCAACCTGGTGGCGCACAAGGTGGCGCCCGCCATCGCCGCGGGCTGCCCCTTCGTGCTCAAGCCGTCGGACCGCACACCGGTGAGCGCGCTGCTCATGGCGGAGGTGCTCGCGGAGACGGCCCTGCCCGAAGGCGCCTTCTCCGTGCTGCCCACGCGCCTGGAGGACGTGGGCCCCTTCATCGAGGATGACCGGTTGAAGCTGTTGTCATTCACCGGCTCGGAGAAGGTGGGCTGGGATTTGAAGGCCCGCGCCGGGCGCAAGAAGGTGGTGCTGGAGTTGGGTGGCAACGCGGCCTGCGTGGTGGACGCGGACCAGGCAGGGCGTCTGGACTTCGTCGCGGACCGCATCGCCCAGGGCGCCTTCTTCCAGGCGGGGCAGAGCTGCATCTCGGTGCAGCGCGTGCTCGCGCACGAGTCGCTGTACGACGCCCTGCGGGAGCGCATCGTCACGAGGGCGAGGGCCCTGCGCGCGGGCAACCCCCGGGACGAGTCCACCACGCTCGGTCCGCTCATCGACGAGCCCGCGGCGCGGCGGCTGGAGGGATGGATAAAGCAGGCGGTGGAGCGGGGTGCCCGGGTGCTGACCGGGGGAGGCCGGCGCGGCGCGTTGCTGGAGGCCACCGTGTTGGAGGGCGTCCCCGAGGATGCGTCGCTGTGCGTGGAGGAGGCCTTCGGCCCTGTGGTGCTGCTCCAGCCGTTCCGTGACTTCGATGACGCCCTGCGACAGGTGAATGACAGCCGCTATGGCTTGCAGGCCGGCCTCTTCACACAGGACCTGTCACGCGCGATGCGGGCCTGGGACGAGCTGGAGGTGGGCGGCGTCGTCGTCGGTGACGTGCCGAGCTTCCGCGTGGACACGATGCCCTATGGCGGAGTGAAGGGCTCCGGGCTGGGGCGCGAGGGCGTGAAGTACGCCATGGATGACATGACGGAATTGCGGCTGCTGGTGCTGCGCCAGGGGTGAATCTTCCTGTCCGAAGACTTTCTGGCAGAGTGGGTGCTTTCGCTGGGGGCCCGCCATGCAGAGCAGTGCCATCACCGAGGTGTTCCTGCCGATTGCCCTGGGGGTGATCATGCTCGGCCTCGGGCTGAGCCTCACCCTGGCGGACTTCCGCCGCGTGGCGGTGTTTCCGCGCGCGGCGCTGGTGGGCCTGGGCTGTCAGACGCTGCTCATGCCTGGGGTCTGTTACGCCATCGCGACCGGCTTCGGGCTGCCTCCCCAGCTCGCCGTGGGGTTGATGCTGCTCTCCGCCACGCCGGGTGGAGCGACCGCGAACCTGTTCAGTCACCTGGCCAAGGGCGATGTCGCGCTGAACGTCAGCCTGACGGCGGTCAACAGCGTGCTGTCGCTGCTCACGCTGCCGCTCATCGTGAACTTCTCCCTGGCGCACTTCATGGGGGAGGAGCGCGCCATTCCGTTGCAGTTCACCAAGATCATCCAGGTGTTCGGCATCGTCCTGGTGCCCATCTCGCTGGGAATGTGGGTGCGCGCGAAGCGGCCAGCGCTCGCGGATGGGCTGGACCGGCCCGTGCGCATCATCTCGGCGCTGTTCCTGGTGCTCGTGGTGCTCGCGGCGACGCTCAAGGAGCGGGATCAGCTGGTCACGTACTTCCAGAGCGTGGGGCTCGCGGCGCTTGCCTTCAACCTGGCCAGCATGGCGGTGGGCTTCGTGGTGCCCGTCCTGCTGCGCGTCGAGCGCAAGCAGGCGGTGGCGATCGCGATGGAGGTGGGCATCCACAACGGCACGCTCGCCATCGCCATCGCCTCCAGCCCCCGGTTGCTCAATGACGGCGTGATGGCCATTCCCGCGGCCATCTACAGCGTCATCATGTTCTTCACCGCCGGAGTCTTCGGCGCCCTGGTCGCACGGAGAATGTCCGCGAGCACCAGCGCCGAGGACCTCCATCCGCGCAGGGCTCCTTGAGGTCATCCCGCTCAAGAAGAAGTAGCTGTGTGTGTTTGACAGTCAATCCGCTCGCTCTGTATAGGCTGCCCGGTTTTCAGGATTCACTTCCAGTGAAGACCGGGTGGCGCTTTGATATCGAGCAGCGGAAGACTCGCCGTGGTCCTCGTTTGTATGACGGGGCTTGTCGCATGTGACGCCGGCAGGATTCCGGAAGGGGAGGGCGGTGACTCCCTGGCCCAGGTGGAGGCCGCGCTCGACGGAGGGAGCGTGGAGCTGCGGTCGAACGTGCTGAAGGGCACTGTGCGGCTCACCAACCAGAATCCCGAGGTGTTGGCGGTGCTGGCGGCGGACCCATGGGTCCATGACGCGGGCACCGTCACCGCGACGAGCACGGCGCCCGGGGGATTCATTGCCACCGTCAGTCCCACCGAGCGCATCAGCCCGCTGGAATACCGCTTCGAGATGTTGGTGGAAGCAGGTGCGGGGGGAGACGCGGGCGTCGTCTACGCCGTCGCCGCCACGCGTGGAGGCTATGCCCACCCGGGGTTGTCCGGCGTGAGGGTCCGTCCCCCCGAGGTGCAGCCCGAGCCCACGAACGTCACCGTCCAGAGCTGCATGGGCCTGGTCCAGTTCCGGTTCGGAACGGACGACACGTGCCAGACCCGCGTGCCCCTCGCCGCGCTCAACATCCGGAACTTCTCCTTCCATGGCTCGGGTCCCTACACGGCCTACGTCAACGGGGGCACGTCGCAGGCCACCACGCTCACCTATACGCTCACCACTCCCACGGGCACGGTCTCGCGGACCCTTCCCGTGCAGGTCGGCGCGGCGTGTGACGAGGTCATCCGGACGTGCATCCCCGTGGCGCCCCCGGAGCCTCCCGCCGTGGGCTCACTGACAGGCCCCTTCGAGGTCCACGGTGAGCCCACGTCTTCGTCGATGCGGGTCCTGATTCAGGGAAACAACGGCCGCAGCCAGGTCCTGCACGGGCCCTGGCGTCCCGTGAGCACCCCGGAGACCTGGTGGAAGCTGTCCGGCCTGCCCGTGGATGCCTATGTGATGGATGCGTTCGCGTATCTGCGCTGGGGCCGGGCCTTCACGGAGGCCTACAGCCGCCTGGAGCCCTTCACCGTCGTGGCGGAGCAGACCACCCCCGTGACGAAGCAGGTGGAGGGGGTGTCGCGCCACGCCTTGGACATGCACCCGGCGTACTTCTATGGCGCTGTCCGGCTGGCGGACCCCTTCATTCCCGCGCATCCCGGTGCCTGGAGCACCCTCCAGGCCCTCTTCTTCGAGGCGGACGTCGACCCCAACGGGGATGGCGTGCCCGATGCCATGAGCATCGGCGCCCGGGGAACAAACCTCGTGGCGGAGACAGCCGGGGCCGGCTCCTTCGCCTCCACCCGGACAGCCTTTCCCGGAACATTCGATGCGGCTCGCGGCGAGCTGGCTTCCACGTATGAGCACGTGCTGCCGGGACCGTATGATGTGACGTACCGCTGGTTCCAGGGCGCCATGTACCTGCGCTTCTGGTCCGAACCCGCGGGCATCACGCCCTTCACCACACGGCCGGGTCTGTACGATCCAGAGCGCTACCGGTACGGCTCGCTCGCGCTCCGCACCCTGCCCGCGAGTGGCTACACGGCCGACCTGGGCCCCGGGCAGCGCTTCCGCATCGACCACGAGTACTGCTTCAACGAGGTTCAGTTGCAGTACACGTCCGCCCAGGGGCGCTTCTTCAACCCCACGGTGGAGGTGTCAGGACAGTTCACCGGCAAGGACTGGCGCGGCCAGCCCGCGGCCTACGTGGCAAATGGTCTCTTCCACGGAACCCCCGCCGCCGTGAACATCCCGAACCCCGCCACGTACGCGGACATCCAGGGACAGGTTTCCCTGGCGCTGCCCCAGGGCGGTTTCACCCTCCGCCCCGGCGCCTCCATGGTGAGTGATTCAGGCACGGTGAACACCGCCACCTTCGCGCCCCTGGGCGTGACGCTGGGCTGCGGGCAACGGCTCAAGCTGGTGCCGCCGCTGGCCGTCAGCCTGGGCGGGGCGCCGGGCTGTGCCACCTCGGCTTCCGGGACGGTCTCCGGACAGGTGCGGAGCCTGCCCGCGCAGGTGGACCGCGTCTGGTACCGGCTCAACGGCGGTCCGGAGGTCACGCTCTGCACGAACTGCGGCACCGACCCGCACTTCTCCTTCCAGGTGCCGCTGCAAACCTGTGACAACGCCATCCAGGTCTTCGCCTTCAGTGAAGGCATGAATGAACCGGCCACCGCCATTGAACAGCGCGTCTGGGACGACCCGTCGGATGGCCCGTCCTGCGGGGCCGGCTCCTGCGTCAACCGGCCGCCCGTGGCCCGCTGCCGGAGCGTGACGGTCCCGGCGGGTGGTGCGTGCAGTGGCTGTGGCTCGGTGGATGACGGCTCATATGATCCGGACACGGGCGACACCGTGAGCTGCGTGCAGACCCCGGGCTGCCCGTACCCATTGGGTTCGCACAAGGCGACGCTGACGTGCACGGACAGCTCGGGCCTGAGCGCGTCATGCGAGGCCAGGGTGACGGTCCGGGATGAGACTCCGCCCTCGGTCGTGTGCGGCACCGTGCCGGAGCTGGAGTGTGGCGGAGGCGGCTCGACCGCGAGCTTCACGGCGACGGCCACGGACAACTGCGGCGCGGTGACCACCGCGTGCACGCCGGCTTCCGGTGGCCTCTTCCCGCCGGGCACCACCTCCGCGACCTGCACGGCCACGGACGGCGCGGGCCTGCGCTCCCAATGCACGGTCCCGGTGACGGTGCGGGACACGCAGCCGCCCACGCTCGTCTGCCCCGCGCCCGTCATCGTCGAGCGCACGGGGCCGGAGGGCGCCACGGTGGTTCCCGGCACGGCCACCGCGAGCGACACCTGCGCCCCGCCCCAGGTCTCCGGACCGGCGGCTGGCGTCTACCCCGCCGGCACCACGACGGTGACGTACACCGCCACGGATTCGGGCGGAAACCAGGCCCAATGCCTCTCCACCATCCATGTCACGGATCCGGAGCTGGGCAGTCCGCCGAACGTCACGATGTGCAACCTGCCGCGCTACACGCGTGAGATGAACCTCATGGCCTGCGGCTGGACCACGCCCGTGCCGGGCAACGCGCCCATTGCCTCGGCCTTCTTCCGGGTGGACGCAGGCGTGCCCATCCCCGTGACGCCGGACCTCAGCGGAGGCTTCGTCATCACCTTCCTGAACCTGGAGGAGGGCACCCACGTCGTGGAGTTGACCGCCATCGACACGCGGGGCGCCATCCTCCGCCGGGAGATGACGGTGACGGTGGACCTCACTCCGCCCGCGCTCACCCTCCTCTCCCCCCTGCCGGGTGAAGTCCTCACGAGCCCCGTGGTCGCCGTGCGGTCCTCCGTCCAGGATGCCTCACCGACGACGGTGGTAACGCAGTGGGTGGAGTCCAGTCAGGTCCAGAGCGGCACGGGCACGGTCACCCACACGGTGGACCTGGTGAATTGGGGCCAGATTCCGTTGCTGGTCCGTGCGACGGACGCGGCGGGAAACACCACGCAGTTGCTGACACAGGTCTTTGTCGGCACTGCGCCTCCCGCCCTCCGCGCGAGCGCTCCTGTACCCTGAGGGTGTGGCTTTGAGCGCTTGGAGCCGCATCAGGCCCTCAGGGCCGGCGGCTCATCCCCACGGGGTGCAAGCGCAGGCGGTGTCCACTTCGGTGCGGGTGATACACGCGCACGCTCGCGTGTTGATGCCGCATCCGAATTGCATCCTCGACCAGGCATCGAGTGTGGGGCCCCAGTACGTGGCCTCGCCATACTTCGTGGAGCCCTGCTCGACCCAGGCGCGCATGGAGTACTGCCCGGAGACGTAGGAGTGGACGCGAGACCAGTTCATTCCACACGCGGTGTTGTAGCGCAGCTCGACGTAGCCCCAGCTCTCGGTTCCGCGCTTGATGGGCGTCGCCGCGAACACGGTGTACGCATTGGTGCTGCAGCTGTTGTACGAAGGATCCTGGTTGTTGCAGTTGTAGCAGGTGGGACACACCGCCGCTTCCTGCTCCGCCAGGACGGGCGCCTCCTGCGGTGGCTCTTCGCTGGCCGGGCCACAGGCCACGGTGGTGAGTGCGATGAAGCCCAGGACCGCCAGCCATTGCCTTGTCATTGTCTGCTCCCCCTTGGTGGAAGCCTCCCGGTGGGCCGGGCGGCGGAAGCCGACACTAGATGCCGCGGGAACGCGCTTGGGATTAAGCGAGATTAAGAGGGATTAACCCAGGCTGGATGAGGTACGAGGGACGTCGCATCCGGCGGAATCCCTGGAATGCCGGACCATCGTACGTCGCATGAGTCTGGAGCAGCATCCCCACGAAGAGAGGCAGTCATGCTCACAGAGCAGGTCCGCAAGGCACGGCAGAAGCTGGTGTTGGCCCACTTCCATGACGAGGTGAGGCAGGACTGGGACGCCGTCCTGGCGACCTTCCCCCATCCGCATTACGAGCTCATCCCCACCCTGACGGTGCACGACGGCAACAGCGCGGTTCGCGACT
This sequence comes from Corallococcus aberystwythensis, assembly GCF_003612165.1. Taxonomy (GTDB): domain Bacteria; phylum Myxococcota; class Myxococcia; order Myxococcales; family Myxococcaceae; genus Corallococcus; species Corallococcus aberystwythensis. The sequence continues at coordinate 22,919 of NZ_RAWK01000057.1, read as the reverse complement.
ACTACCGCGAGACCCGCGTCGCCTTCCCGGACCAGCACCATGAAATCATCGCGCTCCGGCACAGCGATGATGCCGTCATCGTCGAGTTCTGGCTCATGGGCACCCACCTGGGACCGCTGGGCCAGATTCCAGCGACTGGCAACAAGTTCCGGGCGCGGATGACGGCGTACTTCATCTTCGACGAGGCCGGGACGCTGGTGTGCGAGCGCGTCTATTTCGACACGCTCAGCATCCTCAAACAGCTCGTCGGCGGACTCGACATGAAGAACCCGAAGAACTGGCTGCTCGCCGTGCGATGCCTCAAGGGCCTCCTGGCGATGTCTGGCGACAAGCCGGTCCCCATCCTGACCCAGACCACGCCGCCCGTCTTCCCGGACTGACGCCTGCGGTCGCGTGCGTGAAACGCGTAGAGTGCCGGGCCATGGCACGTCGCGGGACCTGGAAGGTGTGGGCGGTCGCAGCCGCCTACTGGACACTGGCCGGCCTGGCGGCCGCGAGCGAAGCCCACGCCACCGGCGGGATGGAGTGGGGGCACGCGCTGCTCACGTCGCTGACGGCCCACCTCCTCTGGGTGCCCCTCAGTGTCGCCATCCTCCACTTCGGGCTGCGCTTTCCCTTCGAGCGGCGGAACGGGGCTTCACGGGCCGCGCTCCACGTGGCCGGTGCGCTTGTCGTGTCGTTCCTCCGCGCGGCGATGATCTTCTCGCTGGATCCCTGGGTCGGCTGGTACGCGCAGCGCCCCGCCTTCACGGACGTGCTCAAGCACGCGCTGCTCTCCAACCCGTTCGTCTACCTGACGGTGCTGGGCGTGGCGAACGCCGTCTACTACGCGGATCAGCTCCGCCTGCGGGACACCCAGCTGGCGCGTGCGCAGCTGCACTCGCTCAAGGCGCAGCTCCACCCGCACTTCCTCTTCAACACGCTCAACTCCATCAGCGCGCTGGTGCATCGCGACCCGCACGGGAGCGAGCGGATGATTGCCCGGCTGAGCGACCTGCTCCGCGGCACGCTCGAAGCGGCGGGCACGGAGGAGGTGCCGCTCCAGGAGGAGCTGCGCTCCCTTCAGCCCTACCTGGACATCCAGGGGGTGCGCTTCGCGGACCGGCTCACGGTGAAGCATGACATCGCGCAGGACGCGCTCAGCGCCCACGTCCCGCACCTCGTGCTCCAGCCGCTCGTGGAGAACGCCATCCAGCATGGCATCGCGCCGGGCTCCGAGCCGGGGACGGTGACGCTGGTCGCGCGGCGCGAGGGGCCCGAGCTCCACCTGGAGGTCCGCGACGACGGCATCGGCCTCAGGGAGCGCCCGGCGGATGTCTGCCAGGGCTCGGGAGGCGGCCGGGGGCTGCGCATCACCCGCGAGCGTCTGGTGCAGCTGTATGGCGGTGCCCACCGGATGGAGCTCCGGGACGCCGTGGGCGGCGGCACCACGGTGGCGCTCGCCATCCCGTTCCGCACGGAGCCCTCCCCATGAGCGCCCCCATGCGCGTGCTCATCGTCGACGACGAGCCGCTGGCCCGTCAGCGCTTGAAGGACCTGCTGTCCGAGGCTCCCGACATGCAGCTCGTGGGGGAGTGCCGCAACGGCAACGAGGCCATCAAGGCCATCGGCTCCGAGCGCCCGGACCTGGTGCTGCTGGACGTGGAGATGCCGGGGCCGGACGGCTTCGGCGTCCTCCGGGCGCTCGCTCCCGGGCACGCGCCCTCGGTCATCTTCGTGACGGCCCACCGTGACTTCGCGGTGCAGGCGTTCGAGGCCAACGCGCTCGACTACCTGCTCAAGCCGTTCGACCGGGAGCGCTTCCGCGCGAGCCTCGAGCGTGCGCGCGACCGGCGGCGGACCGTGCCGTCCTCTTTGGATGCGGCGCTGCTCGCGCGGCTCGAATCGCTCGCCCTCCCTCCGGCTGCCACACCCGCGCGCTACGTGACGCGGCTCGTGGCCCGGGTGGGCTGGCGCATGCGCTTCCTCCCGGTGGAGGACATCGACTACCTGACGGCGGAGGGGAACTACGTCGCCGTGCACGTGGGCAAGCAGTCGCACCTCACGCGCGAGACGATGGCGGCGCTGGAGGAGAAGCTCGACCCCAGGCAGTTCCTGCGCGCGCACCGCTCGTTCATCGTGCGGCTGGACCGCATTGAAGAGGTGGAGCCGCTGGCCCCGGGGGAGTTCGTGTTCGTCCTGCGGGATGGCACCCGGTTGACCTCCGGCCGCAGCTACCGCGCGCAGGTGCAACGGGCGCTCGAGCTGCCGACCTGAGGCCGCCTTCCACCGTTCGTCCCAGGCCCTCCACGGTTCGTCACATCTCCTTGGCCCCCTTCGCCGCCGCCGGGCGACGGTGGGTTCAACAAAGGAGATGCACATGCAGCGTTTCGCCAGGCAGTGGTCGATGAACCTCCTCCTCGCCGTCTCCGCCGTGACGGTGTCCAGCGTCGCCGGGGCCCAGGAGTTCGAGCAGGACGCCGCGTCGTGGTCGCGGCCGGTTTGCGAGCCGGGAGGCAGCCTCTTCGCGCCCGGGGAGATCTCCCTGGAGGAGCGCTCGGAGTACCGGCTCGCGCTCTCCGCGGACGGGAAGACGGCGTACTACCACGTGGACTCGGACACGCCGCCGTACCAGGCCATCTACGTGACGCAGCGGAAGAATGGCCACTGGAGCCCCGGGGAGGTGGTGTCGTTCTCGGGCACGTACAAGGACTCGGATCCGTTCCTCTCCCCGGACGGCCAGTCCCTCTTCTACTCCTCCACCCGTCCCGCGAACGGCGGCGCCGAGCGCCCGGACACCGACCTCTGGGTCGTGCACCGCGTGCGCAACGGCTGGGGAACGCCGGAGCACCTGGGCCCGCTCGTGAACACAGACAGGGAGGAGCTGTACCCCAGCGTGACGCGCGACGGGACGGTCTACTTCGCGAGCGGCACGTTCGATACGGACTTCGAGATGTACCGCGTCCGGCGCCAGGGCAACCGCTACACCGCGCCGGAGAACCTGGGCCCCGCGGTGAACACGCCTGACTCCTGGGAGTACAACCCGTGGGTGTCCCCGGATGGCCGGGTGCTCGTCTTCGCGTCGCTGAACCGCCCTGGGGGCTACGGGCTGGGCGACTTGTACGTGAGCTTCAACGTCGCGGGCACCTGGACCCCCGCCGCCAACCTGGGGCCCGCGGTGAACACGGAGAAGGACGAGTTCCACCCCACGCTGAGCCGCGACCTGGGCCACCTCTACTTCGTGCGGCAGACGTGGGACCCGTTCGTGCCCTCGGACCTCTATCACCTGGACACGCGCTGCCTCTGGCCCTGACGGGACGCGCGGCTCACGCGGCGGTGGACACCCGCCGCCGCCGTGAGACCGGCCACCAGGAGTTACTTCGTGAGTGCGTCCACGCGGAGGAGGTAGGTGGCGACATTGCCGACGCCCTCGACCATCACATAGGCCTTGCCCGCCGCGGGATTGGCGATGGAGCAGACCGCGGGCAGCGTGGTGCTGTCCGCGGTGCATTCCACCGCGCCGGGCTGTGCCACCCCGGCTTCCGGGACGGTCTCCGGACAGGTGCGGAGCCTGCCCGCGCAGCCGGTGCGGGTGATGCACGCGCACGCTCGCGGATTGATGCTGTAGCGCAGCTCGACGTAGCCCAGCTCCCGGTGCCGCGCTTGACGGGCGTCGAGAAACAGGGGGCGCCGCTACAGCCGGGGCCTGCGCCAGGCCCCAAGCGAAGCCCGGACTTCCGTCAGCGCGGAAGTCCGGGGTCTGCGTTCACAATCCCGTTGCCCGGACGCGGGACGCGGTGCTCGTCAGGACAGGGCTTGGGCGCCGTTGCCGCTCTTCAGCTCCCTGCGCACCGCCTCGCTGACGCGCTCGCCGATGATGTCCGCCATGCGCTCGCGGAGGTCGTCGCCCACGCGCTCGCGCACGGCGGCCACCACTCTCTCGGTGTCGGCCTGGGCGGGCCCCTGCGGCTGGAAGCCTCCCATGGGCTGCTCACCGAAGCCGCCGCGCATCGTGTGGCCCATCGAGCCCATCGACTCGCGGATGGCTTCACCCAGCCGCTCCCGCAGCGCCTCGTGCAGGTGCTCCCGGAGGTTGTCGGACAGCCGCTCGTGGAGGGTGTCCACGAGGCGCCCGCGGAGCGCCTCGGCGAGGCGCTCCGGGTCCAGCTGGCCGAAGCCTTGCGGTTGGACGTTCGCGAAGCCCATGGTGCGCTCGCTCATCCGCTCGCGCAGCGCGTCGCCCATCCGCTCCTTCAGCGCGTCGCGCACGCGCTCGCGCAGGCCGCTCCGGACGCGCTCGCGGATGCCGTCCGCGATGCGGTCGCGGAGGGTGTCGGCGAGGCGCTCCGGGTCGATGCCCTGCATCCTGCGCTCGGACAGCGCGGAGCGCAGCGTTTCCACCAGACGCTCCTTCAGCGCGTCGCGCACGCGCTCGCGCACGACGGTGTGGAGCCGCTCGGACACGGTGTCGGCGATCCGGGCGCGGATGGCGTCGGCGATGTGCTCGGAGTCCATCGGCGCGAAGCCCTCCATCCCCATCCTCCGCTCCACCATCGCGGCGCGCAGGGCCTCGCCCAGCCGCTCGCGCAGCGCGTCGCGGACGCGCTCCCGCACGATGGAGCCGAGCCTGTCGCGGAGGGCATCCTCGAGCCGGGAACGCACGCGCTCGGTGATGCGGTGGGGGTCGGCCTGGCCGCCGGCCTGCTGGATACTCATCCAGTTCTCGGCCAGGGCGACGCGCAGCGCCTCACCCAGCCGGTCCCGGAGCACCTCGCGGGCACGCGCGTGCACGCCGCTGATGACGCGCTCGCAGATGACGTCGGTGAGGCGGTCGTGAACGGCCTCGGCGACGGTGTCCGCGTCGAACGGCTGCCCGCCGCCCTCCCACGGCCGCATGGACATGGTGCGCTCGCTCAGCGCGCTGCGGACCGCGTCGCCGAGGCGCTCACGGATCTCCGTGCCAATCCGCTCCTCCAGTCCGGACACGACGCGCTCGCGCACGGCGTCGGCGATGCGGGTCTTGAGGGCTTCGCCCATCGCTTGGTGGCCCTGCGTGTGGAACTGTTCCTGGCTCATTGAGAAGCCTCACGGGTGCTGCGGGTTGCACGACAGGCGTGGAGCATTCCGGCTTGCCGCGTGAGGTGGATGGATAGAGACACCGGCTGTTGGCGCACATGGGGCCCGGGTCTATCGCGTGTGTTGGCGCGTGCCCGTCGGGATGCGCTGGCGGAGAGGGCCTGGCAGGCTCAAGCAGGGAGTAGCGGACGGACGCCCCGGCTTCGGGGCGGGTGGCGCAGGGGAAGCCCCGGCCCCTCGCGCTTCCCTCCGGGCTACAGCCCCGTGCTCTTCAAGAGCAGGCGCGAGTCCTCTTCGGGGAAGAACCCGGAGGAGTAGATGTTCGCGTCCGTGACGAACGCCTGGCTGCCAATGACAGCCAGCTTCGGGCCGGTGGTGGAGCGGATGAAGAGCGGCACAGGCAGCTGCGTCTCCGGCCAGCGCACCATGCCATCCGTGCCGAAGGACGTGTCCAGGTCTCCGTTGGCCAGGAGCCGGAAGAGCACGGGCTTCGCGTACACATCCGCGTAGACGAGGATCTTCCCATCCGCCTGGATGCGCAGACCACTCACGTCCACCACGTCGAGCACGCCCGCGGGCGAGGTGAGCTCGCGCACGCCCCCAGGACCAAAGGTGACGTCTGGCTTTCCGTCCGCCGTGTACGCCACGAGCTTGAGCACGCCGTGCTTCGTGCCGCCGACCTGGACGTCCTGCCGCTCGCCCGCGAGCAGGAAGCCGCCGTTGGGACGCGCCACCAGCGCGTGGGCCTGGCCGTCCTCGCTCTTCGCGAGGCCGGAGGTGCCGAACGTCAGGTCCTGGCTGCCACTGGAGGTGATGCGCACGGCCGCGAAGTGGTCGCCGCCGCCCAGGACGACGCTGGTGCCCTGGAGCGCCATGCCCTGCACGGACTCCGCATTCGTGTACGCGCCGCCAATCCAGCTGCCAGACGGGCTGCCCGCGGACTTGAACGTCGTGTCGAGCGAACCGTCCGCGTTGTAGCGGATGAGCGCGAAGTCCTCGTCGAGCCCGTCGGACTTGGTCAGGAAGCCGCCGGCGTAGAAGCGGCCGTCGGCCAGGGGCAGGATGCTGCGCACCGTCCCCACGAAGTTGACGGCGTTCTCCTCGCCAAAGTGCAGGCGGGACTTGCCTGTCTTGTTGAAACCCATGTCCAGCTGGCCGTTGGCCTTGAGCTTGACCACCACGAAGTCGCGCGAATCCGAAGCGTTGCCGCCCCGGGCGAAGCCCGCGACCAGGATGCTGCCGTCCGCGAGCACCGCCACCGTGTCCGCGCGGTCTGCTTGCTCCCGCTCGCCGGAGAGGGGGCCCTTGGCGGGACCTTCGAAGTCGAGCACCACGGAGCCCTGCGTGCCGAAGGACGTGTCCACCGCACCCGACGCGGTGTAGCGCCGCACGAGCAGGTCCACGCCCGTGGTGGCCAGGTTCGCCTCGGTGGAACCCACCACGACGAGGCCCCCATTGGACACCGCGAGCGCCCGGCCCTCCTCGGCGGGGAGCTTCGTGCCGGCATCGGGTTGCGTCCCCGCGTCCGTCTGCGTCCCGCCATCCGGAGACGGGTTGCTGTCATCGCCTCCGCAAGCCCCGCCGCCCACGAGCAGGGCGCCCGCCACCAATGCCGCCCACCCAGCCTTCCGCACGCTGTGATTCATTCGAGATGTCCCTTCCGGCCTGTCCGGTGCTGTCGCCGCACCAGGGTTACGCCGTCAGGGACATTTATTTCCGGCCCGGGCGGGGAGGGGGCCCCCGCCGCGGACGCCTTCACGCATAGTCCGCCCTCAATTGTTGTTTCAGGCTGTCATCCAGATTGGGCTGTGCGGCCACGAGTTCCCAGTAGTCCTCCCCGCCCACGGTGGGGGCGTCGAGGGTGATGCGCCCGGCGACCCGGTTGAGGTCGGTGATGAACGCGGCGGCCTCGGAGCCGGTGGCGAAGACGTCCTGTGGCTCGTTGTCGAGCACGAGCAAGAAGGGCTCGGGGGCGCCGGCGCCCATCCGTTCCATCCGTCGCCGGAAGTCCGGCAGGTCCGCCATGGCGTCGTCGAGGAGCGCGCGCGCCGCTTCGAAGCCCAGGTCGTTGAGGGGGGACTCCTCCGCCCAGAGATAGAAGGCCTTCTCCGTGCCGTCGACGGTCCAGGGCTCAGCGGGATGGGTCCGGTCGAAGGCCAACTGCTCCATCAGCGTGCGGTCTCCGAAGCGCGCAACGCCATCCACGATGACGAGGCGCACCTGCTTCTCCGTGGCGGAGATCAACGTGTCGTAGGGATCGCCGCCGGTGCCCGCGATGACCAGCACGTCCGCGAGGGAGTGGGCTCGGAGGGTGCCCAGCTCCGTCTGCCAGCCCGCGACCCGGGCCGCGTCCGCCGTCACCGAGCGCACCAGCGCCCGGGAGGACAGGGACACGCCCTGCCGCGCCGCTTCGTGGCGGGCGACCTTCAATTCCTGGAGCAGGTTCTTGCTGCCCGTGGGCGACCAATCACAGCCCAGGGAGAACGTCACGCCCGCGCTGAGCAGGTCCGACACCCGCAGGGTCTGTCCATACAGCAGCAGGTTGCTGAAGGGGGACCACACGACCTTGGCGTCCCGGGCGGCCATCATGTCCAGGTCCTGGCGTTGCAATCCCAGACTGTGGATGCCCGCCAGCGAGGGCTGGATGAGGTCATGGCCGGCCAGGTCGAGGTAGCGCCGGTGGGCGTAGTCATCCACGCCTTCGCCCAGGTGATAGAAATACGCGGCGTGGGACTTCAGCGCGTCGCGGAAGGAGTCGATGTCCTCCGCGTCGTCATGCAGGTCCATCACGCGCGTGCTGCCCGCGGGCAGGTGGTCGTCATGGGGTTCCTCGACGTTGCGCATGGCGCCCCGGAAGAGGGCCTCGCCGCCGGACACGCGGGTCCGGATTCCCTGCCCGGTGGTCGTGCCAGCCAGCAGCGCCTTGGCTTCGATGTAGCGAACGATGGCGCGGGCTGAAGGGGCGTGGCCGCCAAGCAGGCGGATGGGCAGCGAGATGCGCGGCGCGTACTCCGCGTGGCGCGGCCACTGGGTGCGATTGAGGTATCGCTTCGGCACCCGCCACAGCGTCAGCACGTCGTAGACGAAGTGGTTGTGCAGGTCGATGAGCCCTGGATACAGCGTCCCCTGGGTGTCGATGACGGGCGCGTCCCGGAAGGACTCGGGGAGGGGACCGCCCGAGGGCTCGACGGCGACGATGCGGTTGCCACGGACGAGGATGCGCCCCCGCTCCAGCACCTCGTCATGGGAGTTGAGGGTCACCACCCTGCCTTCGAGGACATAGCGGGGGGGCGCGGTGGTGGGCTGGGATGCTCCGGTGGTCATGCGCTTGAAGATAGGAACGGAGCGGAGCGGGTGGGACGAGGGAGGGGCGGCCCTGCGCGCCTCCGCTCGCCCCTCCTGGCTCAGGCCGCTCGCAGCTGCTCGTCGAGCGCCACCAGCCGTGCTTCCACCTCGCCGCGGTCCTCGGCGGTGGAGGCCAGCGCCAGGTATTGACGGTAGTCCTCGCCCGCCTCGCGCCACTGCCCCAGCGCCTCCCGGGCCAGGGCCCGGTTCTGGTACAGGTCGGCCGTCGCGGGCGTCAGGGCAATGGCCCGGTCCAGGTCGGCCGCCGCCTCCGGGAACTGATTCGCTTCGAAGTGGAGGCTGGCCCGGTTGGCCCAGACCAGGGGCTGCTGGCCGTCCAGCGTCAGGGCCACGCTGTAGTCCGCGATGGCTTCCTGGAGATGTCCCAGGGCCTCGTGGGCCTGCGCGCGTCCCACACGGGGCAGCACCTGGGCCGGATCCAACTCAAGCGCCTTGGAATAGGCCGTGAGCGCATCCTCCCACCGCTGCATCCGCCGCCACGCCTGCCCCAGGTTGGTCCACACCTCCTGGTACGGAGGGCTCAGCTCGATGGCGTGCAGATAGTCAGCCACGGCCTCGTCCATCCGGTTCATGCGCAGGAAGACGCTCCCCCGCTCGTTGAAGTACTCCGAGTAGTGGGGATCCATCTCGATGGCCGCCGAGTAGTTGAGCAGGGCGTCCTCGTAGGAGCGGATGGACATGTTGACCTGCGCGATGTTGTAGAGCAGCACCGAGCGATGCAGCCGGTGCCGCTCCTGGTGCAGGTGGCGCTGCAGGTGTTCGAACCCCTCCCGGCACAGCGTGATGGCCTCGTCGGAGCGGCCCTGGCGGTGGCGGATGAGGGCAAGCCCGTTGAGGTTGAAGACGGTGAGGAAGTGCTTGTCGTCTTCCGGGAGGGTGCAGCGCTTCACCGCGTCCTGGGCGCGCTCCAGGAACTGTTCCGCCAGGGCGAAGTCGGGCTTCTTCAGGAAGCGCGCGTGCATCATGGACAGCGAGTAGCAGATGCTCACCAGGTCATTGGGCTCGGTGACCTTGGAGTAGGCCTCGTGGAACACGAGGTCGTGGGCCTTCTGGGGCTCTCCGGTCGCGACCAGGGCGTTGAAGAGTCCCGCGATGATGTCCCACCGGCTGAACCTGCCGTTATTGGCGATGGCGAAGTCCAGGTCCTCCAGGATGGGCCGCGCGAAGGTCAGCGCGTCCTCGTAATACCCATGGTGGTTGTAGAGGGAGAGCGCCAGGCAGTGCCAGCGCAGGGCCCGCTCCGGGGTGCGGCTTCGGCTCCAGAGCGAGATGAGGCGCGGCATGTACATCTCCGCGCTCGTGCGGTCCTTGATGCGTGCCTCCAGCTCCTGCGCCTCCTGCCCCTGCTGGTCCGGGTCCACGGCGGCCGGCGCCTCGTGCGGCAGCTCCACCACGGCGTGCTGGACGGGGCGCTTCTCTCCCACGCGCTCGCGAAGCGCGCCGGCCTGGCCGGGACTGACCGCCAGCAGCAGGCTCAGCCCGTCACCGTCCGCGTACCGCCGCGAAAGCTCCGCGAAGAAGCGGGTCACCAGGGCGCCCGCGCGGTCCGTGGCGTCGAAGGCGAGCACCCAGGGGGCGCTATCAATGCGCTGCTGCCACGCGACCATCAGGTCCACGCAGCCATGCAGCAGCCGGAACGCGCGGTCCATGGGATAGCTGCGGACGCGCTCGGTGACCGGAGTGGAATCCGTCAGGCTGATCCGCCCCTGCGTCAGCTGGCCGTCCAGCTCGGGAAGGATGTGTTCCAGCTCCTGGGCGTGCCGCTCGAGCAGGTCCGGCGCCTCCGCCCGGAGCCGGGGCAGCATGGCCCGCAGGAGCTGCTGGAGGCCCGTCCACGGGCCTGCTTCATTCATGTCCGCGGAGAACACGTGGGCGTTGGACGCGGTGCCCGCCTCCGCGACCAGCTGCTTGAGCAGGCCCTCCCGCGAGGAGCCGGGCATGGCCTCCAGCACGACGGTGTGGCCGCGAACCTCGGAGAAGGACAGGGTCGACCGGGGAGTCGTTTGCATGGCTTACCTCGTCGGGCGGCGAACCGGAGTGCGCAGCTCGCGGATCCAGAGCGTGAGTCCCAGCGTCACCGTCACCAGCCAGAGCGTGATGACGAACACGGAGTCCAGGAAGGCATACAGGCCGCCCTGAAGCCCCGCCGCGATGGCGCGCAGGATGAGGGGGAGATAGTGGATGAGCAGCGGCACCTGGACGAAGAACACCAGCCCGAAGGCCAGCACCCGGCCGGCGAGCCAGATGACCGAGTAGCGCGCGATGACACGCCGTTCCCGCTGGGGGATATGGGATTGGTCCACCGGCGCGGTCCTGCCGCGCAGCCGTGCCAGCTGGTTGCGCAGGAAGTCCTCCGTGTCCTGCATCAAATCCTTGCAGTCGAAGTACGTGGTCAGCGCGTAATAGAAGTCCGTGCGCACGTAGAAGTAGCACTGCCACAGCAGGCGCATCCCATGGATGAACAGGAGGATGCTGCTCGTCCGGAGCATCCACTCGGAGAGGGAGACGAAGCCCTGCTGGGACGCGAGCAGCACCAGCAACACCAGCGACGCGCTGAAGGCATCGAAGAGGGGACCCGCGAGGAGCGGCAGGTACCGCTGAGCCCTGGGGAGCGCCCAGACGCCCGTCATGTCCGTTTCGGCCACCACGGTCCACATCCGGTTTCCGAAGCCCAGCCGGCACAGCACGCCCCTGGAGCGTGCCGCCACCAGGTGGGCCAGCTCATGGAACGTGAGCGTGAGCAGGCTCAGGAACGTCACGAGCAGCGACGTGGCCGTGATGTGCTCCGGGATGAAGAGGGCGCGCCAGGTCGGAAGCAGGGTGGGGTGCGTGACGAGTGCGACGAGCGCCGCGAGGATGACCGCCCCGTAGAGCGTCAGGGCTGGACGGCCGAAGAAGAAGCGGGCCACGCGCTCGGAGATGAAGGTCAGGTGATACGTCGGCTTGGAGGCCGTGGGTGAGACAGAAGGGGCCGTGGGGGAGGCGGTGCCCGGCAGGCTCACGAGGCCATACGCGGACAGGTGCTCCAGGAGCCCGTCGATATCGGGTTCCTCTCCGTAACGCGCCTCGTACCAGGCACGCGCCTCGGAAACGGTCTTGCCCAGGGCCAGTTCGTCCAGAAGTGCCACTGCTTCCAGCGGGAGGGACAGGAATTGACCGGTGGGCGTGGGACCAATGACCACCTCATCGCTTCCCGCCTGGCGCGTGAAGGGATGGATGGTGACGGACGAGGCGTGTTCGAGCCAGCTCATGTCGGGATGAAGAGGACCGCGGCCAGGGCCGCGGTCCCCCCTGCCGTGAAAGGGAATCAGCCCGCCTTGAGGGCGTCGCCGAGGATCTCACAGAAGGGCAAGCAGATCTTGCAGTCATAGAAGGCCGCGGTGGTCTTCACGGTCTCCACTTCACGGATCACGAACTTCTTCATCGGGGTCTTCTTGTTCATGTGCGGCTCCTTTTGAGTTGCGAATGGAAGTGTGAATTTCCGGAAGATTCGTGTCAATCAGGCTTACATGTAATCAATGATTTATTTGGGTCGGGGTGGATTGCCACCCATGCAAAGAGACGTCATCCCAAGAAAAAGCCCGGGCTCCTTGACGGGAGCCCGGGCAGGTCCAACTCGCCGTCAGGCGAGTGGAATTGTCATTGATTGCCCTGGAAGCGGTCGAGCGAGGGGCAGTAGGTGGCGTACCCGTGGCCGGTGAGGGCGCCGTTGCGACAGGGCCGACGTGCCGTCACTCCGCGCGTGCGACGGCCCGCTTCGCCGTGGACCCCGGCAAAGGGCGGAAAGTGGCGCGATGTCAGGCCTACCCTCTAGGGTGGCCCGCACCATGCTCACCACCACGCTGCTGCTGCTCGCCCTCACCGCCACCCCTGCCACGCCTGGCGCGCCGGCCACGAAGCCCGGGGCCCCGGCCGAGAAGAAGGTCGAGTTCGACAAGCACTACCTCGTCCTGCTCAAGCGCGCGCCCAACGCCCCCAAGATGGAGCCCGAAGCCCTCCAGAAGCTGCAGGGCGAGCACCTCGCGCACCTCAATCGCATGGGGGAGAGCGGAAAGATGGTGCTCGCGGGCCCCTTCGACGAGCAGGACGACGTGGGCATGCGCGGCGCGTGCATCTACCGCACGGCCACGAAGCAGGAGGCCCGGCAGCTCGCCGAGCAGGACCCGATGGTCAAGGCGGGCCGGCTCCAGGTGGAGGTGGTCGCCTGGTACACCGAGAAGGGCTACCTCGCCTTCCCCAAGGCGCCGCCCGAGGAAGCGCCGAAGCCCAAGCAGAAGTAGCGCCCGGGGGCTCAGAGATCCGTGAGGTCCGAGGGCCGGGCTCCGGATTTCCGAGAGGTCCTCCCGTGCAATCCCCCGGGAAGACGGAGGGATGCGGATGGCCCGGCGGCTGCAACAGCGCCGGGCTCATTCTCAGGAGGACGCAAATGCGAGTCATGCTTCCGTTGATGGTCCTCACCACGCTCCTGGTGGGCTGTGGTGAGATCGAGGCCTCCCTTGCCACGGACGCAACGGAGTATCAGCCCGGTGACACCGTCCAGCTCGTGCTCCAGAACGAGGGCACTCGCGAGCTGGGCTACAACCTCTGCGTCGTCCGGCTCGAGCGCCAGGAGGACAGCGGGTGGACCCACACGCCGCACCTGGGTGAGTCCGAGGCCTGCCCGCTCATGCTTCACACGCTGGATCACGGCAAACAGGCCCAGGGCACGCTGCGGCTCCCCACGGAGCTGCGGGCCGGCGAGTACCGCATCGTGCACGAGGTGGACACCCTGCGGACCGACTCCCAGGGGCGGACCGTCCACGAGCCGGTGACCAGCAATCCCTTCCGCGTCAGCGAGGACGGGGCGCCGTAGGCCGCCACATGCCTGCCTCCGGTGTGGAGGCAGGCGCGGGGGACGGGGCAGGGCGCCCCGTCAACGGCTCAGGGCAGGGGCGACAGCTGGATGTTGTCGAAGTTCGTGTCCCAGCCGTTCGACGTCGCCAGCGTGACGGACGAGCAGGAGCCCTGCCAGTTCGTCACGACGTGGGTCACCTGCCCCTGCGTCAGGTTGAAGGTGCGCGTGGGCTGGTTGAAGCAGCTCACGGTGAGCGTCGCGCCCGCGTCCCAGGTGAAGGCGTCGAGGCCGACGACGGTCCGCTCCCCGTAGATGAGGAGCTCCCCCTGGTTCACACCCCCGCCGTTGAACGAGACGCTCTTCGTGGTGAACCCGCCCCACGGCGACGCGAGGTACCACTTGTTCTGCAGGAAGTAGAAGGGGCCGAGGGGGCCGGTGATGGCCTCGTCCGCACCGTCGAAGCCATCGAAGGTGACCAGGTTCGTCGCGGCGCCCACGGGGATGGTCAGCGTGCCGGTGTTGTTGCCCGGAACGTTGTCCGTCTCGGAGGCCGTGACAATCGCCTGGAACTGGAACGTCCCGGCGACCGAAGGCACCAGCGTCATGCGGACGACGGCGTCCTGCCCGGCGGGCAGGCTCGCGATGTCGCAGTGCATGTTGTCGTTGGTGTAGTAGCCGCACGTGCCCTCCGACGCGGTCGGATAGAAGGTGAAGGGCGCGAGGCCCGTGGGAACGGGGACGTCGAGCGTGACGTTGGTGGCCGCCCGCGTGCCGTGGTTCGTCACCGTGATGTCATAGACGAGCGCTTCGCCCCGGACGCCCGACCCGGCGGGGAAGGCGTGCTGTACGGACACGTCGACCGGGGACGCGTTGCCCGTCGCGGGCACGAAGGCGACGTCCACCCAGAAGTTGGCGTTGTAATAGGTGTCCGTGGGGAAGGCGCTGCCATTGAGGTGGCGCACGCCGTTGCCGCCGGCGGTGACCGCGGACGGGGCGTGCAGGGGCGGCATGTCCACGCCCGCGCTGGTGAAGTAGTTGCTCGTGATGGCGGGGTAGCCCCCGGGCGCGAAGTACGACACGACGTAGGTCGTGTTCGCGGCGATGCTCACCGGCGTCGGGAACGCCAGCTCGCGCCAGCCGAAGCCGCCCTCCACGGGCGCCGTCGCGGTGGTGCCCAGCAGCGTGCCGGTGGCGCTCCACAGGTGGCCCACGGCCGGAGGAGTGTCCATGCCGCTCTTGTAGTAGCGGACCTTCGTCACCGTGCCCGCGACGTCCGAGTGGAACTTCAGCCCCACCTCGGCCGGCGTGGCGTCCCCGTTGATGAACTGCGGATCACCCGTCACCACGTTCCAGAAGCTGCAGGGATTGCAGCTGGTGCTCGCGAGCGTGGTGGCGGTGACGGTGGCGGACGCGGGCCCCACGTTGCCGGCGGCGTCACGGCCACGCACGGTGTAGCTATACGCGGTGGCGGGCGTGAGGCCGGTGTCACGGAAGCTGGTGGTGGTGCCGGGCAGCTCCGCGAGGAGCTGAGTGCCCCGGTACACCAGATGCCAGCGCGCGTTGCCCTGCGTCTCACCCGAGCCGTCCACGGAGGCGTACCAGGTCAGGTCGATGGCGGTGGAGGAGTTGGGCGTCGCCACCACGTTCGTGGGCGCCGTCGGGGGCGTGGTGTCATTGGGCTGGAAGGCCACGTCCACCCAGTAGTTGCTGGCCTGGAAGCTGTTGGTGGGAAAGCCGCTCGTGCCGTAGAGGAAGAGGCCGTTGCCGCCCCCCGTCCCGCTCGCGGGCGCGTGCAGGGGCGGCGCATCCAGCGCGGACGCGAAGCCATTGCTTGTCACCGCGTAGTGCCCCGCGGGCGCGTAATACGAGACGACGTAGTCCGTGTTCGCGTTGATGGACACCGGCGTGGCGAAGCGCACCTCCTGCCAGCCCGAGGCCGTCTCGCCCTGGAAGGTGGCGGTGGCCAGCCGCGACCCTGACGCGGACCACAGGCTGCCGGTGTGCGTGCCCGTGTTGCCCGCGCCCTTGTAGAAGCGCACGCCCTTGATCTGCCCGGGCGCGTCGCTGCGGAAGCGCATGCCCAGCTCCACCGCGGCGCTGTCATTCGCGGCCGCCACGGCCGGTACCGCGGAGGCGCTGAAGAGGGCGCGCTCACCCGTCAGCAGCGGCTGCGCGGCCTCCTCGGTGCGAGGTGCCTCCGGTGCCGCCGGCTGCGAGGGGCCGCAGCCCGCCTGGACCCAGGTGAAACCCACGACCATCGTCGTGATCCATCGTGATGCATGTCGAAGCACTTCGGACTCCTTGGGGGGAAAGGACTGGAAGTGAAATCGCACACTGCGGGATTTCATGGAAGAAGGGTCCTTCCGGGCTTGCGGTTGAAGTCTTGAGGCTCAAACCTTTCCGGACCGCGCCTGGGTCGGGGTGAACCGCCCCAGCAAATGGCAGACATGGGGGCTTGTGCTTGTCACGGCAATGCCCTGGGCCTCAGGATGCGCGCGCCCGTCCGGATGGCCCACCCGGCCACGACGCGGCCTCCTCAAAGGCTCCCATCCATGAAAAGACTCGCAATCCTTCCCTCTCTTCTCCTGGCCCTGTCGTCCGTGGCCTGTGGCCCGGACGCGCCAGTCGCGTCAGACGCGGCGTCCGGCGTGACGGGCGCGCAGCGCTCTGCGCTGGGAACGCCCCAATGGCACTCCACCGGCAGCCTGCTGACGGCCCGGTCCAATTCGAGGGCCACGCGGCTGGCCTCGGGACAGGTCCTCATCACGGGCGGCACCGGCGCGGGCGTGCCCCTGAGCAGCGCGGAGCTGTACACGCCCGCCACCGGCACCTGGACCGCCACCGCGGCGATGACGTCCCTGCGCTCCGGCCACACCTCCACCCTGCTCTCCAACGGCAAGGTCCTGGTGGCCAACGGGTACGCGGGCGGCGGCGCGGGCGTGTACCTGGCCAGCGCGGAGCTGTACACGCCCACCACCGGCACCTGGACCTCCACCCCCACCAGCCCCCGCGCCCGCAGCGAGGGACGGGACGTGGTGCTGGCCTCGGGCAAGGTGATGATCACCGGCGGCGCCGGCGCCATCGGGTCCATTGCCCTGGTGGATCTGTACGACCCCTCCACCAACGCGTGGACCGCGGGCCCCGGCATGCTCGCCAACCGCGCCCGTCACACGGCGACGCTGCTGCCTTCCGGCAAGGTGCTGGTGACGGGCGGCGTCGGGCGGTTGGGCGCGATGGCGACCACGGAGCTGTACGACCCGGCCACCAACTCCTGGAGCTACGGCCCGTCCATGGGCCAGTCGCGGAGCTACCACGCGGCGACGCTGCTGCCCTCCGGCAAGGTCCTGGTGGCGGGCGGCAACGGCAGCCTCACCGCGCAGCTCTACGACCCCGCAACGAACACCTGGGCCAACACCGGCGCCATGGCGCAGACGCACTGGAACACCACCACCACCGTCCTGCTGCGCTCGGGCAAGGTGCTCCTCTTCGACAGCGACGGCCTGGCGGAGCTGTATGACCCGGCCACGGACACCTGGAGCGCCACGGCCAGCCTGCTCCTCGGCCGCAGCTCGGCCCCCGTCGCGCTGCTTGCCTCCGGGCAGGTGCTGGTCGCGGGCGGCATCGACTCCGTGGCTTACAACACCCAGGCCAGCGCGGAGCTGTACGACGCGGCCCAGCTCACCTGGAGCGCCACCGCGCCGCTGGCCACCAACCGCTGCGGCCACACCGCCACCGCGCTGGGCTCCGGCGAGGTGCTGGTCGCGGGCGGCACCGACAGCGTGACCTACGACACCCTGACCAGCGTGGAGCGGTACGACCCGGTCACCCGGACCTGGACGACGGTCGCGAGCATGACGGAGCCCCGCTCGGGCCATGTCGCGGTGCGGCTGGCGAATGGCCAGGTGCTCGTCGTGGGCGGCAACCTGTACAGCACCGGCACCACCGCGGAGCTCTATGACCCCGCCACCAACACCTGGACGGCCACGGGCAGCCTGCTCACCGCGCGGTCGGGCTTCACGCTGACCGTCCTCGCCACGGGACAGGTACTGGCCGCCGGAGGCCGCGGCGATGGCGGCATCTTCACGACCAGCACCGAGCTGTACAACCCCGCCACCGGGACGTGGTCCGCCACGGGGAACCTCTTCACGGGCCGCATCAACCACTCCGCCGTCCTGCTGAGCGACGGGCGCGTGCACATCGCGGGCGGCTACTACATGGTCAACACGACGCTCACCCGGCTCAAGAGCACGGAGACCTACTCGCCCTTCAGCGGCACCTGGTCGACGAGCGGAAACCTCGCCACGGCCCGCAGCAGCTTCACGATGCACCTGGTGGGGACGGGCACCCCGCTGGTCGTGGGCGGGCTGTCCGGCTCCTCCATGCTCACCAGCCACTATTCGCTGGCGACGGCGGAGAAGTTCCAGCCGGTGGGCGGATGGGTCTCCGCGGGGACGATGACGGCGCCCCGGCATGCCCATGCGAGCGCGGTGTTGCCGTCCGGCGCGGTGCTGGTGGCGGGAGGAACCAACAAGATTGGCGGCTCCACCACGTCGCTCTACCAGTCCAGCGCGGAAGTCTATGAGCCGGCCACCAACACCTGGTCGGCCACCGCGAGCATGCTCGCCACGCGTTCGGGCTTCACGCTGACGCCGCTGTCCACCGGCGAGGTGCTGGCCGTGGGCTGCACGAACGTGGTGAGCCCCGAGGGACCGTCCGCGGAGCTGTATTCGCCGTGAGCTGAACCGAGGTGACGCGGGTCCGGCTGAGTGGCCGGGCCCGCGGCAGTCGGCTGCTACCAGATGCAGGAGAGCCCGGCGGAGAACAGCGGCACGGAGACCAGCGCGCCAGCCGGAACCTCGCTGTGCGCGGGGTCGGCCGTGACGGACTTCCTCATGGTGGTGGAGCTGCTGTTGATGTACCCCAGGGTGTACACGGTGCTGCTCGAGCGCTCCCGGAGGTTCGCTCCGCACCAAGGCTCGTGCGTGGTGCTGGCCAGCGTCCCGAGCGGAATGACCTTCACGCTGGACCCCCCGCCGAAATAGTCGAGGTCCGCCTGGCTGGTGATGGGGTACTTCGCGCCAGCCACCCAGAGATAGACTTGGCTCGTCGAGCGCTCCTGGACCAGGACCCTGTGGGAGTAGTTGATGAAGGGTCCCCGCCAGTCGCTGTTCGGGATGTCATTGACCATCCGCCAGTCATCCCAGAAGGCCAGCTCCGTGGGCGACGGAATCCACCAGTACGCGTCCCCCACCACGACGTAGATCTCCGCGGTGCCCTTCTGGCGGATCAGCGTGCCGTCCTGGGGAATCTGTGTGTACGAGTCGATGGTGGCCTGGGGCAGCGCCACGGTGGTGGCGCCGGAGTACAGGGAATGCTGCGCGGGAGGGATGTAGAACCGGGCGCCCCCCGCCACCAGGTAGCGGTTGCCATTGTCGGTGCTGAGCAGGAGCCACCCGTCCGGCACGGACGTGTAACCCGCGAATGCCTGAGCGCCGAAGAGGCCCAGGCACACGGCGAGCCAGCGAGGAAGGACTGCGAGGAACGAGAACGCACGCACAGGGTCTTCTCCGTTCAAGAGGGTGCTCCGGAGAAGTACCGGGATGGACAGACACGGGACATCGCCGTGCCGCCAGTGGCCCCAGGCGTGTGGCGAAGCGGCCCAGGGCGTGGGCAGGCTGGCCTGGACCCCCGGTCGACGATTCAAGGAGGATGCTGTTTCCACAATGCCAACGCTCTTCTCTTCATGGATGTCCGACCCGGGTGTGCTGCTCGCCACCCCTGATTCCGGGGGCTGCTCTGGATGTTCATGCCTGGCGTGGCCATCCTCGCGGTGGTGGCCTACCAGTCGATGAAGCTGGTGCGCTTCCATCGAGGCGCCTTCCGGGGGCCGGCCGAGGTGAGTTGGGTCCAGGGAGGCGAGGACTTCGAGCACTACTTCAAGAAGGGGGGGCAACAAGCTGGTCATGTTGGGCGACAAGGAGTTCCGCCGCAGGCACCTGTTCGGGCTCTGGGTGCTCATCCGTCCGCCCGACGAAGAGCCCCTGGAGATCGGGCTCCACGCGAGCCGGGCCGGCCAGTTCAAGCACGGAGACACGCTGGAGGTGCCCTACAACCCGAAGCAACCCCAGCGTGCGTTCGTGGCCGGGGAGAATCAGTGGGTGGGCCTGATCATCCTGGGAGTCATCGGGCTCGTGCTCCTCTGGGCTCCCATTTTCGCCGGGCTGTAGGGCCCCCGCTGGTAGGAAAAATTCTCGCGATGCCTCCTGGCGGAAAAGCCGCAGGATGGCGGACCGTTCCGCTGGACGTTGCCAAAGTCTTCCCGCAGTGAGCGAGACATGTCCTCGCCACGCTACACCCCGCAGATAACGCATGCATCGCAGCCTGTTGCTTACCTGTGTGGCGTCGTTCCGGTTGGTGACCCTGCTCGCCGCGCACGCCTGGACGGCGCCCGCAGGCTCTGCGCTGAAGATGGAGGAGCAGCACACCCTCTGGAACATCCATGGCCTCCGCACCGAACTCCGTCAGACTCGGCAGGTTCCGGTCGGAATGTAGCTCAGGAGGATCCAGCCACCGAAGGAACCATGGGGTGCCGTTTCTCATGAGCAGCGAGCGCTCCCCCTCGATGAGCCAGTTCCCCACCATGCCCGCGTGGCGGCTCTGGCATTCCCCTACGCCTCCCGGTCTACGTCGCAGGCCGTGTGCCAAGTAGGGCCGTGAGTGTCTCAAAAATCACCGCGCGAGGAATCAATGGAGTCATTTCGTCAGTCTGTGGGGAAGCTCATTCTTGCCTCAAGGAAATGGGGCGTCAGGATAGGGGGGATGGTGTCGGCCTCTACCCATCCTCGCTCGGCTGCCTGACTGGTGTACGGTTCTCCCGATATGCGAAGCGCTTGTATTGGGTGGGCGGTGTGGCTCCTCGGCTTCTCGTTGGTATTCAGCGAGGCTCGGGCCACTTCTATTGAAAGCACTCAAGGAGACAAGACTCCTCCGCGAGTTTTGGGTTGGCTTGCGTCGCTTGACGATGGCAACGATGAGGTGGCGCTCCAGGCGCTGGAGTTCATCGGTGAAGGATCGCTCAAACGCCAGCCCGCCATTCGGCGTCGGCTTCAATCGTTCATCAAGGAGCCCCGATTTGGCCGGTTCCTCAATAGCTCCAACCCCCATACTCGGGAGCGTTCGCTCAATCTTCTCCTGATCATGGGAGAACACGGCAAGGCGCAGGCCTCGCGTCTCCGTGAAATGCTGGTCGATCCGGAAACCAAGGTGCGAGAGCTTGCTGCCCGCGCGCTGCGGGCGATGGGAAGCGCTGGCGAAGAGCAGATCGCCATCCTCGGTGCGTCGCTTAAAGACCCGAATGCTGAGGTCCGTGGAGCAGCCGCCTTTGCCCTGGCGGCGATGGAGGGAGCGGCCAAGTCTCATGCTCCCAGCTTGAGTGAGTTGTTGAAGGACCCTGATGATGGGGTGCGCGGAGCGGCCGTAATGGCCCTGATGGCACTGGGGACTGACGCACGCACGCAAGCCCCCCAATTGGGGGCGCTCCTGTTGGACCCCAACGCCAAGATACGGATGGCCGCAGCACAAGCATTGATGGCCATGGGGGAAGAGGCTCGAGAACAGGCGCCTCGCTTGGGGCGCCTCTTGAGTGACTCGGAGCCGAGTGTTCGTGAAGCTGCGGCACACGCCCTAATGGCAATGAGGACGGAAGCGCGAGGGCAGGTTCACCTCCTGGCGGGCCTTGTGCATGACCCGAACGCAGGCGTTCGTATGGCATCTGCTCGGGCTCTCGGTGCAATGGGCGTGGAAGCACGAGCGCACGTACTTCAGCTCGCGATCTTGTTGAATGATCCGGACGCGGAGGTCCGCGCAGTGGCTGCCGGCGCCATGGGCTCGATGGGGGCCGCAGCAGGTGGGCAGGTCGAGCGTCTCGTCACTTTGTTGACTCAAGACGAAAACTATCAAGTTCGTCGGAATGCTGCTGGCGCACTGGGGGAACTAGGGGACGAAGCCAGGCGGCAGGTGCCGAGGCTCGAGGAGATCATCCCGAGACTGGATGCAGACCTGCGCGTTGAGATGGTCACGGGGGCCGCCGGGAGAAACATGAGGATGGACTACTCATATCTCCTTGATGTCATGACGAGTTTGCCTGTCCATGAGCGTGCATTCATCATGGCGATGTTGATTTTCCACTCGGAGTTTCCGGTGGAGCAGGCTCCTCGCTTGGTTGACCTGTTGGCTCACCCAGAAGACGATGTTCGCATGGCTGTTGCTGGACCCCTCCGTCGAATGGGGCCAAAGATTGTTGACCGGATTCCTCGGTTAATTGAATTGTTGGAGAACAAGGATGAGGATGTTCGTCGGCATGTCCTGCGTGTCTTGGAGAGCATGGGTGAGGCAGCCCAGGCGGCTGTCGATCCAGTTGGTCGCTTGTTGAAGGATTCGGACAAGGAAGTGCGCGAACAAGCCGCGAAAACGCTCGCAGCGATGGGGGATTCCGCGAAGACACATGCCCCTCAGCTCAACGTGCTTGCCGAGGAAGATGACGCCACGTCTGTCAGGCTTGCCGCATTGGAGGCGCTCGGCGCCATGAGGGAGTTGAAGGGCGAGCACGCCCCGATGCTTCTGGCGATGCTTGCGTATCAAGAGCCGTTCTCGGATGTGAAGACGCAGGAGTCGCTCCAGAACATGTTTCCATCCATGATGCAGCACCCGGATACCACGGCAGCCGAGGTGCATGCCCGGGCGGGCACCACCTTGGCGAGCATGGCACCACTGGGCATGGATGCCATCGCGGCCATTCTCGCCATGGCCAGCAAGGAGCCGCAGGGTCGCGCTGAGTGGTTGGTGCGTGCCCACATCGCGGGGGGCGGGGTGAGAAGGACGGAGCTCCTCCTGCAATGGCTGGTGGGACGGACTGCGTCGGAGCTGCCCCAAGCCCCTGCGCTGGACGATGCGCGGGAGGCGCTGATGGCGTTCAACGATCTCTGGCCCTATACGAAGGAGCATGCCGGACTGAGAGACGATCTGGCGCAGCAGATTGCCCGGGTGACGAGCCTCTTCAGTGGGCGGTGGTCAGAGTCAGATGTCGAGCTGCTCGCAGTCCATGCAATGAATCTCCAAGAGTTCTATCCCATGCATGCGGAGAACCTGCGCTCGGCCATTGGCCAGAGCGAACGATGGAGAAAGGCCACCGCATTTTTTTGGGTTCTGGTGACCCATTCTTTCTTTTGGATTCTGCTCCTCTATTTCTACCCACGGTTTCCTCAGGTGCAGGCCTTCTTCTTCTGGAGCCCGTGGGTGCGCAGGTTCACTGGATTCGGCTACGTCGGGCTCTTGCTGACCTGGGTGCCATTCCTGCGGCGCCGCTTGTTGTCGCCCTTCAAGTATCTGCTCGTAGCGGATGCCGAACTCGCGAAGTTCGACCCTGCAACCTACTTCAAGGAGTCGATGGTTTCCTCCCCAGTCTCAAGAAAGACGGAGTCGCTGACTTCGGCCATTCCGCAGTTGAAGGGGCCGAGCATTCTTGAGGGGGCTTCAGGACTAGGGGCTGTCCCTGATTAACGCAGCCAGAGAAGCATGGACGCAACGTGCAAGACGGCGAGGTAGCAGGTCGCCGTCTTGTCGTAACGAGTGGCGGCGGCGCGAAAGCGCTTGAGGTCGTGGAAGA
>NZ_RAWK01000579.1 GCF_003612165.1 Corallococcus aberystwythensis | reverse complement strand
TGCGGGGACCGCACCGGACGCGCACGTGGGGCCTCTCGACGGAGAGCCGGACCGGGATGCGATCTCCCCGCTTACGTCGAGCGTGGCCGGCGACCCGCCGGGGGCGGACGGCCCCTACGTCACCTTTGATACTCTGTTTATGGTATCTTCGATCGACGAACTGGGGCGCCGCCAGCTCACGGATACGATCCGTAAGGACCTGCGGCTGTCGCTGGCCAAGTTCAGCATCGCGTGTACCAAGACCTCGTCGTTTTCGGGGACGGCCGCGCGCCAGCGCAAGCGCGGAGCACCGCCGCAACGCACATGCGTACCACGCAGCAACAAGAGCCTCCAGATGTTCGTTTTGTGCAAGCGCGCCAACGCCGCGCAGGTGCGCGAGCAGCTGCGGGCGGTTATTCGGTCGCGCAAGCCGCGCAAGTATTACACGCGGTCCTCGGA
>NZ_RAWK01000578.1 GCF_003612165.1 Corallococcus aberystwythensis | reverse complement strand
GGGACACGGGCCTGGCGACCACCGCGGGGGCCGCGAGGGCGACGAACCCGGCGACGGATCCGCCCGGCATCGCGACCACGCCCGGCGCCACCGGCGTAGCGACCACGTCCGGTGACACGGGTGCGGCGCGCACGGATGGGACGACGACGGGCGCGACCCCCGTGGGGACGGGAAACACGCTTGGCTCGCCGGGCACGACGACCGTCACCACGCCCCCGGCGCCGCCGCTTCCTTCGGCGGCCCCTTCCACGTTCAGCGGTTCGTTCTCGCCGACGGCGCCGGCCAATCCACCCGCGGTGGTGTCGGGCGTGCAGCCGGGCTCCACCGCGACGGTGGGGCCGGGGGCCTTCGCCACGCCGCCGACGGTGGGGGGCGTGTCCGTGGGCGGCTTCACCACGCCGCAGGTGTCCGCGCCGGACCTGACTCTTATACACATCTCCGA
>NZ_RAWK01000577.1 GCF_003612165.1 Corallococcus aberystwythensis | reverse complement strand
CAGCACCAGCAATGACGGCAGCGCGAATCGCACGGCGCATCCTCGCACCCACTCGAGGAAAGCACCTCACGCATTCACGCGTGCACAGGCTCCCCACCCATGGGCCCGGACCGGTCCTGGTCGCGCCGCGACGCTCGCTCCGCGTCTTCCCTTGCCCACCGCGCGTCATCGTCGCGGATGTTCTTGTGCGCGAGCGCCCCTCCGATGAGGACTCCACCAATCACCAACATCATCAACAGGACTCCCACCACCACCGCGCCGACGATGAGCATCTGCACCACCTCCATCCCCAACGGTGCATCGCACCCGCCCCTCCCGCAGGCCCGGGCCGGCATGCCCTGCGGGACCTTGCCTCCCTGTCCGTTCCCGGTGCTCCCCTCCTGGCAATGGACAGACATGGGACGCACCTTCGTCAAAGAGCCGCCGGGACGCCCCACATGGAGGT
>NZ_RAWK01000576.1 GCF_003612165.1 Corallococcus aberystwythensis | reverse complement strand
GGTGAGGACGACGCTGCGGACCCGGGCGGCGGTCGCCTCCCGGGAGAAGGCCACGGGCGTGAGCAGGCCATCCGTCCAAGGACAGACATCGGGGAAGGACGGCTCGCACGTCGCGCCACGGCTGACGGGGCGCAGCGTCCCCGCGGGCAGCGGTTCGGCGCCGGTGCGCCACTCCAACCGGAACTCCACGGAGCCCGGCTCGCCGCCCAGGGGCGAGTACATCCACGTGCCCGCGCTGGCGGCGCGCAGCTGGACGCGGGGCAGGGCGAAGTCCTCCAGGACGTACGGGCCTGGCGTCCACGGGGAGGTCCTGCCCGGCTGCCGCCAGAGCAGCTCGCCGCCGGACGTGACCCACAGCAGGGGCTCCGGGTCGGTGGGCAGGATGGGGACGAAGTCGCCGGTGTTCGCGTCCTGCAGCTCCATCGTGTCCGCCGTCGGTGGCTGGGCA
>NZ_RAWK01000575.1 GCF_003612165.1 Corallococcus aberystwythensis | reverse complement strand
GACCCCGAGGGTTCCTCTTCCGGGAGCCCGTAGGCTTCTGATAGGTAAGCCCCCCTTTGCTCCATTCCGGAGACCAGGAGCCACCCACATGGCCAACAGCAAGAGCAAGCACCGCCGCGTGCAGATGAAGATCCGTCAGCACTGGAAGAAGCGGATCAAGAAGCAGAAGGAAGCCGCCAAGACCGCCGCCGCCGAAGGCAAGAAGAAGTAGTTTCGCCCTGGCGCCGCTCCCGGCGGCCCTGGCCTGACGGCCGGGTCGCCGTGAAGGGGCGCGCCACGGTGCATCCAAGGGGCGCAAGGCCCCTGGATGAAGTGTTGGACACCCGGCCGTAACGACGGCCGCCCGGGGGAACGAAACGTCCAGAAGTCATGGATGGCCTCCCGGGGGAAGGTTGATCGGACTTCCTGGTGGGAATCACCGTTCCTACGTTGCCCACGGCAGGTCTGGGG
>NZ_RAWK01000574.1 GCF_003612165.1 Corallococcus aberystwythensis | reverse complement strand
GGCCCAGGGGCAGGACGAACGTCAGGTCCATGGCGCCCACCAGGGGGTAGGGAACGTTGGTGGCGGCGTAGATGCGCTTCTCCAGGGCCTCCAAAAAGATCAGCTTCTCGCCGATGGACACCAGATCCGCACGCACGCGCGTCGTCTGGGGGGCGCTCTCGAGCTCGTCCAGCGTCTGCCGGTTCAGGTCGAGCTGCTCCTCCTGCATCTCCAGCAGGTGGCGGCCCACGTCGTCCAGACTTCGCACGGCCTTGCCCATCACGAGCGCCGTGACCAGGTTGGCCCCGTTCAGGACCATCTCGCCGTACGTCACCGGCACGTCGGCTTCGGTGTCCTCCACTTTCAGGAAGGACTGCAGGAGGCGCTGTTTGATCGGGGCGGTGGTGACGAGCACCCCGTCGACCGGACGCCCGCGCGTGTCGGCATGCGTAAGACGGGGCACGGCCACGGAGGGC
>NZ_RAWK01000573.1 GCF_003612165.1 Corallococcus aberystwythensis | reverse complement strand
CGTCCCCGAGGATCCGTTCTCCTTCGACGACGAGGTCCCGCCCGCAGCCTTCGCCTCGCCGGGCGTGGCCGCGCCCCGGGCCATCTCGCTCGACGCGGGCCCCGCTGCGCCGATGGCAATGCCGGACGACGCGTTCAGCTTCGACATGGACGCCGCGCCGCCAGCCCCCGCGCCCATGGCCGCGGAGGATGACTTCTCGGAGGTGAGCAGCGGCGAGTTCTCCTCGCTCGACACCAGCGACTTCTCCGAGCCGCGCGAGGACGTGACCCGCGTCGTCGCCATCCCGGTCCCCACCGCCGCCTACCGCGAGCCCGCCGCGCCCGTCGACTACGGCTCGAACGAACCGGCCAGCACCGCGCGCGACTTCGACTTCTCCGAAGACCCCATCGCCGCCGCCCCGGCCGCTCCCGCGGCCGACTTCGGCACGCCCGACTTCGACTTCGCGGACGACGGCACCCTGCCC
>NZ_RAWK01000572.1 GCF_003612165.1 Corallococcus aberystwythensis | reverse complement strand
AGATCAGGTAGCCCAGGGTGGTGAACATGCCGAAGCCGTGGTGGAAGGGCACCACGGTCAGCACGGCGGTGCCGGGGGACACCTGGTTGCCGGAGATGGGGTCCCTGGCGTGGCTGAACCGGGTCACGGTGTTCTCGTGGGTCAGCTGCACGCCCTTGGGCAGGCCGGTGCTGCCGCTGCTGTTCATGATCAGGGCCACCTGTTCTTTCCGGTCCACCTCCACGGTCTTGAAGCTGCTGGCCTGGAAGCCAGGGGGGGTGTTCCGCTTGATGAAGGTGTCCAGGCACTGGTAGCTCCGGTAGTCCACCTTGCTGTCCAGGATCACGATGGTCTTGATGGTGGTCACGGTTTTCTGCACGGTGATGACTTTGTCCAGGCCCTCCTTGCTGCTGAACACGATGGTGGGCTTGCTGATGCCCAGGCTGTGCACCAGCTCCCGCAGGGTTTCGAACTCGGTGATCTGCGTGGTAGTTTAAAAA
>NZ_RAWK01000571.1 GCF_003612165.1 Corallococcus aberystwythensis | reverse complement strand
CTGATGCGAGTGTTTTGATAAGGCCGTTCCGCGACTTGATATAACCTTTGATGTTGACCACAAAAACCGGAATTTACGCCTACGCCCCAATGCCCACGCAAGATGAGGTAGGTAACCCCCCCCCCGTGGGTATGCCGTTGCGGTTAGTTCATTGGAGGCCAAGGGGAAAAATGGGGTGGGGAGGAAACGGAAAACCCAGTAGGCCGTGTCGGGAACACGCCCGGGGTTGTCCTCAAAAGGCAGGGTCCATACTACGGAAGCCGTCGTTGTATTCGAGACCTGCCTGTGTGACGCACGTCGGGGTTGCCTGTGTCCGGTTCGGCCCCCACCGCGTGCCGCACGCACGAGGACGAGTCCGCGTGCTTTATTGGCGTTCCGAGCGTTGCCCTCCAGTTTCTGTTGTCGGTGTTCCCCCATACCCACGCCCACATCCACCGTAGGGGGCCTCTGGGCCGTGTCACGTCGCCGCCCGCGATCGAGCTTAGCTAC
>NZ_RAWK01000570.1 GCF_003612165.1 Corallococcus aberystwythensis | reverse complement strand
GCATACGAGTTCCGCATTGCTGACCGGGGATTCGGTTCGCGTCCCGAATGTATCCGCTCACTTGCTTTTGGAGAAGCTGATTATATCGTCCGGGTTCACTGGCGAGGATTGCGCTGGTTAACTGCAGAAGGAATGCGCTTTGACATGATGGGTTTTCTGCGCGGGCTGGATTGCGGTAAGAACGGTGAAACCACTGTAATGATAGGCAATTCAGGTAATAAAAAAGCCGGAGCTCCCTTTCCGGCACGTCTCATTGCCGTATCACTTCCTCCCGAAAAAGCATTAATCAGTAAAACCCGACTGCTCAGCGAGAATCGTCGAAAAGGACGAGTAGTTCAGGCGGAAACGCTGGAAGCAGCGGGCCATGTGCTATTGCTAACATCATTACCGGAAGATGAATATTCAGCAGAGCAAGTGGCTGATTGTTACCGTCTGCGATGGCAAATTGAACTGGCTTTTAAGCGGCTCAAAAGTTTGCTGCACCTGGATG
>NZ_RAWK01000056.1 GCF_003612165.1 Corallococcus aberystwythensis | reverse complement strand
GCTTCGAATCTCGTCGGCGCCGTCCAGTGACTTCCGCCGCTTCTTTTCGAAGGGGAGCGGCTTCTACTTCAGCGCCGCCTTCCCTGTCAACCGCTTGCTGTCAGCTTCTCTCACCGCTTGCCGTCCGCTTGTTGCCTGCCGGACTGCTGCTTCTTCGGTGGGGCGCGGCTTCTATCTCTTCGCCGCGTTCGCTGTCAACTCGCTCGTTGACTGCCCTATTTCTTTGTCGGTCCTGCGCTCCCCCCGAAGTGCCTTCCGCGCCAGTGCGCGGGCTTCGAGGTGAGGGGCGCGGCTTCTACCTCTTCGCCGCGTTCGGGATCAACAACCTTCGTCGATCCTTTTCTTCCCCCCGCGCTGACTTTCCGGGGCCCGGAGGGCAGCGGTTTGTTGCGCGGGGGTCCACTCTCTAACGCTTCAGTTCGACGACGTCAAACCCTAGTTGCCGGGGGACCTGAACCGCCCGAAGGCGCCCCTGCGAACCGCAGCGCGAATTCGCACAGGCCGAGCTCACGTGCAAGTCCCTTGTTGGTCGATGCCGTGGGGCCTGATGCGCTCCTTCGTGCTCGGACGAAGAGAGATCCAGGCAGGGCCTTCATGGCTGTCACGGGTGGCCGGCTGGGCGGTGGCCCGGACGCCTTGCCGCTGACCGGGCTGCCAGGAAGCAGCCGTGGTTCCCTCTGCTGCTACAGGGTTTGGGCATGCTCCCCGAGAAGATCTATCTCATCGACGTCCAGCCCCAGCTGGTGAAGGCCTGGGACGAGGCCTTTGACGCGTTCGACTTCGTCGCCGTGCGGCAGGAGGACTTCTTCGCCGTCCCCGCGGACGCGATGGTCAGCCCCGCGAACAGCTTCGGCATCATGGATGGAGGGCTCGACCTGGCGATCCGGGACACGCTGGGCCTTCAGGTCCAGGACTCGGTCCAACGGGCCATCTTGGAGCAGCACCATGGCGAGCTTCCCGTGGGTGCCGCCGTGGTCGTCCCCTCGGGTCACGACCGCTGGCCCTTCCTCGTCGCCGCGCCGACCATGCGCATCCCGGAGAGCGTCTCGCAGACCGTCAACGCCTACCTGGCGTTCCGCGCTGTCCTCCTGGCGGTGAAGCGGCATAACGAAACCGCTGGCGCTCCTGTCATCCGGACGCTGGTGTGTCCCGGGCTGGGCACCGGCATTGGCGGGATGGAAGCGCGGCGGTGCGCGACGCAGATGTTGCTGGCCCTGAAGCAGGTGCTCGCCCCGGCCCGCATCCCCTCCTTCCGCGACATCCATCTCATCCACCGGGCACTGCGCAGCGCCTAGGTCCACACATGACAAGGCCCCCGACCCGTTGACAGGTCGGAGGCCCCTTCTCCCTACGGATGCCGCTTCAAATCACGGCGTCGCGGGGTCGAACGTGGAGATGCTCCAGCCCATGCGCTCGTGGCCGAACTTGTTCCAGTCCGGGTTCTTGCCGTTGACGACCTGGCCGTCCGTGTAGGTCGGCGCCGCGGAACCGGAGCCCGAGCCCGAGAAGATGTTCACGCTGATGGTGGGGCCCGAGTACGTCGGGTGCGTGTTGTCCGACTGGATGTAGTCGTAGCTGGTGCTGCTGTTCGCCAGGTGCAGGTTCGCGTCGCGCAGCGTGCTGCGCAGGGTGACGCTGATGCGCTGCACGTAGGCGTCCTCGGTCTCGCCGGCGCGGTACGCGATGGCCGCGGAGTCAATCTGGCCGTCGCCGTTGCGGTCGTAGTCCGACGCCATCATCTCCGCGAACGCGTCCGCGCACTTGAAGCCGTACTTCGCCGCCAGGTTGCAGGCGCGCCAGTTGCTGCGCGCCAGGAGCGGCAGGAAGTACTGCTGCTTGTTCACCTTCTGGCCCGTCGTCGCGTCCGTGCAGGCCGTCAGCACGTTGTCCGCGTCATAGCCGGGGTAATAGATGTTGGAGATGACCTTCACCTTGGCGGTGGTCGCGTACTGGTTGATGGTCTGCATGCCACGCTCCATGTACGTGGTGCAGGCCGCCAGCGCGTTCTGCAGGCCGCTGTAGTTGCACGTGCCGGTCTGGTCCGTGAACGCGCTGCGCGCCTGCAGGTAGTCGTTGCCGCACATCTCGAACATCACGACGCGCGTCCGGGCGTCCTGCATGTACGAGCGCTCGGAGACGATCTTGTTGTTGTAGATGTCGTCCGCCTTCGCACCGGACTTCGTGCGGCGGATGACCTCCACGTTCGTGCCCCACTTCTTCGCCGCGTACTCACCCTCCACCACCGGGGCCGCACGACGCGCGACGCTGCCGATGCCGCCGTTGTAGCCGGCGAAGATGGAGTCGCCGTACGCCACCACCCGGTACGTCTGCGACGCCGAGCGGTTGATGGTCCACGACGTGTTCTGGTTGATGGTGCTGGCCATCGCGCTGCCACTGAGGGTGGTGGCGGCGAGGACGGCGGCGAGGGACAGCCCGCTGCGACGAACGGACATACCGGCTCCTGAAGAGGTAGGGGGTTCCCGCCCCGGCAATGGGGAGAGGCCGCGCACGGTACACGGGTTTGACTGTGGAATCACTTCTCAGACCCGAATTAACCCCGCAGTATGTATTCCATGTTGAACATGAATTCCGCCACGGCGCGTCAGACTGAGCCCCTTGCGTACCGTTCGCTGACGCGGCGCTTCAGATTGACGCGTTGTTTCACGGCTAGACTGCGCCGCCCATGAACCTCCCTCAAAGCGCCCGCGCACTGGGCCAGTGGCTGTTGCTGGGTGCCATCGTGGGAGGCGTATGCGGCGTGGCGTCCGCGGTGTTCCTGGCGCTGCTGGAAGCGGCCACGGAGTTCCGGCTGGCGCATGAGTCGCTGGTGTACGCGCTGCCCGTGGCAGGGCTCGTCGTGGGGGCGGTGTACGGCCGGTGGGGCGTGTCCATCCGGGGCGGCAACAATCTGGTGCTGGACACGGTGCACGAGGGAGACGCGGTGATTCCCCTGCGCATGGCGCCCATGGTGCTGCTGGGCACGGTGCTCACGCACCTGTTTGGCGGGAGCGCGGGACGCGAAGGCACCGCGGTGCAGATGGGCGCGAGCCTGGCGGACCAGATTGCGCACCGCTTCCGCGTGACTCCGGAGACCCGGCGCGAGCTGCTGGCGGCGGGCATCGCGGGTGGCTTCGGTTCAGTGTTCGGTACGCCTCTGGCCGGTGCGGTGTTCGGGCTGGAGGTCGTGTGCGTGGGCCGCCTGGGCTACGAGGCGCTCCTGCCCGCGCTTACGGCTTCCATCGTGGGCGACCTGGTGACTCGCGGGCTGGGCATCCACCACACCGCGTATCCTTCACCCCAGGTGTTGGCCTTGACGCTTCCCGTGCTGGGCCGGTGGCTGGTGTTCGCGGTGGGTGTCGCGGCCGTAGCGGTGGCGTTCATCGAGGGAACGCATGGATTGAAGCGGATCCTCGAGCGCCGTGTGCCGTGGCTGCCCGTGCGGATGGCCCTGGGCGGCCTGGGCGTGGTGGGACTGTGGAAGCTCGCGGGTACCAGCGACTACCTGGGCCTGGGCGTGCCCGGCATCCTTCGCGCGTTCGAGGATGTGTCGCTGCCCTGGGGGTCGTTCGCGTGGAAGCTCGTGTTCACGGTGGTGACGCTGGGGGCGGGGTTCCTGGGCGGTGAGGTGACGCCGCTGTTCTTCATTGGCGCGGCGCTGGGCAATGTGCTCGCCCGGTTGTTGGGGTTGCCCGTGGACCTGGGGGCGGCGGTGGGGATGGCGGCGCTGTTCGCGGCGGCGGCCAATACTCCGCTCGCCTTGTCCCTGATGGCGGTGGAGCTGGTGGGGGCTTCCGTGCTGCCACATGTGGCCATCGTCGCCACGGTGGCGTACCTGCTCACCGGGCACCGGGGCATCTATCCATCACAGCGCATTGCCCGGAAGAAGCTGGGCGGGCCGCTGCTGGACCGCATCGTCGCCTTGCGCGACCTGCACGCGGCGCCCCGGAAGGAACCCGAGGCGCCACGCTGAGCGGGCACTACTTGCAGGTGAACGACCAGCGGCAGGTGCCGGAGGCGCACTCCCTATCGCTGGAGCACGCCGCGCCCCGGCCTCGCTTGGTCACGCACTTGCCCGAGTTGAGCCCCCAGCCGCAGAACTGGTTCGCGCCACAGTGCGAGTCGCTGTCGCAGAGACAGCTGCCCGTGGGGTTCACGTAGCAGTCCGCGCTGCAGCGGTCGGTGGTGCACTCGCGGTCGGACTTGCAGGTCTGGCCGTACGCCTTGGAGCGCGGCGTGTAGCACCAGCCCACCGCGTTGAAGCAGCCTCCGCACGCTCCGGAGAGACACTGGCCGTCGCGGCTGCATGACGTGCCGTCCGTCTTGCGGTCCACGCAGTCGTTGTCGCTGGGGTTGGCCGGGATGTCGTTCTGGCAGTAGCGGGACGCTCCGCAGTCCCCGTCGTCGTTGCACACGCAGCGGCCGTCAAAGGTGGCGCAGAGCACGGAGGTGCACTGCTCGCTCTGGCACTCGTCGTCGAAGCGGCAGCCCTGGTTTAGCGTCTTGGAGTCCGGCGCGTAGGCCTTGCCACACACCGTGGGGTAGGCCTTCTCGCGCTCGTCCGGCGACACCCATGGCGCGATGCCGCTCGTGTCGATGTCCAGCGCGGGGTCCGCCATGCTGCCGTTGCGCGCGCTCGTCGCGGTGCGCTCCCACATGCGGATGAACACTTCCGACGAGCGGTCCAGCGGCGCCGTGTTCGCTCCCAGGTTGCGCACGTCCTGGAGCAGGTCCGGCAACAGGCCCACGTGAGCCAGGCCCTGCTCGTCGAACGGCGTGCCGAGCCGGCCCGGCGCTTCGAGCTCCTGCTGGTGGGCCTGCGCGTCGGCTTCCGCCTGGAAGCCCGCGGAGCATGCTCCGTTGGGGCCGAAGCGGGGCCGCGTCTGCTGGATGAAGCCGTTGAAGTCCGCGCCGAAGGCCATGGGGACCTTGAGTCCCTGGCGTCCGTACTCGTAGGCCTGGGCGAAGGAGCGGCTGGAGCCCTGGCAGTCGTTGGCGATGTTCGCGGGCGTGTACGTGCGCGTCTCGTCGTGCGCGGTGCGCAGGCCGAACATGCCTCCCGTGCGGCGGAGCATCTGCACCACCCAGGCAGGGGTGGTCTTCTCGTGCTGGGCGAGCTTGCCGTTCATCACCTCCCGGAAGTGGCCGTGGCTGACGAAGAGCGGGTAGTAGCGGTTCGTCTGGGAGACGGCGTAGGCGTCACGCACGCCCTTCTCCGACAGGTGGGCCAGGTCGATGAGCATGCCCTTGTCCATCATCGCCTGGAGGAGCTGCTGTCCGTCCGCGGTGAGGCCCTTCACGTTGCGGCACTGGGCGTCCACGTCGAAGCCCAGCGTGAAGCCGGCGGCGGTGATGCCGCAGTCCGTGTCGATGTGGCAGTTCTCCAGGAACTGCGCGGCCTGGAAGATGGCGTTGTGCGGGGCCGCTCCGCCGAAGCGGTTGTCCAGCTGGTGCACGGGCTGGAGGGTGCGCACGCCCAGCGCGTGGAAGCGGTTCAGCTCCGCTCGCCAGTCCTTCGCGCCGAAGAGCTTGCTGGTCTCGATGGAGAGCACCATGGCGAGCCTGCCCTGTGAGATGATGCGCCTGGCGTCCGCGGGTGACAGGGCGATCTCCACCCAGTCGTTGGCCGCGTCGAAGGCGTGGGCCATCTGGAGCTGGACCTCCACGTCCATCATCTCGTCACAGGCCCGCTTGCGGTTCTGCGGAGGCAGCGCTTCGCAGAGGAAGCCGTTGCTCACGGCGGACACCACCACCAGCGACATGCCTCCGTCGTGCGCCTGCTTGAGCCAGCCGCCCCAGGACTGCTGGTGGGCGATGGTGTCCCAGCGGGGCCACTCGGTGCCGGGCTGGCGGCGGCCCATGTGAAGGCCGGTGTCCCCTTTCGTGCCTTCCATCTTCCCGATGAACTCCGAGCCCACCGCTCCCGCGACGCCGAAGAGCTGGGACAGCACGGGCGCGCCGCTCAGGTCCACGCCGCCGGAGTTGGGACACAGGTTGAGCAGGCCGCTCAGGTCCATGCGGACGCGGGCGTGGTCGCTCTCCGGCCAGCCTCCGTCACAGGTGTCGAGCGCGCCGTTGACGCCGCCGTGGAACCAGCCGCCGCCGAAGGCCTCCTCGGCGAACATGTGGTGGTGCAGCTCCGCGAAGCCGGGCACGTCCACGCCCTGCTTCTGGGTGGCGGGAGATGGCGGGGGCTCCAGGTCCTCGATGGGGGCACAGGACAGCGAGGCCGCCAGCGTCAGGGCCAGCGGACTCCAGCGGAACCAGGGATGGGGACGGGACACGAACGCTCCAGGATGAGGGGAGCGTCCACATGCGTCAGCCCGGACATCGCGTGCAAGACGCGGTGTCCCAGGGTGCGTCCGGAAGCGTCAGCGAGGGGTCAGTCCCTTCACGGCACCGTCTGAGCCGTCAGCCCCACGGCTCCGTCGTCTCGCCTGCGGAGCTCCGGGGTGGCGACCCGGAACTCCGTGGGCAGCATTCTCAGGATGCGTTCGCGGCGGTAGCGGGCGTTGACCAGGCGCTGCTCCAGGGCGGCCTTCTCCGCTCGGGTCGCCTTGTCGGGCTTCGCGGTGCGCTGGGTCAGCGCGGTCAGCCTTCGCGAGACCTCTTCAATCTCACGGTCGATGAGCACCGGCTGGATGTTCCGCTTCGCTTTCGCCTTGCGGCCCTTGGCGTTGTTCTCAATCCAGACCGGCAACACCGAGACGTCTCCCAGGGACACCGGGGCTCCGGGCTCCGCCCTCGTCACTCCGACTCGCAGGAGCAGCGTGTCCCGCTTGTCTCCGTCCCTCCCCAGCTGCCCCTTCACGTGCCGGTAGAAGCGCGCCTGGTTCGCCACCAGGTTGCCCAGCGAATAGGCGATGAAGCCTCGGCGCCCGGACTTCGTGGTGTAGGCCTCCAATGGCTGGAGCACGTGCGGATGGTGTCCGATGACCGCGAATGCCCCCGCCTCCAGGAAGGCCTGGCCCAACGCCCGGTCCAAGGGATGCGGCGTGTCCGCGTACTCCGTTCCCCAGTGCCCCATCACGAACAGCGCGTCACACTTCGCCGCCGCGGTCCGCACTCGCTCCATTGCTTCTTCCGGCTTCAGTCCCCTTCTTGAGGCGTGCTCCGGATAGGTCAGCAGCGCCACGTGCGGCGCGTCCGCTTCCTTCGGGTTGCTGAAGCCGTTCAGGCTCCTCGTGAAGGACAGGAAGCCCAGCTTCACTCCCCTCACCTCCATGAACACCGGCTCCCAGGCCGCGTCCTTCGTGGTGCCCGTGCCCACGTGGCGCAGTCCCGCCGCGTCCAGGTGGCTCAGCGTCTCCACCAGGCCTTCCACGTGCTGATCCCTTGCGTGGTTGTTGCCCGTGGACACCACCTTCACTCCGGCGCTGACCAGCGCCTGCACCATCGCTGGAGGCGCGTTGAAGACCAGTTCCTTCGTGAAGGCCTTGGTGTTGGCCGTGACCGGCGTCTCCAGATTCACCACGCTCACGTCCGCCGTGCGCAGGACGTCCGACATTGGACCGAAGACGTGATCCCAGCCTTCGTGGTTTCCGTTTCGCGCGTGGGCTTTCGCTACGGACTTCACCTCGCCGTGCGGAATCACGTCTCCGCCAAAGACGAGCTCCACGCGCGCGGGCGCGGCCATCCCCCACAGCGGGATGAACAGCAGCAGGGTCCCCCACCCTCGCATCACTCCTGCTCCCGTACCCCGATGAAGACCTCCCGGTTCCAGGGGTCTCGCCGTGTCGTCGCGGGACAGCCGGCTTCCTGCATCCACTCGAGCCAATCATCCCGCCGGAACAGGCCGAAGCGGTGGCGCTCCTGCGACATGCTCACCGTGCCGTCCGCTTCCCTCAACAGGTAGGCGAAGGCCGTCTCGAACGTCTCGTCGTCCGGATCCGGATCCCACGTCCACATGAGGTAGCGCATGCCTCGCCCGTCCGGCGAGTCGTGGCCTCCGGATTCGGTGAGGGGCTCGAAGGTCTCACGCACGCAGTCCGGCAGGAGCACCACCCGGCCTCCCGGACGGCAATGCGCGGCGGCCGTGAGGACCG
The DNA here is from genome assembly GCF_003612165.1 of Corallococcus aberystwythensis. GTDB lineage: Bacteria > Myxococcota > Myxococcia > Myxococcales > Myxococcaceae > Corallococcus > Corallococcus aberystwythensis. The sequence continues at coordinate 33,178 of NZ_RAWK01000056.1, read as the reverse complement.
TGGCCCGCGCGTCCTCCCGCTCCACCGCGTACATGATGGCGTCGTGCACCATCACCCGGTCGAACGTGCGCCCCAGCCGCAGCGACCGCATGTCTCCCACCCGGTGCTCGCACTCCGGGTTGACGGCCCGGCTCACCGCGACCATCTCCGGTGAGCGGTCCGTCAGCGTCAGCGTGAAGTGCTTCTTCAGGTGGAAGGCCAGGCTTCCACCCCCCGAGCCCAGCTCCAACATCGTGCGCGCGGGCCGCTCCTCCGGACGCAACATGGGGAGCAGATCCTCCGCCTCCTCGCTGTACTCCTCCGGGGGCGAGAACAGCGGCCACCAGGCAGCGAGGTCTGTATAGAGGTGTGGCTCTTCCACGGGAGGGGGAATCACGGTGCGCAACGACGCCATGCGGGCTTCCTCGGAGACGGGTTACCGTTCTATCGCCCGGACAACCCGTGCGTCCATGAGGCCTAACGGACCTGGATGGCGTCCGCGACCACGTAGGTTCCCGCCGTCACCCAGCGGCTCAGCTGGACCTTGTTCCACCCCGCCGGGAAGCTCCACGTGCCCAGCGTGTTCCACCGCGCGCCGTTGACCGTCTGGTTCACCTTCACGTTCGCCAGCTGCGTGCCGGACGCGTTCGTGATGATGAAGGGCGCTGCCGTGGAGCGGTCACTCGCCGCCGTCCACCACGCGTCCACCGTCTTCGTTCCCGCCGCGGAGAGGTAGAACCAGAATGTCGCCGGCTCCGACACCGCCGCGCCCGGGGACACGAGGTAGCTGCTGCCGTAGTAGCCCGCCACGTTCGTGGACGAGGCCCAGCTCGAGCCCGTCAGCTGGATGTATCCCTTTGACTGGTCGTTGCTCGCGTTGTTGCTGTCGATGACCAGCCCCGTCGGCGAACCGCCGCCGGACGTCCACAGGTACGTCACGTCCACCCAGTCGTTGTTCGACATGCCCAGGTCCGTCCAGAACGTCCCGTCCGCGAGGTCGATGCCCGCGGGGTTCGCCGGCCGGCGCCCGAACTGATCCAACCCGCCGTTGAAGTTGTCCTGGTACGCCGCCTGCGCCTCCGGCTTGCCCTGCGGCAGCGTCTTCCACATCTCGCGCACGCTGGACGGGTTCCAGTAGTCGTCCTTCGTGTTCCACGGGCCCACGTCCCAGACGGACGTCGTCGCGCATTTGGCTGTCTTCGAATAGCAGACGCGCACCTGGTACTCGGAGCCGCCGTTGGACGCGAGCCCCCGCCGCGACGGCAGCGCCACGAAGCGGTCGTTGCTCTTGATGACGTGGCCGTTCGCCGTCGTGCCGCCCACCAGGCCCTCACGGGTGGCGTAGACGCGGTAGCTCAGCGGCGCGAGCGTCTGGAGTCCTTCCTCCGTGCCGGTGCCTTCACGCCAGCCCTCCAGCGTCACCTCCTGGACCGCCGGGCCCCGGCCTCGCTCGTCCGCGATGAGCGCGAGGCGCACCTGCACCTCCGTGCCCGAGCGGGGCAGACGCACGGCCTCGTCTCCGGTGGCGGTGCGCCATTCGCTCCAGGCGCCTCCGGGGGTTCTCACGCGCACGTCCACTTCGACGCCCTGCCCCAGGCCCACCGTCGCCTGGACTCGTGGGCGGAAGGTGTCCACGGGCTGCTCGAGCGTGCGTGACGGGAACTCGAAGAGGCCCGTGAGGCGGCTCAGTCCTTCGGGCCGGCGCATCACTGCGTTGGGTTCGTAGCGCAGCCCATCCCGTGTGCCCACGAGCTCCGACGTGCCCGTTCCGGCCGAAAGATTCTCCGCCCAGCGCTGTGCTCCGGGCTCCGCCGCCGCTACTCCTTCCGCGAAGACCGCGCCCAACATCACCGCCATCAGGGTGGACCGCCACGACGCGCGCATGCCTGGACTCCCGGGAAACGGATTTAAACGCTTAGACCGCTCAACGTTTAAATCCGTCTTTCCCGGTTCTCAAGAGTCAAGGCGTGAAACTGTCATGGCTCAGTGCATCACGTCCCATTGATGACGGAGCGGATCCACGGCGTGTACGTGGCCACGTTGGTGAACACGGAGAACGTGTCGCACTGGCTGGAGCCGAACCCGCTCGTAATCCCATACAGCGTGCCGTTGAAGGCCAGGGGGCCGCCGTCGTCCTTCGTGCAGACGTTCGCGTTGGCTCGCGGCGCCGTGCACAGCACCGTGCCGCTGACGTAGGTGTTCCCCACCAGGTCGCGGCAGGTGGCCGTGGAGGTGATGCTCAGGTTCACGCGCTTGAGCGCATCCGAGGTGGGCCCGGTCTGCGTGCGGCCCCAGCCGCTCGCCGTGTAGGTGGCACCCACGGGCGCGGGGGAGTCCGGTAGCGTCAGCGTCTGGATTGCCTGCGACAGGTTGAAGGGCTGGGCCAGTTGGAGGAGCGCCACGTCATGGACCTCTCCGTTGTAGGAGGGGTGCATCACCTTGCGCGACACGGCGCGGTACTGCTCGTCCACCTCCACGGCGCTCAGCCGCAGGTCTCCCGCGTAGATGCGCATGGACGCGGGCGTGACGCCCTGGACGCAGTGGGCGGCGGTCACCACCCAGCCGGCTCGGATGAGCGTGCCTCCGCAGGTGAACGCGCCCGAGACGTGGAGGCGTACCTGATGGGGCAGCTCGTAGCGGGCGGCGAGGCCTCCTCCGGTGATGGCCTGCTCCTGCTCGGTGGGCATGGGCTCCCCACCACAGGCGGCGAGGAGCCCCAAAGCCATCAGCGCTGATGCGAGACGTGATGTGTTCATGCGGTGAGACATGAAGGATTCACGTCTCACCGTCAACCGAGTAAATCAGGACTAGTCAGTCCGCCGACTTCGTGCCGAAGAGGCGGTCTCCCGCGTCACCCAGGCCCGGCAGGATGTAGCCGTGCGCGTCCAGCTTCTCGTCGATGGCGGCGGTGAAGACGCGCACGTCGGGGTGATGTTCGCGCAGGTTCGTCAGGCCCTCCGGACACGCGAGCAGGCACACGAAGCGCAGGGAGCCTGGATGGCTTCGCTTCACGCGCTGGAGCGCCGCCACCGCGGAGTTGCCTGTCGCGAGCATGGGGTCGCAGACGATGACGTCGCGGTCCTCCAGGTTCGCGGGCACGCGGTAGTAGTACTCCACGGCTCCGAGTGACTCCGGGTCGCGGTACAGGCCGATGTGGCCCACCCGCGCGGAGGGGACGAGTTGCAGCAGGCCGTCCAGGATGCCCTGCCCCGCTCTCAGGATGGGCACCAGCACCAGCTTCTTGCCGTCCAGCGCCCAGCCCATGGTGCGTGCCATGGGCGTCTCAATCTCCTCCTCGCGCAGCTTCAGGTCGCGCAGCGCCTCGTACCCGAGCAGGAGGGAGATCTCCTCCAGCAGCGCCCGGAAGGCCGCCGTGCTCGTGTCCGTCCTGCGCATCACCGTCAGCTTGTGCTTCACCAGCGGGTGATCCACCACCGTGCAGTTCGGGAAGTCCATGCGTCCTCCTTGATTGGATTTTCAGAACACCGTGCCGTCACTGCGGATGCGGATGGGCGGCACGCCTCCGGGGCGCAGCTCCGCCGCCACCCGGCGCCCCGCCGTCCAGGTCCCGCCCTGGAGCACCTTCGCCAGCGGCAGCTCCTCCGGGGTCAATTCCAGACGCCCGCGCACCAGCGCGGCCACGCGGTCCAGCAGCGCCACCGTCAGCGCCCGCCACTCCACGATGGGTGCGTCGCCCGGGGAGTACACCTCCATCGTCAGGCGCGGGTCCTGCGGCACCAGCACACCCAGGTCCACGAAGAGGCCGCCGTTGCGGTACTCCGGCAGGCCCGTGAGCGCGTCCAGCTCCGTCACCGCCACGCCGGCATCCGCCAGTGGCTCCACCAGCGAGTACGCCAGCCACTGGGACAACTTGTGGAAGGGCACCAGCGCGTCCGCGCTCCCCGGCGGCCCGAGCGCCGGGTGCGGCCACACGTCTCCCAGGTTCACGCCGTCCACCGTCGTGCGGCCCGGCCAGATGGGGCCCAGCACCTCCAGCACCGTGCCCAGCACCTCCGCCGCCCGCACGCTGCGGCGGTGCGCGGCCAGCATGTCGAACATGGACCCCGGCCTGGGCAGCACGCGCGACAGGCCCTGCAACAGGTGCAGCCTGCCCTCCACGCCCAGGAGCGGGTTGGACTCGGACACCTGGAAGCCGCGCTCCAGGTGCTCGCGCGTCATGCGGCTCAGTGCCTCCGCGTCCGCGCGCAGCGGCCGGTCTGGATCCGACGAGAAGCCGCCCGCCATGAACATGCGCAGCGACGCCACCGCCAGCCCCTCCGAGCGCACGTACGAGGCGCCTCCGGGCTCCTGGTAGCGCCACGCCGGGCCGCTGCCCGCGTCCAAGAGCACGCTCACCACCCCCAGGTCCACCTTGGCCCTGGCGCGCTCCTCTGGCGGCAGCGAGGCCAGCCTCGCCTCCAGCTGCGCGAGCCGAGGCACCCCTCCCGCGTCGAAGTGCCTCCAGCGGCTGTGCACCGGGATGTCCAGGCGGGGGTACGCCTCGTGCGTCACCGCCAGCACCCGGTCCACCACCGTGGGCAGCCGGGACGGCTCCACCTTGAAGTATTCGAGTCGTCCGGCGAGTCCCAGGTCCAGCACCTGGTGACAGCGTTCGCGGATGGCCGCCGGGCTGCGCAGCCACGCCACCGTGGGGGACACCTCCTGCACCCGGATCGCGTCAAGCATCGAGGTCCCGTCCCTTCACCTGCGCCAGCGCCCCCGCGTCCGCCACCGGGCCGCGCGTGAAGTAGCCCGCCGCCTTCTTCGCCTCCATCTCCACCTTCGCGTCCGCCGGAATCAGCCCGTCCGGAATGGGCACGCGTTCCAGAATCTCGATGCCCGAGCGCACGATGGCGTCGTGCTTCATGTCGCTCATGGAGACGAAGCGGTGGATGCGCGTGATGCCCAGCCAGTGCAGCACGTCCGGCATCAGCTCCTGGAAGCGCATGTCCTGCACGCCCGCCACGCACTCCGTGCGGTGGAAGTACGTGGCCGCGGAGTCGCCGCCCTCCTGCCGCTTGCGCGCGTTGTAGACGAGGAACTTGGTCACCTCGCCCAGCGCGCGGCCCTCCTTGCGGTGGTAGACGATGAGCCCCACGCCCCCCTGCTGCGCCATCCGCACGCCCTCCTCGATGCCGTGCACCAGGTAGGGCCGGCAGGTGCAGATGTCGCTGCCGAAGACGTCCGAGCCGTTGCACTCGTCATGCACTCGCGCCGCCAGCGGCACGTCCCGGTCCGCCAGCGAGGCGATGTTCCCAAACACATACAGCGTCAGCCCGCCGATGGGTGGCAGGAAGACGTGCAGGTCCGGGCGGGTGATGAGCTCCGGGTACATGCCGCCGGTGTGCTCGAAGAGGCCCCGGCGCAGCGCGCCCTCCGTGAGGCCGAAGCGCTCCGCGATGCCAGGCAGGTACCAGACCGGCTCCACCGCGGCCTTCACGACCTTCACGTCCCCGTTGGCTGCCACCAGGTCGCCGTCCACCTTGAGGCGCCCGGCGGCAATGGCCTCGCGCACCTCCGGCATGTTGATGTGGGCCCGGGTGACGGCGATGGTGGGCCGGTAGTCCACGCCCTGCTCGGCGTAGGCGCGGAACACCTGTGACGCCACCGCGCCCCAGGGGTCCAGCGACACGATGCGCTTGGAGTCGCTCCACGACGGATACGGGCCCACCTGCGCCGCGGGCGAGGTGTTGGTCAGGTCCGCCTTGTGGTCCTGCGGCAGCTTGCCCGCGGACACCGCCAGCGCGCGATAGATGGAGTACGCGCCCGAGTGCGTGCCGATGACGTTGCGGTTCGCGGCGTCCGAGAGCGTGGCCACCACCGGGCCCCGGCGCAGCGGCTCCGACTCGCCCCAGCGCAGGGGCACTCCGGGCACCTGCCCGTCGGGATGGGACGTGAGACGGATGTGATTGACGGGCTTCTTGTCAGCCATGGGTGCACCCTCCTTGTGGGGCGCGGGAAGAGGACAGATGTCTGGGAATGGGCGAAGCAGGAGGACGCCAGGGCGTGGCGTCAGCTCATCCAGGAGCCGTCGGTGCGCGCGGACCACTTGCGCGTCACCTTCTTGAGCTGGCTCCAGAAGTCGAGGCTCGACGGTCCGGTGACGTCCCCGTGGCCGTACTTCGACTCGCCCGTGCCGCCGAAGGAGAAGGGCTCGCGTGGCACCGGCACGCCCACGTTCACGCCCACCATGCCGGCCCTGGCGCCCTCCACCACCGTCTGCGCCACCGCGCCGTTGGTGGTGAAGATGGACGCCGCGTTGCCATAGGGCGAAGCGTTCTCCACCGCGAGCGCCGCCGACAGCGTAGGCACCCGCACGATGGACAGCACCGGGCCGAACAGCTCGCGCCGCGCGGCCTCCATCTCCGGACGCACTCCGTCCAGCACCGTGGGCCCCAGCCAGTGGCCGTTCGCGTACGCCTCGCCCGCGGGCCGCTTGCCGCGCCCGTCCAGCAGCACCCGCGCCCCGTCCGCCTGGGCCTTGGCGATGGCCGTCTCCAGCCGGTCCACCGCGCCCCGGTCGATGAGCGCCCCCATGCCCAGGCCGACCTCCAGGCGCGATGCGCGCCGGAGGATGTCATCCACCAGCGGCTGCACGTTCCCCACCGCGAGCATCACGCTGGCCGCCATGCAGCGCTGGCCCGCGCAGCCGGTGAACGAGTCCACCACCGCCTGCGGCGTGAGCTCTGGATCCGCGTCCGGCACGACGATGAGGTGGTTCTTCGCGCCGCCCAGCGCCAGCACGCGCTTGCCGTGGCGGCTGCCCTCCACGTAGACGTGCCGCGCGACGGGAGAGGAACCCACGAAGGCCAGCGCCTTCACATCCGGGTGCTCCAAGAGCGCGTCCACCGCGGGCTTCGCGCCGTGCACGACGGAGAAGACGCCGGGCGGATAGCCCGCCTCCACCATCAGCTCCCCCAGCGCGGTCGCGGTGAGCGGGACCTTCTCCGACGGCTTGAGGATGAAGGCGTTGCCCACCGTGACGGCGATGGGGAACAGCCACAGGGGCACCATCGCGGGGAAGTTGAACGGCGTGATGCCGGCGACGACGCCCAGCGGTTCGCGGCGGTATTCGCAGGTGACGCCCCGGCTCACCTCCAGGTGCGCGCCGCCATCCAGGTTCTGGAGCGACAGGGCGAAATCACAGACCTCCATCCCCTTGAGCAGCCCCGCGCGGCCCTCCGCCACCGTCTTGCCGGATTCGCTCGCGGCCAGGTGCGCGAGCCTTTCCAGGTGCGCCTCCAGGAGCGTGCGGAAGCGTTGCAGGAATTGGGTGCGCTCACGCAGCGGGGTGGCGCGCCAACCCTGCGCGGCGGCCTTCGCGGCCTCCACGGCCTGGGCGACACCCGAGGCGGTGGTCAGCGGCACCCGGCCGATGAGCGCGTTGGAATAGGGACTGCGGACCTCCTGCGCGGACGCTCCGGCGGGAGAGACCCACTCTCCGCCCACGAGGTTGCGACAAGAGACAACGCTCTCGGGTAACCGAACAAAGGACACGCGCACCCCCCCGGTGTTGCGTGACGAATTGGACGGCAAGGATAGACGCAAACCCGGAAGCCAGGGCAAGGCGGGGAGCGTCAGCGTGTCCTTGTCTGATCGGAAGCGATGGATCTCCCCAGGTTGCTTTGTCGCAAACCCGACCGATGCACGCGGAAGGGATTGCCACCGCCCGGGTGCGCGAACGTGCGCGCCGCGCTTCGTCAGGCCTGGGAGAGCATCCGCTGGTGCCGCTCCGACAGCGTGGTGACGTCGGTGAGGGTGCGCAGCTCCGCGATGGCGGTGGCGTCCTCGGTGTCCGGGTTGAGGCCGAGGGAGATGGCCTCCAGGTACAGCTCCAGCGACAGCAGGAAGCGCGAGTCGGCGGTGAGCGGGTCGCCCTGCTCGCGCATCAGCTCGCCGTCCTCGCGCACCAGCTTCGCGAGCATGCGCGTGCGCGCGGCGGTGCCGAGCAGGCGGGAGGTGGACTCGGCGTCCGCGAGGATGAGCGCGCCGTACTCCATGCCCAGCACGGTGAGGACGGTGTCGCGGATGAGGCTGCGTGCGTCCCCGTACCGCTTCTCCTTCCGGGCCTTGAGGATGCTGGCGATGGCGGCCGCGAACTGCTCCACGGCGCGCTCGATGAAGTCCTTGCGGAGGGACATGGGGCACGCAGGGTAAGCCCGTCCCGGGGCGTCCGCACCTTTCCCACCGTGGAGCCACCCTCCTGTCACATGAAACCCAGGAGGTTCCCTGGTTTCAGTGTCTTGGGGTGAGCGGGAGGGGCCTCCGGACGCACTCCGGGTGCCCGGGAAGCGCGGCGGCACGTGTACCGCGTGCCGCCTCGCATCAGGACCCGCGACTTCAGTCCGCGATGGACCACGAGTCCGCGCAGGGCTCGATTCGAGGTCCTCCGCCAGGACCGTCGTGGAACCCAACAGCATGCACATCGCGGCAACGACAGTCAGCAACCGCTTCACAGGCAATCCCTCCCGTTTGTCAGTGACTCCCAACCCCTACCAAACAAACTGTCGCGGTCCACGGCGCTGAGGCGCCACGCTCGCGAGGAATCCCAAGGGGTTCCAGACGGCACAGCGATTGCTAAGGCTTTCACCACAAAGGGGTCAGGCCATGCCACTGTTCATGATGAAGTCTGGGATTCGCGCCGCCGTGCTGCTGTCTGTCTGCCTTGCCGGGAGGACCGCCTGGAGCGAGGAGGTCCAGCTCACCGTCCAGGACGTGCCCCAGCCGCTCGCCGCCGCGGTGAAGCAGCTGGAAACCCGTGAGGGTTGGGGCATCACCTATGAGGAGCCGCCCGACAGGCCCATGCCGAAGGGTTCCATCACCCTGACCTATGCCGTCACGTATGCCTCCCGGGCGGACTCCAAGCTCCAGGAGGAGGTCCTCACGCGGCTGCTCGCGCAGCAGACCGGGAAGGACACCCCACGCTTCCGGTTGGTGCAGGCCGGAGGGCTCTGGCATGTCACGCCCGAGCAGGGCTCTCCGCTGGAGACCCCCATCACCCTGTCCCGTCAGGAGCGCTCCCTGGGAGAGCTCCTCCAGCTTCTCTGCGCGGAGGTCTCGAAGCAGGGCGGAACGCAGGTCGAGCTGGGGACCACGGCCGGGCTCCGGTTGGAGACACGGGTCACCTTGGAAGCCGTGACCCGGGAGCCCGCGCGGGCCGTGCTGGCGAGGCTGCTCAACAGCCCTCCCCGGCGCGCGGCGTGGACCCTGCGGGCGCAGGGACCGGAGCGGAAGTACGTCCTTGCTCCCCACCGGATCTTCCGTCTCACTGGCAGCCCGATGCCGGCCGCCGGAAACGCGCCGGGACCGGCTCCGGTGAAGTGACCCGCCCCGGCGCTCCTGAGGATGGAGGCTTCCGGCGGAGCGCGGATCCACGGCTGGCGAACGGAGGGAACGACCAGACCCGAGGTCCCGTTCCGTATTCCGTTCACGCGCGGATCCACGGCAGCCCCGGGGTGATTCGCGCACCCCCCGCCGTCCATCATCTGGAGAGTCCACCGTGGGAGCGCCTTTCGCTCGCGCACAGCTGCGCCCGTCGTCCGAGGCACCGGCCCTGGAATGGGAGATCCGGTGGGACGTCACCCATCCCGAGCGCATCCGCATCATCCTCGCCACCGCCGCCGCGCTGGGTTCGCCCGCGCTGCTGCGGCAGGGAGACACGGCGTCGCCGCTGCGGCTGGAGACGCTGGAGCCAGAGGGCGGAGTCCTCCACTGGTCCGGCCTGACGGTGGATCCGGGCGCGGACGCGTGGGAGGTGGAGGTGTTCGGCCACGGCTGCGTCTACCGGATGCTTCTGTCCGGTGAGTCGGAGGAGCCGGGGACGTGGGTGACGCCGCTGCCGCGCCAGGTGCTTCGACTGCGCCGCCGGGCCCACCGGCGTGCTCCCGCGCCCGAGGACCTGCGCATGCGGCTGCCGCTGCCGGGATGGCTGGGCCGGGAGCGCCAGGCGGTGGACATGTCCGCGAGCGGGCTGTCGCTGCGGATGGGCGCGGGGGAGCGCCTTCCGCCCGGCCGGGTGCTCCAGCCCATCGTGCTGCGCACGGAGGGAGGCGAAGCCATGTCGTTGCGCGGGGAGGTGCGCCATGTGTCCGGCCGCGCTGATGGTGAGCTCCAGTGTGGGCTCCACGTGACGCCGCTGACCGCCGGGGATGCGGAGCGATGGCAGGCGATGGTGGCCCGGGCGCTCCATCCGGCGACGCGCACCGATGGGACGCGCGTGGAGGAGCACTGGCGGCTGTTCATCGACTCCGGGTACTTCAACCTGGCGGGCCGGTCCGTGGAGGACTTCGAGGCGCGACGCCGGAGCTTCTTCGAGCTGGGCCGCGGAGCCGGCACGATGGGCGCGGTCCTCACCGAGGTGGTGTGGCCGTCCGAGCGCGGCGTGGAGGCGACGCTCTCCGCGATGAAGCCCTACCGCTCCGTGTGGATGGTGCACCAGCTGGCGCGGCGCCAGGACGCCGCGCGGTTCGAGCGTCTCAAGGGCCAGATGCTGCGCGACGTGTACGCGCACTGCGTGGAGCATGCGCAGCGGGACCCGGAGTTCCGCTGGCTTGCGTCGTACATCGAGTCGACCGTGCCCTTCACGCTCCGCTCGCATGTCGGCTTCGCCGACCGGATGGCGGCGACGGGACGGACGCTGCTGCTGCCGATGCGAATGATTGACGTCGAGTGCGGTCATCCCTCGGGGCAGGCCCCTTCGGGGCTGGAGCTCGGGCCCGCGACGGAGGCGGAGCGGCGGCTGCTGGTGGAGCGGATCGCCCTCACCCGCCCCGCCTGCTACGCCGAGGCGCTGGACCTGCGGATGGAGAGCCTGGACCTGCGGGACGCGACGCGGGCCTGGCAGGCGGTGGGCCTGGAGCGCGAGCGGCACCTGCTGGTCGCTCGCGAGGGGGCGAAGCCGGTGGCGGTGGCCGTGCTGGAGTCCGGGCCGCCCGGCACCAATCCCTTCGGGCTGCTGGACTCCGCGCGGCTGTTCGCGCTGTCGCCTCGAGCGCGGCAGGCCTATCCGGCGCTGATGGACGGGGCCCGCCGCTGGTTCGCCCAGCGGGGCCGCGACGGCTTCACATTCCTGGCCGAGGAGGCCGGCGACGTGGAGGCCGCGGGCCTGCACGACGCGGCCCCCGACATGAAGCCGTACCTGTGGCTCATCCCCGCCGACCTCGCTCCCGAGTTCCTGGAGCACATCCACGAGCAGACGGCACCCCGTCCGCTCTCCCACCCCCAGAAGGAGCTGTCATGAGCCACATCCAGACGCAGTACCTGCCGCACGTGAAGGAAACCCGCGCCCGCCTGGAGACGGAGCCCGTCGTGCGCACGCTCCTGTCCCCGGACATCACGCCGGACCTGATGGCGCGCTTCCTCATCGAGTGGTCCGCCCGGGGCGCGTACATGACCGAGCCCGTGGACGGGTGGATCCGCGGCGCCGGTGAGCGCTGCATCGCGCTGGGACAGGAGAAGGTGGGCCGGCAGCTCATCACCCACGCGAAGCACGAGGCCGGCCACCACCTGATGACCCTCCAGGACGCGCGCGTGCTGACGGTGCAGTGGAACGCGAGCCATGCGCAGAAGTTGGACGCGGATGCGCTGGTCGCCCAGGCGCCCACGGCCGCCATGCGCGAGTACCGGCAGGTGCACGACGAGGCCATCACCGGTGACCTGCCGCTGGGCCAGGCGGCCATCGAGTACGAGGTGGGCTACCTGGCGGTGGTGCTGGTGCCGCGCATCCTGGCGCGCGTGCGCGAGGTGCTGGGACAGGGGACGCTGGACACGCTCACCTTCCTGCGCGAGCACGCGGAGGTGGACGTGGGCCACACCGCGCTCAATGAGCGGATGATGGAAGGGCTGCTGGCCACCCACCCCGAGGAGGGCCGGCGGCTGGCGGCGTTCGGCACGCGCGGGCTGGACTGCTACCTGCGCTTCCTGGGCGACTGCCTGGAGGCGGCGCGCCGGAGCGTGGCCGGCATCACCGCGGCGGCGGCCTGACGTCTTCCGGGAGGGTCACGGAGCCGCGTGCTTCCGTGACTCCCAGTACTCGCGCCGCGCGGGCACGGAGACGAGCTCCCGCTCCGGATAGCGCAGCGCGGTCAGCTTGCCTCCGAACACACAGCCCGTGTCCAGGCAGACCGTGCCGTTGACCCACTCGGCTTCCGGCACGGAGGTGTGGCCGTACACGACCGTCGCCTGTCCCTGGTACTGCTGCGCCCAGTCGGCTCGCACCGGCAGGCCGTAGGCGTCCGCTTCGCCCGTCGTCTCGCCGTAGAGGGCGAAGTCGCGCACCTCCGGGGTGTCCCGGCCGTGCATGGGCTCCTTCAGGCCCGCGTGCGCCACCACGAGGCGGCCGTCGTCCAGGACGTAGTGCGGGGCGCGGGCTTCGATGAAGTCCGCCACCGCCTGGGAGAACTCCGGGGGCTCGCGCTCCAGCTGCTCCAGCGTCATCGCGAGCCCGCGCCCTACGCGCACGTCCTTGCCACGCAGCTTCTTGAGCAACTTGATTTCATGGTTGCCCGGCACGCACAGCGCCGTGCCCGCCTCCACCATCCCCATAGCCAGGCGCAGCACGTCCGTCACGCCCGGCCCCCGGTCCACCAGGTCGCCCAGGAACACGACCTTGCGTCCGTGGGGCGCGCCCACGCCGAACCCAGGCGCTCCGTCAGCTCGCGGCGCGACCGTGTAACCCAACTCCGTCAGCAGGGCCTTCAGCTCATCGAAGCACCCGTGGATGTCTCCGATGATGTCGAACGGGCCGTGCTCGTCCTGGCGGTGGCTGGGCAGCGGGCGGTGCTCGAATGCCACCGCGCCCGCTGTCTCCGGCGTGAGCACGTGCACGTGCCGGATGCCTTCCTTCGTCAGCCCCTTCAGCGCGTTCTGGAGCTGCTGCACCTGGTTGCGCAGCGCGCGGGGACTGGGGTGCGACCCGGTGCGCGTCCGGTTGCGCTCCAGGCAGAGCGCTTCCGGCGTGTCCATGGCCACCGCGACCAGGGCGACGTGGTGCTCGCGCGCCAGGGTCACGTAATGACGGCGCGACTCGGCGCTCAGGGGCACTCCGTCGATGACGGTGAGCGTGCCCTTCGTGAGCCTTCGCGCCACCTCTTCGTGGAGCTTCGTTTCGTTGCCGGCGCCGGGCAGCACGTCCTCCGGGAGGAAGTGCTGGTGCGCGAGGGTGGATTTGCCTGAACCGGAAGGGCCGATGAGGAGGACGAGCGACTGCTCGGGGATGGGAATCGTCATGGTGGGAACACCGAGGTGGAGAGGTCGGCGCGCCGACCGGCGCCCCTTCCGGGGCAGGGCGCACGCCACCACTCCAGCGCGCGATCCCTTCCAGCGTCCGGGTCACGCGAACCTTCGCGGACCCTCCGGCGACAGACGGGATGCGCTCCCTACGTGTGAACGGCTTCCCGCCTGACATGCGTTACTTCAGGGGCAGCAGGTACGCATCCAGGTACACGTCCGGGCGACGGTCGATGTCGCCCTCGGGCGCGCGCTGGTAGCCCCTGCGCTCGTACATGCGCGCGACGCCCGTCGCGCCCCGGCGCACATGGAGGGAGATGGCGTCCACGCCCCAGCGCTTCGCGAGGACTTCCGTCTCCGCCAGCAGCGGCTGGGCCAGTCCCTGGCCGTGGAAGCGCACCGACGTGGCCAGGGCGCGCAGGTCCGCCGTGCGGGGCAGCCAGGCCTCGGAGCCGGATGCGCCGGGCGGATACAGGGCCACCGTGCCGGCGACCTCCCCGTCCACCTCGGCCACGAGGAGGGTGCACACCTTGCGCTTGGAGGCGACGTCGCGCAGGAACGTCTTGCGCTCCTCGGAGTAGACGACCTCCGGCAGCTTCTTCGCGTACTGCGTGATGTAGGCCTCCACCAGCAGGTCGCCAATCACCTTGTCATCGTCGGGCCGCGCCTCGCGGATGACGGCTCGCTTCACCACGTCCGTGCTCATGCGCCGCCGTCTAGCATGACGACCTGGAGCCTGCGCGGGTGCTTCCGGGCAGGCAGCCAGGCTCCGGATGAACACCCGTCAACCCAGCGTCAGTGCGTCTGCGTCGTCCGCTGCTGCCCACAACTTCCACACAGGCGCGTGCGTCCTCGCGACGCGCGGCCAAAGCCGCGGCCTGACTCCTTCGTGGGGGCACGGTCACGCCCGGCCCCCGGACACGAAGGTTGTACACCCCCCGTCCGACGCGGCCGCGAGCGGTCCCAACTGGTCCGACTGTCGGACCAGTTCAAGCTGCCCGGCTGGAGCGGGCGCCCCCCAGCCGCGTTGTCCCAACTGGTCCGACTGTCGGACCAGTTCGCGCGCGGCGGCGCCGACAGGGGCTCCTTCGTCGCGGCCGTTCCAACTGGTCCGATTGTCGGACCAGTTCGCACGCGGCTCCGCCGACAGGCGGGCTCCTTCGTCGCGGCCGTTCCAGTTGGTCCGACTGTCGGACCAGTTCAGGCGGGGCGCCGCCGACAGGGGGCCCTGCTCATCCCTGGGACCTGTTTCAGGTCCAAGGGCTTGGCGCGTTGCGGCAGGCGTGGCCGCTTCGACTTTCCTTCTCTGCGCCTACTTCCTACGCGCGGGCACGGCCACTCGGGCGCGCTGACGACGCATCCCGCCGAGCGCCCAGGCCGCGAACAACAGGCCTCCCGCGACCGCCGCCGTTCCGCCTCCGCCCGTGGTGCATCCTCCCGCCTGTGCTTCGGTGTCCGGCGTCACATCCGAGGAGGTGGAACCGGGCGTCCCCTTCGGCGGGCCTCCCGGGGCCTCATCCGGCACGGGCGCAGTGCCTCCGTCCGTTCCCGGCTGCTGGGTGCCTGCGTCCGGCGGCGTGCCCGCGCCCGGCGTCTTCGTGGCGGTCAGTTCCTCATACCGCTGGATGAGCTTCAGCCTTGCCGCGTCGAACGCGGCGCCGTCGTCCGTTACTCGCGACGCGGCGGGAATCAGGTCCCTGGCCACCTTGCGCGCGAAGGCCGGGTCTCCCGCGTCACTCACCGCCTTGAGCCACTCGTAGTCCTGCATGCCCTGACGGATGAGCTTGAGCCGCAGCGACGCCACCGGCACGTCCGTCTTGCCTCCAATGGCCTCCGGCGTGCCCGGATAGAAGAGCGTTCCGTCCCCGTTGCCGTTGAAGCGGTACTGGTCCGCCCACGCCGTGGAGAGCATGCCCACCGTCTGGTAGTACAGCTCGCCCGTCGCGCCCTGGAGGAACGTCACCCACTCCATCGCTCGCGCCTTCGCCGCCGAACGGTCCAGCATGTACGACGGCCAACCCGCGCCCGGCTTGTTCTCCGGTGCGTTGGTCCCATACGCACAGCCGTGGCTCATGCAGCTCTGATACATCCACAACGCCGTTCCACGACGCTCCAGGAAGTCCGTGTACGTCCCGCGCTGGTCGCCCCGGAAGTTCGCGTCCGTGCCGTCCAGGTGGTTCACCAGCGGCACCGCCGTGTCCACCTGGTCCTCCAGGCCGTTGGCCCTCAGCTCGCGCGAGTTCGTCGTCAGCATCGTGCGCAGCCCGGGCGCCGCCTGGCGCACCAGGTCTCCCGTCGCGCGCACCTGCGCGAAGGACGTGCCGTAGGGCGGCTCGTCCCCCAGCTGCACGTAGGCCCGGTCCAGCCAGCCCTTCTCCTTCATGTGCGCCGTGAAGTCCTTCAGGTTCGCCGCGTCGAGCGGCCCCACGTACTCCAGGCTCGTCATCCGCGCGCCCCGCAGCCGGGTGGGCGCCGTCCCTTCCAGGTACGGTCCCCACGTCGCGTCGAAGCCGCTCCACTCCGGCGGCCACGGCTTGCGCGGGAAGAGGCTGGACAGCGTGAAGCGGTGCTCCAGCGCCATCCGCTGGTAGCGCGTGAGCAACGGCTGCAGCTCTTCCGGCGTGCAGTCCTCGCGGCCCGTGTGCGCGCGGCACACGTGCGGCGGCCAGAGCAGGAACGCCGACGGCAGCGAGGAGGTGCTCGGCAGCGCCGCGTCCACCACCGTCAGCCTCGCCGTCACCTGCCGCTGGAAGCCTCCGTCCGCCTCCACCGTCACCGTCCCCAGGTAGTCGCCCGGCGGCGCGTCGTGGGGCACGTGCACGTCCACCCAGAGGGCTCGCGCCTCTCTCGCGGGCACGTCGAAGGGGAAGGCTCCGCGCGTCTCACCGGCGATTTCGTCCGTGTCCGGCACCAGCCCGTCCGGCCACGCGCCCACCGGCTCTCCCGCCACCGACGCCTGCTTCGTGGTGACGAGGGTTTCGCGATACAGCGTCACGTCCGGACCCGTCAGCTTCGTGGGGCCCTCCAGCGAGGGCAGCTTCGCGCGCACGCCCTTGCGTCCCGTGTCGCCGCCTTGCAGCGCGACCTGGAAGGAGACGAACTCGTTGCGCGCGGCGGTGAGCCGCACCTCGGTGGCGCTCCGGGCGGCGGTCCCCGGCCGCACCTTCACCATCATCCCCTCGCCCCATACCGCGGGCCCTGCCGCGAACACCGGGAGGGCCACGGTCAGCGACAACAGGGCGGCTTGGAGCGGTCGAATCGAGGGCATGAAGAGACCAACGCGACCTGGCCCTGGCTGGCTTCCCGCGTTGACCATTCCCTGTCAGCTGGGCAGGGCGGGCACCGGCCGCTGGCTTGCTCCCACGCCGGGCGCGGTGGGACGCTTGATGGCCTCATGGCCTGGTTCGAAGACCTCACTCCCTGTTCCGACCCTGGCGAGGGCGGCAAGCCCGTGCTCGCGGTGGGATGGATCGACCACCTGCACCCGTATCCTCGCGGCCACGCGTCCCGGCGCTTCGTGATGCGGATGGTGGAGCTGCTGGAGGACCCGTGGCAGCCCCGGCGTTCGCTCGGGTGGCACGACTGCGCCCTGTGCCGGTTCACCGAAGGGCCTCGCACCTTCGAGCTGGAGGGTGGGCCTCGCGTGAAGCTGGGCACCAGCAACCTCTTCATCCCCGCGTATGACCGGCTCTACATCGCCCCGTCGATGATGGTCCACGCCGTGGACGCGCATGGCTACGCGCCGCCAGAGGAGTTCGTGAAGGCGGTGCTGGTGTGCCCGCCGATGCGCTCGCCCGCGTACCTGGCCGCGCTGCGCGACGTGGCCCCGCCGTGGCTCCTGGACGCGGGCCCCCTGCCCCGGATGTCCGCGGGCGCCAGGCTGCGGGCCCGGTCGCGCCGCACGCCCCGGCTCATAGGAAGTCGCCGATGAGCCACGGGAGCTGTTCGCCCAGCTTCTGAAGCAGGCCCCGCCGCTTCCAGCCGTGCCAGTGGACCTCCGCCGAGTGCGTGAGGTCCTGCTCGAAGGCGGCGGCCAGCTCCTCCGCCAGCACCCGGTCCTCCACCATCACCGAGCCCTCGTCGGTGTGGCTGAGCGCCAGCGGATCCAGGTTGGTGGAGCCCACGACGCTCAGCAGGCCGTCCGCGACCAGCGTCTTGGAGTGCATCATGGAGATCTCGTACTCGTAGATGCGCACGCCGGCCTCCAGCAGCCGCGCGTAGGACGCACGCTGCGCGGCGAACACGGGCCCCACGTCGTGATGGCGGCCGGGCACCAGCACCCGCACGTCCACGCCTTCACGCGCCTTGAGGATGAGCATGTCGCTGATGGCTTCCGACGGCAGGAAGTACGAGTTGGCGATCCACAGCCGGTGCTTCGCGGACGCGATGGACAGCAGCCACATCCTCGACGCATCCGACAAGAAGCGGTGGCCCGTGCTGGCGACGAAGAGGGCCCGCGCATCCCCGGCGGGAGCGAGCTCCGGGAAGGACTCCGGGGGCAGGAAGTCCCCGCCGGACTCCTGCCAGTTCTGCGCGAACGCGAGCTGCATGCCGCGCACGACGGGGCCTCGCACCCGGATGTTGGTGTCGCGCCAGGTCTCCGGCGCGTCGCCATTGCCCAGCCAGCTGCGCCAGATGCCGAAGCCTCCGGTCAGCGCGACCTCGCCGTCGCGGATGACCATCTTGCGGTGCATGCGCGCGCGGAACCGCACCGCGTCCAGGGCCGTCACCGCGCCCTGGTAGGGACGGTAGATGCGCACTTCGCAGCCGGCGTCCGCGAGCACCGGGGCCACGACCTCGAAGTTCACGCTGCCCAGCGGATCCACGATGACGCGGCACTGCACTCCGGGGGCCCGCTCGCGCAGCGCGATGAGCAGCCGGTCCGACGGGATGCCCGGACGCCAGATGTAGCTGGCGATGTGGATGCTGGAGCGGGCGGCGCGGATCTCCTCCTCGATGACGTCGAAGACCCGGCCGTTCTGCACCAGCTCCATGCCGTTGCCGGGCTCCATCGGGATGCCCAGCGTCTGCTCGATGGCGAGCTCGCGCGCTTCCGGGTCCTCCGGCAGCGCGCGCAGGCGCAGGTCCTGTCGGTGGTTCGGGTAGGGACACCCCGCGGCGAGCAGGGCGAGCAAGATGGGCCAGACCAGCCGCACGGCCCCGAAGCTAGGGCAGCCCCCGCCCTCGCGCATCCGCCGTGTGCCTCCAGGTGGAGGAAGGGGGGGGAATGGGCGTGGCCACCG
Source organism: Corallococcus aberystwythensis (assembly GCF_003612165.1). GTDB lineage: Bacteria > Myxococcota > Myxococcia > Myxococcales > Myxococcaceae > Corallococcus > Corallococcus aberystwythensis. Next base: position 14,729 of record NZ_RAWK01000056.1, on the reverse strand, counting down.
TCCACCCGCTGACGGTTGAAGCCCGTGACACGAGAGGCCGGTGGTGCTGGACGCGCCGCGTGCGCACTGCTGGGTGCGGACTTCGGATGCGCAGGGAGGACGGACACGGCATGGAGCGACGGGGGATGGCACCAGCGCGCGGGATGCTCCTGCTCGTGGGCCTGCTGGGGGCACCGGGAGTGGGCGCGCAGGAGGCCCCTCCTCCACCTCCAGCGGAGGCCGCTTCCTCCACGCCTCGGGATGATCCGCCGCCCACGCCCGAACCTCCGCCGCCTCCGCTGGAGCCCACCGTCCTGGATGCGCCGTTCCTGGACGCGGAGCCTCCGCCTCCCGCCGTGCCTCCGCGTGCACTGCGGCCCTTCATTCCCCACGGTGAGCCCGACACGGAGGCGCCCCTGTCCGGCGGCACCTGGGCCGCGCATGGCGGCGTCGCGCTCCTGCCCCTGGGCGCCGTCTGGGGCGCGACCCGCGTGGGTGGGGACACACGCCTGGGCGCCACCGCCGCGGAGGCCGCCGCGGGCACCGTGCTCGCCTCGCTCCCCGGGCGCTTCCTCTTCGTCCACCCCTCGTATCCACAGGGCCGGTGGCTCGAGCTGGAAGTCGGCGCGTTCGGCGCCGCCATGGTCGTCACGCCTCCCGTCGCCGCGCTCGGCACCTGGGGCATGGGCGAGGTCGCGTTCGGCGACAGCCAGGACCGCGGCCGCGCGTACCTGGGCGCGCTCGGCGGCGCGACCGTGGGAATGCTCCTGGGCATCGCCGCGCATGAAGGCCTGCGCCACCTGGCCGGCTCCAGCGAACGGCTGGACTTCCTGCGCCGCTACCTCGCGCTGTCGCTCATCGGCTCCGGCGCCACCGTGGGCTATCAGTGGAGCCGCACCCCCACTCCCAGGCGTTGACGCGTCGTTTCGCCGCACCAGCGTTTCAATTTTCTTCCCGCGTGCGGCACCTCGGCGCCCCGCCCTCCACGCCAGCGCGCGGGCCTGCAACATCGCCAGTGGCGATGTCAGCCCCCGTCCCTAGAGTGCTCCGTGCAGCGCCAACACCACGCAAGGAGACGACACCATGCAGGCTCGCAAGAACGTCCGTCGCATCGCCTTCGTCCTCGCCGCCGCCGCCACCGTGATGGGCCTGGGCATCGCCGCCACGCCGTCCTCCGCCGACGCGCAGGACTGCACGCCCCAGTGTTTCAAGAACCCCATCAGCGGGCAGATCACCTGTACGTACCCCTGCCCGTAGTCCCGGGCAGGCCGCGACCGTGATGCGAAAAGGCCCCGCCCGCTTCATGCCGGGCCGGGGCCTTCTTCATGCGCGAGGAGGCAAGCCGCGCTACTCCGTGCGCATGGCCTCCACGGGGTCCAGCTTCGCCGCGCGCGCCGCCGGGTAGATGCCGAACCCCAGCCCCACCCCGCAGCTCATCACCAGCGACACCACCACGGACCACAGGGGCACTTCCGTGGGCAGGTTGATCATCCAACGGGCCAGGTGCGCCAGGCCCACGCCCAGCGCCACGCCCACCGCGCCGCCCACCAGCGACAGCACCACCGCCTCCAGCGCGAACTGCGCGAGGATGCGGTAGCGCTTGGCCCCCAGCGCCTTGCGGATGCCAATCTCCCGCGTCCGCTCCGTCACGGCGACCAGCATGATGTTCAGGATGCCGATGCCGCCCACCAAGAGCGACAGGATGCACACGCCGAAGCTGGCCGCGGACACCGCGGAGGAGAGGTTGTTGAACATCTCCGTGGCGCTCGCATTGGTGTAGATGAAGAAGTCGTCCGGTTCGTCCGGCTTGAGCCCGTGGCGGCGGCGCATGAGCAGCGTCACTTCATCCTGGGCCCGCTGGAGCACGTCCGGGGACACGGCCTGGATGCTGATGCGGAAGTCGCGCACGCCGAACATGCCCCCGAAGGTGGACAGGGGAATCATGGCCTGGTTGTCCTGGCTGCCGCCGCCCATGATACCGCCCCGGCGCTTGAGCGTGCCCACCACCTGGAAGGTGCGGCCCAGCAGGCGGAACTCCCGGCCCAGGGGGTCCAGGCCGGGCCACAGCGTGTCCGCCAGGTCCGCGCCAATCACCGCCACGCGCCGCCCGTCCACGAACTCCGCGTCCGTGAAGGGCCGCCCGGTGGCGAGGCTCACCGAGTTGGTGTGGAAGTACTCCGCCGTGCCGGCCCAGACGTTCACGTTGGGGCGCGACTCGCGCTCCGCGGTGGAGGCCTTCTGGCCGCCCTTGGAGTCCTCACCGGCGGCCTGCGCGATGGAGGGCTGCGTGCGGATGGCGTCCAGGTCCGCGTAGGTGAAGCGCGGCCGGCGCGCGAGCTCCGAGATGGACAGCTCGCCCTGGCCGAAGGGCAGCCGCTGCACCTGGAAGCAGTCGCTGCCCAGCTCCGACATCTGGTCGTTCACCTGGTTCTTGAGCCCCTCGATGAGGGACATCATGGACACCACGGTGGTGACGCCGATGACGATGCCCAGGAGCGTCAGGAAGGAGCGAAGGGGGTTGGAGCGGAACGTGCCGAACGCCAGCCGCACCGTGTCCCAGAAAGCCATCCACATGGTCTGAAGTCTCCCGCTCGCCTAGTCGTGGCGGAGCGCTTCCACGGGGTCCAGGTTCGCGGCGCGCGCCGCCGGCCAGATGCCGAACAGCAGGCCCACCACCGCGGAGAAGCTCACGCCCAGCACCACCGTCATGGGCTGCACCGCCGCCGCCAGGGGCGTGAGGAAGTTCACCAGCCACGCGATGGCCATGCCCACCGCGGTGCCCAGCGCGCCGCCCACCGCGGACACGCTGGCCGCCTCCATGAGGAACTGGAAGATGATGGTGCGCTTCCGAGCGCCCAGCGCCCGCCGCACGCCAATCTCCCGCGTCCGCTCGCGCACGGACACCAGCATGATGTTCATGATGCCGATGCCGCCCACCAGCAGGGTGATGAGCCCCACGCCGGTGGCCGCGCCGTAGAGCGCGCCGGTGAGCTGCTTGTACATGTTGGCCAGCTGGTCCGGCCGGTTGATGGCGAAGTCGTCCGGCGCGCCGGGCTTGGTGTTGCGCTCGCGGCGCAGCGTCTCCGTGAGCCGGTCCTGCACGCGGGGCACGTTCTCCTGCTGGTCCACCGCGAGCGCCATCACCACGTCGCGCTGGGTGCCGAAGTGCCCCTGGAACGCGGGGTACGGCAGCATCACCACCAGGTCCACGTTCTGCCCCAGCACCGTGCCGCGCTCCACGATGACGCCCGCGACGCGGTAGGGCCGGCGGTCCACGAGGATGCGGTGGCCCACGGGGTTGATGCCCGGGAAGAGCACCTTGCCGATCTCCGCGCCAATCACCGCGACGGAGGAGCGGTTGTCCACGTCCGCCTCCGTGAGGAAGCGCCCCTGCGCCATCTCCACGGAGGACGTCATGGCGTAGTCCGGGCTGGTGCCCATGGTCTGCACGGAGGCGAGCTTCCGGTTCTGGAAGGCCACCTCCGCGTTGATGAACATCATGGGGGCCACGGCGACCACGTGCTCGGAGGCGTTGCGCAGGGGCTCCACCAGGTCCAGCGAGAGCGCCTTGCGGTTGCGGTACGCCCACCAGTCCCCGTTCATCACCCAGGGGAACTTGGACACCTGGAGCGTGTTGGAGCCAATCTTGTTGAGCTGGTCCGCGAAGGAGCTGTTCAACCCCTGGATGATGCCGACGATGGCCAGCAGGGTGCACACGCCCACGCCAATGCCCACCGTGGTGAGCACCGTCCGCAGCCGGTTGGAGCGCAGCGAGGTCAGCGCGATGCGCGCGCCCTCCCACACGTCGACCCGGAAGTTCACGAAACCACCCCTTCATGCTGGAAGCCGCGCGGCCCACCGGCACCGGGAAGGTCCCCGGCGGGCGGGCCGCGTCAGGCACTCTACGCCCAGGAGGGCCGCCCATTGCACGCGGCCTTCACCGGACGCCTGTTTCCCAGCGGGGTTTCCCGGTTTCAGGGCAGCACGGTCACCGTGTCGCCAGTCAGGCGCACCTTGACGTTGACCTCGTTGGGCAGCACGTCGGCCTCGTCCACGATGTGGTTCTCATCCACGCCCACGCGCACGGTGTACTCGCCGTCCGGGGTGTCCGTGACGTCCAGCCACTGGCAGGGCAGGTCCGCGGCGTAGACGTCCGACCAGCCGGGGGAGATGCCCGTGCCCGGGTCGTACCAGCCGTAGGGCTGGCCGTCCGCGCAGTACTGGGTGAAGTCGATCATGTAGAAGCCCTGCTTGCGCCCCAGGGACATCGTGTTGCCCTCCGCGTCCTTCAGGTCGTAGCCGGCGAAGTTCGTCAGGTGGTGGTGGTCGTGGCACTCGTCGTAGACGAAGAGGTCCGGGCGCTCCTCGGGTGAAGGCACCACCAGCGGGCCCGTGCCCATGTTCATGATGGAGGTGGTGAAGCGCAGCAGGCGCCGCTCGCCGCCCGCGGGCACGCAGCCCTCCTTCACCTCGCACGAGTCCGCCGTGAAGGAGCGCCGCTCCAGGTAGAGCGTGCGCGCGAGGACGTCCCGGTCCACCGTGAGGTCCGGCTTGCCGTTCACCGGGTCCACCGGGAGGTTGCACGTCCGCGTGGGCGCCAGCGCGGGGGCGGGCTCCTGCGAGTCCGGCACCGCGCCGCCGCCGAACACCATCACCCGGCCCAGGGTGGCGTCTCCCGTGGATGCACCCGAGGGCGTGCCGCTGAGTCCCGGGGGCACGCCCACCACCAGGTCGTCGTACCCGTCCCCGTCCAGGTCGCCCGCGGAGGCCAGGCCCAGGTAGTCGGTGCCCAGCGACGTCTGGGGCAGGAGGCGGTTGGCGCGCGGCCACGCCCACACCGGCTCCAGCGGGCCGGACACGTTCGCGGTGGGGCGGAAGAGGTACACGCGGCCCACGGCGCCGATGGCGAAGTCGTGGCCCGTGCCGCCCTCCACCATGGCGCCCACGGAGGCGACGGGCTCACTGAAGGTGAGGAAGGACTGTCCCAGGAGGGGGAAGGCCGCGTCGTCCATGGGCTGCCAGGTGACCTGCGGCGCGTAGCCGGGGCTCGCTGCATCGGACAGGTGCAGGCGCTGGCTGCCGTCCAGGAGCAGCAGCGCCTCCGAGCGGCCGTCTCCGTTCAGGTCGGGCAACCTGGCGAAGGACTCGGCCTGGCCCGTCCACACGGGCTGGGCCGTGAGCGGTCCTTCACAGACGCGAGCGCTGCCCGCCTTGCACCCCAGGAAGAGATCCACCGTGAAGTCGTTGTGGATCACGGCCAGGTCCTGGACCCCGTCCCCGTCGGCGTCTCCCGCGGACCTGGGGATGCCGGTCAGCTTGCGCACGGCGGTGAAGGCCCCTTCCGGCGCGCCCGGCGTCGAGCGGTACACGGTGAGCTCCCTGGGGAGTGTGGAGGAGACGGCGAGTTCGTGCCTCCCGTCCCCGTCCAGGTCCAAGAGCCGCGCACCGTTGAAGCGAAGGGTGGTGGAGTCCGGCGCGCGGAACACCGGCTGCGTCAGCACCTGGGACAGGTCCGGCCCGCCCTTGAAGACGCTGACGCCGAAGGAGGTGGCGACGAGCACGTCCGCGTACGCGTCCCCGTCGATGTCGCCCGTGCTCACCGTCATCTTGTAGCTGGAGGCGAGCGGACTGGGGTGCACCCACGTCAGCGTCGTGGTGACGGGCGTCTTCGAGAAGTCGCGCGCCTCGCCCGCGTACACCATCACGCGGCCGGGGTCCGTCTTGAGGGCCGAGCAGGGCGCGGACGTCACCAGCAGGTCCTTGCGCCCGTCGCCATTGACGTCGCCCAGCGCCACGCTGCGGCCGAAGCACTCGCGGGGGCTGGCGCCGTCACCGTTCACCAGCCAGCGCGGCGTCTCGGAGAGGGTGGGTCCCGCGGAGGTACCGCCGTCGTCTTGAGAGCCCGCGTCCGGCGTGCCGGCGTCGGGCTGGGGCTTCGGATCATCCTTGCAGCCCGTCACGGCCAGCAGACCCACCACCGCGAAAGACCGCACGAACCGCATCCGCATGTATGACTCCCCGTGGAATGAACGGGCCGGCCTTCCACCGGCCCTGCCCCGAGGAGCCCCTTCGAGGAGAAACGATGCGCGCGGACTTTTTCGCGCCGCCTCAGGGCAGCACGGTCACGGTGTCCCCCTTCAGGCGCACCTTGACGGTGGCCTCGTTGGGCAGCGCGTCGAGCTCGTCGATGATGTGTTTCTCATCCACGCCCACGCGCACGGTGTAGTCGCCGTCCGGGGTGTCCGTGACGTCCAGCCACTGGCAGGCGGTGTCCGCCGTGTAGACGTCCGACCAGCCCGGGGAGATGCCCGTGCCCGGGTCGTACCAGGCGAACTGGGTGCCGTCCGCGCAGTACTGGGTGTAGTCGATCATGTAGAAGCCCTGCTTGCGCCCCACGGCCAGGGACGTGCCGGAGGCGTCCTTCAGGTCGTAGCCCGCGAAGTCCACCAGGTGGTGGTGTTCGTGGCACTCGTCGTAGACGAAGAGGTCGGGCCGCTCCTCGGGAGAAGGCACCACCGCGGACGCGGTGCCCATGTTCATGATGGAGGTGGTGAAGCGCAAGAGGCGCCGCTCGCCGCCCGCGGGCACGCAGCCCTCACGCACCTCGCAGGAGTCCTGCGCGAAGGAGCGCCGCTCGATGTAGAGCGTGCGCGCGATGACGTCCCGATCCACCGTGAGGTCCGGCTTGCCGTTCACCGGATCCACCTGGAGGTTGCACATCTTCGTGGGAGCCAGCGCGGGCGCGGGCTCCTCCAGGTCCGGCACCGCGCCGCCGCCGTACACCACCACCCGGCCCGGCGCGCGCGTGCCGTCGTTCTCTTGCGACAGGCCCACCACCAGGTCATCGAACCCGTCCCCGTCCAGGTCGCCGGGGCTGACCACGCTGGGGAGGGTGAAGCCCAGCATCGTCTGGGGCAGGAAGCGGTTGGCGCGCGGCCATGACCACACCGGCTCCAGCGGACCGGACACTTTCGCCGTGGGGCGGAAGAGGTACACGCGCCCCAGCGAGGCGAGGACGAAGTCGTTGCCCGTGCCGCCCTCCGCCATGGAGCCCACCGTGGCGCTCTGGTAGGCCACGACGGGGAAGGCCGGGTCGTCCATCAACTGCCACACGGGCGTGGCGGAGTAGCCCTGGATGGAGGCGTCCGACAGGTGCAGGCGCACGCTGCCCCTGAGCCCCGTGAGCAGGTCCGGACGGCCGTCTGCGTTCAGGTCCGGAATCCCCCGCATGCTCTCCGCCAATCCCTTCCACACGGGCTGCGTGGTGAGCGGTCCATCACAGGCGCGCAAGCTGTCCGCCTTGCAGCCCAGGAAGAGGCCATGGCTGTACTCCTCCTCAGGCAGGGTGATGAGCAGGTCCTGGGCGCCGTCCCCGTCCGTGTCTCCCGCCGACTGCGCGAAGCCGGACAGCACGCGCGCGTTGGTGAAGGGCCCCTCCGCCCCGCCGGGCGTCGCGCGATAGAAGGTGGTGCTGCCGGTGAAGGTCGTGACGAGCAGGTCGTCCAGTCCGTCGCCATCCACGTCCAGCAGCTGCGCGACGACGAAGCGCGTGGTCGAGGAGTCCGGCACGCGGAACACCGGCTGGGCGAACACCTGGGACAGGTCCGGTCCGCCCTTGTACACGCTGACGCCGTAGTAGCTCTTCACCAGCACGTCCGCGTACGCGTCCCCGTCCACGTCGCCCGTGCCCACCACCATCTGGTAGCCCGACGTGCGCGGGCTGGGATGCACCCACGACACCGTGGAGGTGACAGCCGTCTTCGAGAAGTATGACGCCTCGCCCGCGTACACCATCACGCGGCCCGGGTTCGTGGGGCGGCTGGTGCACGGTGGAGAAATCACCAGCAGGTCCTGGCGGCCATCGCCGTTGACGTCGCCCAGCGCCATGCCCCGGCCGAAGCACTCCTGCGGCTCCAGGCCATCCCCCGCGACCTGCCAGCGCGGCGTCTCGGAGAGGGTGGGCCCGGCGGTGCCGGCATCCTCCTGGGGGCCGGCGTCCGGGACTCCGGCGTCGGGCTGGGGCTTCGGGTCGTCCTTGCAGCCTGACGCCAGGGACATCATCACGGCGCAGGTCAGCACTCCACGGATCCGCATGTTCACTCCTGGGGAGGACGCGCTCACGTGCCCGGCCCGCCCGACGTCCGGCATGAAGGGAGGCGCAGGATAGGGCCGCGCGCCGTCTTTCCCGAAAGACCCCTGCCGGATGAACGGTACCTCCGGTAGATGCCCGACGGCGCACTGCCTCCAGGACGGAGAGCAGCCGGGCAGGCGGACGTGGCAGGCCTCCGCCGCCGTCCCCAGATTCGCGCGGATGCACGCGTCCCGTGCGCGTGCCCGAGCCATGGCCGACACCGCCGCCGACACCGCCCTGGACTCCCGCGCCGCTCCGGCGTCCGAGCGGTTCAGCCGTTCACAGAAGGCCTTCACGCTGGCGGGGGCGCTCTTGGGGCTGCTGCTGGCCGCGTTGGATCAGACCATCGTCGCCACGGCGGGGCCCACCATCCAGGCGGACCTGCACATCGCGCCGGAGCACTACCCGTGGCTCACCACCGCGTACCTGGTGGCGTCCACGATGATGGTGCCGGTGTGGGGCAAGCTGTCGGACCTGCTGGGCCGCCGCGCGGTGCTGGTGGCGGGCATCGTCGTGTTCCTCACCGGCAGCTTCCTGTGCGGCGCGTCCCGCTCCACGCTCGCGCTCATCCTCTGCCGCGCGGTGCAGGGGCTGGGCAGCGCGGCGCTCTTCACCGGCTCGCTGGCGGTGGTGGCGGACCTGTTCCCGCCGCGCGACCGGGGCAAGTACCAGGGCCTGTTCGGCGCGGTGTTCGGCCTGTCCAGCGTCATTGGTCCGCTGGCCGGCGGCTTCATCACCGACGCGCTGGGCTGGCACTGGGTGTTCTTCATCAACCTGCCGGTGGGCGCGTTGGCGCTGGCGCTCATCTTCCTGCGCATGCCGCCGCTCAAGCCGGACGGCGTGCACGGTGGGAAGCTGGACGTGCCGGGCGCGGTGGGGCTGGCGGTGGGCGTGGTGCCGCTGCTGCTCGCGCTCAGCCTGGGCCATGGGAAGGCGACCCCGAGGGCGGGCGGGTTCGCATGGAGCTCCGCGCCCATCCTGGGGCTGTTCGCGCTGTCGGCGGTGGGGCTGGGCCTCTTCGTGTGGCGGGAGCGGCATGCGAAGGAGCCGCTCCTGGATCCGTCGCTGTTCCGCCTGCGCGCGTTCTCCGCGGGCAACGCGGCGGTGTTCACCATTGGCGCGGTGTTCCTGGCGTCCGTCACCTTCCTGCCGCTGTTCATGGTGAACGTGGTGGGGCTGTCCGCGACGCACTCCGGGCTGACGCTCACGCCGCTGACGTTGGGCGTGGTGGCGGGCAACGTGCTGTCCGGGCAGCTGGTGTCCCGGCTGGGCCGCTACAAGGTGCTGATGGTGGGGACGCTGCTGTTCCTCATGGGCGGCTTCGCGGTGATGGGCTTCACGCTGACACCCGAGTCCAGCCAGGCCGAGGTCACGGTGAAGATGGTGCTGGTGGGCCTGGGCCTGGGCCCGTCCATCCCGCTGTACACCGTGGCCGTGCAGAACTCCGTGCCGCCCCAGCGCATTGGCGTGGCCACGTCCGCGACGACGTTCTTCCGGCAGCTGGGCATGACGGTGGGCGTGGCGCTGCTGGGCACCGTGTTCGCGGGCACGCTGGGGCGGGAGATGCAGTCGCGCACGCGGGAGGCCACGCACGGGCTGCCCGCGGACGTGAAGCAGGAGTTGCGCGCGTCCGCGCCCGGAGGCCTGGGCGGCGAGGGCGCGCCGCAGGGCCAGCAGTTCCAGCCGGAGCAGGTGAAGGCGAAGCTGCGCGAGGGCTTCGCCGAGGAGCGGCGGCAGGCCGTGCGGGAAGGGCCCGAGGCCCGCGCGCGCGTGGACGCGGACGAGGCCCGCGCGCTGTCCACCGTGGACCGCGTGGAGCGCGCGCTCAAGGAGTCCTTCACCCGCGCGACGATGGCGGTGTACCGCTTCGCCATCTTCGTCGCGCTGGCGGCCCTGCTCGTCACGCTGCTCCTGCCGGAGCTGCCGCTGCGGAAGGGCGGGCCGCGCAGGTCTCCGGCGGAGTCCTGAGCGCCCGGGCGCCCTACTTCTTCGCCGGCGGAGGCGTGTCCGACTCCGGCGCGGTGGGCCGCGCGAGCGTGCCCGGCGCTTCCGCCAGCGCGTACGCCATCCACGTCACCGCCGCGGTGCTGCGCGACAGGTCCTGCGGATCCACCTTGTCCAGCGTGTCCGCCATGGAGTGGTGCACGTCGAAGTAGCGGCTGCTGTCCACGCGCACGCCCACGAAGGGCACGCGCGCGGGCTCCATGGGGCTCAGGTCCGCGCCCGTCGCGTGCCCCACCAGGAACTTCGCCGCGCCCAGCCCCTCCAGCGGTGCCAGCCACGGCCGCAGGAGCGCCTCACCGCCCGCTCCCGCGTGCACGCTCACGCCCAGGGGCCGCCCGCCGCCCGAGTCCATCTCGATGGCGGCCACGTGCCTGGACAGCTCCTTCGCGTGCGCCTCCGCGTACGCGCGGCCTCCGCGCAGCCCGTTCTCCTCGTTCATGAACAGCACCACGCGCACCGTGCGCCGGGGCGCCTGGGGCAGCTTCGCGATGAGCCGCGCGGCCTCCATCACCATCACCACGCCCGCGCCGTCGTCGTGCGCGCCCGTGCCCACGTCCCACGAGTCCAGGTGCGCGCCCAGCAGCACCACCTCGTCCGGCTTCTCGCGGCCCCGCACCTCCGCCACCACGTTGGACGAGTCCGCCTCCGGCAGCTCCGAGCACCCCAGCACCAGCCGCACCTTCACCGTGCCGCCCTGGAGCATCCGGTGCAGCGTGAGCGCGTCCTCCACCGACACCGCCGCGGCGGGCAGGCGCGGGCCGCCTTCATCGAAGCGCGTGGACCCCGTGTGCGGCGTGCGCAGCGACGCCGTGGCCAGGGAGCGCACCAGCGCGGCCACCGCGCCCTGCTTCGCCGCCGCCGCCGGCCCCCGGCCCCGCAGCCCCGCGAAGCGGCCGTAGTCCGACGCCTCCGCCATGGTGTGGTTGAAGAACACGATGCGGCCCTTCACCTTGTCACCCAGCGCGGCGAGTTCCTCCAGGGAGCTCACCTCCACCACCTCCGCCGTGACGCCCTCCGGCGGCGTGGGCGCGCTGCCGCCCAGGGCCAGCAATGCCAATGGCAGGCCCCGCGTGCGCTCGGAGGGGAGGATTTCGCCGCGCTCCTCGCCCCGCACCCAGCGCGGCACCTTCACCGGCTCCTTCCACGCCTTCACCCCGTCCGCCTGGAAGGAGCGCAGGGCCCACTGCACCGCGGCCTCCGCGGACTCGGAGCCCGACAGGCGCGGGCCCACGCCGTCCGTCAGCTCCGCCAGCCGCGCGTAGGAGTGGCCTTCCGCGAGCGCGGGCCCCACCAGCTTCGCCGCCGTGGCCTGCTGCGCGGCGCTCAGCTTCGAGACGACCGGGGCCGCCGCCTTCACCGACGAGGTGGCCGGCGACTTCGGCGCGGGCTCCTGGGACGGCGCGGTGGCGGTGTTCTGGGGGCCGGGTGCCGCCGAGGTCAGCAGGTGCAGGGCCAGGGAGACGGGCAGGACGAAGGCGGACGTGGACACTCGAATCCTCGAAGGGACCTGGTGAGTGAGCGGGGCGAGGTGGAAGTCCCAGGGGCCACCGCGCGCCGAGAGGGGGAACGCGGCGCGCGGGGCTCAACTGGGACGTCACGCACCGGTTCCGCGGTTGGGGAACGCGAGGCCCGGTACATACGCCATCTTCCAAGAAGAAGAGGACGTGCGTGCATTCTTTAAAGAAATTCCTCGCAGCGTCAAGGCGGGAAGTGAGCATTGCGACCTGCGGGTGATGTGAGTGTTCACGACCCTGCGCTACGCAAGACGTCCCATGGCACCCAGCCCTCGCGGGTGACTCCAGACGTATTCCCTATCGCGCCCCGGGCCCCGAGGCCCTGGCCGCCCTGCGTCAAGCCGACGGAGCGGCGTCCTCGCGCTTCAGCGCAGCGAATGGGTGGCGCAACTTCGGGCACTTGCAGGCCCGGACGGGCTCGCAGACCGAGGCGGTTGTTGCGCTTTCGGAGGAATGAATCCCCCGGAATTCTCCGTTGCCCACCCTGGAGGACCCGGGCGACAGTCCCACGGCCGGAGGTCGCCCCCCGACCCGCGGTTCCCCCTGCATGAGCGCGCCCTCTTCCGACACCGAACAGGCCCTGAGGGCCGAGGTCGAACGTCTGCGGCTCCGCCTGCGCGCGGCGGGATTGGATGACGGCACCGGCACGGCTCCAGAGCCCTCCGCGTCTCCCCCGGCCGAGGACACCTGGCTGCGCGTGAAGCACGAGCAGCTGCGGCTGGCGCAGGAGGCGGGCGGCATCGGCGTGTTCGCGCTGGACATCGCCACCAACCGGCTGACGGTGACGCCGGAGTTCTGCCGGCTGTACGGCGTGCCGCGAATGGAGACCGTGCCCGCGCCGGTCATCGAGGCGCTCGCCCTGGAGGAGGACCGGTCCCGGGTGTCCAACGCACGCACGCGGGCCGCGGGGCAGGTCCCCCCTTCGGTGGAGTACCGCATCCGCCGGCCGGACACCGGGGAGGTGCGGTGGATCCACCGGCGCGCGTCGCTGGTGTACGACGCGGCCGGCAAGCCGGTGCAGCTCATCGGCATCACCCAGGACGTCACCGAGCGCCGCCAGGCGGACGACGCGCTGCGCACCGCGAACGAGCGCGTGCAGCTGGCGTTGAACACCGAGGTGATGATTGGCACCTGGGTGTGGGACGTGCCCGACAACCACGTCGTCGCGGACGAGCGCTTCGCGCACTCCTTCTCGTTGAACCCCCAGCTGGCGCGCGCGGGGCTGCCCATTGATCAATTCCTGGCCGCCATCCACCCGGAGGACCGGCCCGGCGTGGAGGCGGCCATCGCGCGCACGCTGCAGGCGGGCGGTTCGTACCGCGCCGAGTATCGCGTGCGCCGCACCGACGGCTTCTACCGGTGGGTGGAGGCCAGCGGCCACTGCGTCCTCTCCCTGAAGGGGGCACCGCTGCGCTTTCCGGGCGTGCTGGTGGACATCGACGCGCGCAAGCGGGCGGAGCTGCGGCAGGAGGCGCTGCTGGAGATGGCGGACCGGCTGCGCGAGGCCACGTCCCCGGACGCCGCCGTGCTGCTCGCCATGGAGGTGGTGGGGCGGCTGCTGGGCGTGCCGCGTGCGGGCTACGGCACGGTGGACGCGGCGCACGGGCTGGTGCGGATCCACCCGCATTGGGTGGCGTCGCCGGACGTGACGAGCATCGAGGGCGTGCACCGCTTCCAGGACTACGGCGTGTTCCTGGACGACCTGCTGAAGGGCGAGGTGGTGGCCATCACGGACGTGCGGGAGGACCCGCGTACGGCATCCCAGGCGGCCGCGCTGGAGCAGATAGGTGTCCGGTCCCTCTTCGACGCCCCCATCCTGGAGCACGGCCGGCTCGTGGCGTTGCTGTTCCTGCACGACACTCGGCCGCGCCCGTGGACGGAGGATGAAATCGAGCTGACGCGCAACGTGGCCGACCGCGTGTGGGCGACGGTGTCCCGGCTCAAGGCGCTGGCGGAGCTGAAGAAGGCCAACGAGACGCTGGAGCAGCGCGTGGCGCTGCGCACGCGGGAGCGGGACCGCGTGTGGAACGTGTCCCAGGACCTGCTGGTGGTGGGGAGCCTGCCGGAGGGGAAGTTCCTCAGCGTCAACCCGGCCTGGACGCGGATGCTGGGGTGGACGGAGGAGGAGCTGCTGGGCCGCACGTCGGAGTGGCTGGAGCGCCCGGACGACTACGCGCGCACCCGCGACGAGGTGTCCCGGCTGGAGGAAGGCCAGCCCACGATGAACTTCGAGAGCGCCTACCGGTGCAAGCACGGCGGCTACCGGCGCATCGCCTGGACCGCGGTGCCGGTGCCGGAGGACGGCGTGCTGTACGCCAGCGGGCGCGACGTCACCGAGCAGCGGCAGACGGAGGACCAGCTGCGGCAGGCGCAGAAGATGGAGGCGGTGGGCAAGCTCACGGGCGGCGTGGCGCACGACTTCAACAACCTGCTCCAGGTGGTGGGCGGGAATCTCCAGTTGCTCCAGCGCGACGTGGCGGGCAACGAGCGGGGCCTGCAGCGGGTGCGCTCGGCGCTGGGCGCGGTGGAGCGAGGGGCGCGGCTGTCCGGGCAGTTGCTGGCGTTCTCGCGGCGGCAGCCGCTGGAGCCGCGCTCGCTGAGCATGGGCCGGCTGGTGCAGGGCATGGACGACCTCCTGCACCGTGCACTGGGTGAGGACGTAGAGGTGGAGACGGTCATCAGCGGCGGCCTGTGGAACACGCTGGCGGATCCGCACCAGCTGGAGAACGTCATCCTCAACCTGGCCATCAACGCGCGCGACGCGATGAAGGGCAGCGGGAAGCTGACGCTGGAGTTGAGCAACGCGTCGCTGGACGACCACTACGCGCAGGCACACCCGGACGTGCTGGCGGGGCCGTACGTGCTGCTGGCGGTGTCGGACACGGGCGGGGGCATGACGCCGGAGGTGCTGGAGCGCGCATTCGAGCCCTTCTTCACGACGAAGGCGGAGGGCCGGGGCACGGGCCTGGGGCTGAGCATGGTGTACGGCTTCGTGAAGCAGTCCGGCGGGCACGTGAAGCTCTACAGCGAGCTGGGGCATGGCACGACGGTGAAGGTGTACCTGCCCCGCGCCTTCCAGCCGGAGGCGCCGGTGACGGAGG
>NZ_RAWK01000569.1 GCF_003612165.1 Corallococcus aberystwythensis | reverse complement strand
CACCCGGAGTGCTCGCGGCCGCGGCGGGGCGGGCTCCGAGCGCGCCCATGTTCTCCATGGCGCGGCGCAGGAGGCGCTGGCGCCGGAGCTTGGAGGCTTCGTCGGGGTTGGAGGGGTCTTCGGCCGCCACGTCGTCCTCGTCAAAATCCCAGTCGTCCAGATCTCCGGACAGCTCGTCCTCAGTCTGGCCAGAAGCCCCCCCGTTGTCACCGGGGAAGGCGGCGGACCGGGGAGAAGGCAGCGGCTCGAATGTCGCTTCGACGATGGCTTCGACGAGGAATTCGTTGGCATCCCCCGCCGAGCGGACATCCGAGCGGATGAGGGCTTCCAGGTGGGCGTCCACCTGCTGGAGGGCGGCCTCGAAGGAGGCGGTGAGGTTCTGGGCGGGGTCGTTGGACTCGTCGAAGGAGACGATGCGCCACAGGTCGTCCTCGCTGGCGCGCGCGGGGCGAACGGGCGGTGTGGAGGACGCGGGGAACTTCGGGGGCTGGAC
>NZ_RAWK01000568.1 GCF_003612165.1 Corallococcus aberystwythensis | reverse complement strand
GCCCGCCGGAGCGAGACGGCGTCCGACCGCAGCATGACGAGTATGTTGGCGCACTTGATATCCAGGTGGCTGATCCCGCAGGTGGTGTTTAAAAACACAACGGCACGGGCCAGCTCCGTGAAGCACTGGTGGAGGGCCGTCGAGACCGAGGGGTTTGTTGTGCGCAGGGACGCCAGTTGGCCGATATACTTACCGAGGTCCATGTCGTACGCGGGGAACACTATCTGTCGTTGTTGCAGCGAGAACCCGAGGGGCGCGATGAAGCCGCGGATGTTGTGGGTGCGGCCGGCGCGTAGAGCGCCCTCCCCGACCAACAGGGTCGCGAGGAGCTCAACGGCAAACTACTCCTTTTCCTTTATGGTCTTAACGGCAAGCTTATGTTCGCGAATCAGTTGGACTTCGCCGTATCCCCCAGACCCCCCGAAGCTTCGGGCCCCGGGGATCTCGAGGGTCGTGTAGTGTAGGGCGGGGTTGATGGCGAACACGGGGCTGCATAGCTTGCGGA
>NZ_RAWK01000567.1 GCF_003612165.1 Corallococcus aberystwythensis | reverse complement strand
GGGGGTACTACGACCCCCGCAGTGTTGTTCATTGTTCACGGTCACTTTTTGTGTATAAATGATTGAATTATGGTGTTATTTTGTGTATAATTGACTGTAATAACTTGAAAGGTGGTTACAACATGAGCAAAAGATTGCAAGTAACTTTAAAAGATGAGATGTCGGAAAAGTTAGATGAATTGGCAAAACATTTAGGAGTATCAAAAAGTGCGGTAATTGCGTTAGCTTTACAAGATTTTGATAAAAAGCATAAAAATAGATAAAAAAATACTGCCATGTGGCTATGGCAGCATAAACTGGTATTCGGAGGTAATTATATCATGGCAAATAAGGCATCACAAGGTAATGTAAGAAATAGAAATTGGACCTTTGTAATTAATCCAGAAAGTGTTGATGAAGGTTGGAGAGATATATTAGATAATGAACATATACAATGGGTGGAATCTCCATTACATGATAAAGATACTAATCCAAATGGGGAGATAAAAAAGGCTCATAAGCATATTTTAGTTA
>NZ_RAWK01000566.1 GCF_003612165.1 Corallococcus aberystwythensis | reverse complement strand
GCTCGAAGGTGGCCTCCTCCATGCCGAAGCTCAGCGGCGTGGCGGCCGTGGAGGTGACCTCCCCGTGGTAGTGGTGCCGGATGGCGCGCTCGATGGAGGACGCGGTCGCCACCACCACCTGGAGCTTCTGGCCGGAGTGGAAGGCCAGCTCCTGGAGGGACTCCACGTTGGTCGGATCCGACGTGGCCACGGTGAGCGTCTTGGTGCCGGGCTCGTAGGCGATGGGGAAGACGGTGTAGCGCTCGGCGATGTCCACGCGCAGCGCCTGGAGGGCGTGCGGGACGGGGACGTGCGTGTCCAGCTCCACGGTGGGGATGGCCAGCTGCCGCGACAGGGCGTGGACCATGGAGCTTTCGTCCACGACGCCCATCTGCACCAGGGTGAGGCCCAACCGGCCGCCCCATTTGCGCTGCTCGGCGAGCGCGCTGCGCAGCTGGGTTTCGGTGAGCAGTCCGGCGTCCATCAGGATTTCCCCCAGCCGCCGCTTGCGGTTGGGGCCCGGGCCGGGGGGAACGGAAG
>NZ_RAWK01000565.1 GCF_003612165.1 Corallococcus aberystwythensis | reverse complement strand
TGCATGCACAGCCCGATGCCCCCGTTGCGGGCGAGGATGGCGCTCACGTTGCCGGTGATGGCCCGGAGGGTGGCCTGGTTAGTGGTGGCCTGGGGGTTTACCAGGTAGCAGCTGGACGTGTAGTAGTTGCGGGTTCCGAGGTTCAGCATGGCGGGGGTGGACGGCACGATCTGGTGGTCGTAGAGGCGGTGGAAAAAGAACTTGAACATTTCCCACCACGACCCCTGTCGCCCCAGGGCGATGTGGCGCATGCCGCGGGTCGCCCGGCACGCCAGGAACCCGGCGATGCGGGTGTACATCTGGAAGACGGACTCCATGTAGTGCCCGCCAAAACGCTTTAGGTAAAACTCCTCATACTTCAGGGCCGATTGCAGCCCCCGCTCGACCAGCGTGTGCGGTGTGCTGTGGATCAGACAGTCGTAATGGTCCAGAGCCTGGGCCAGGATCACCAGCTGGGCTTCGTGCTCGCGAAGCCTTTCCGTCAGGCCAAAATCCAGCGCCACTTCCTTGGATCGCAGCAACTCCTCAAAGGAGGCCTCC
>NZ_RAWK01000564.1 GCF_003612165.1 Corallococcus aberystwythensis | reverse complement strand
GTTAAACACGAGGCATATAGGTCTGATTCCGATATTCAATTGGAGTCAGACCTTTTAATTTCAGGCTAATTCTTCTGCTGTTGTAGTATTCAATATATTCCGTAACAGCATCCTTCAGTTCGCTTATATTACTGAACTCATCAAGATAAAAACACTCCGACTTTAAGGTTCCAAAGAAACACTCCACCACAGCATTATCCAGACAATTGCCTTTTCTGGACATGCTTTGTTTAATACCATGTTCTTTAAGGATATTTTGATATCTTCTCATACGATACTGCCATCCCTGGTCAGAGTGCAGAACAGGATGCTCGTGAGGATTAAGCTTTTTGAATGCCTGATCGAGCATATTCTCAACCATGTTCATCACTGGTCTTTCCGAAAGGCTGTAAGAAATAACTTCGTTGTTGAAGAGATCTATTACTGGAGACAAATACAGCTTGCGCCCATTGACTGCAAATTCAGTAACATCGGTAACCCACTTCTCGTTTGGCCGCGTAGCCTTGAAATCTCTTTGGAGAACATTAGGGGCGGTTTGCCCTACCTCTCC
>NZ_RAWK01000563.1 GCF_003612165.1 Corallococcus aberystwythensis | reverse complement strand
GATGTACGGGCTGACGCGGGGGCTGGGGAACCTGCGGGTGATGCTGGGCTCGGGGCTCCTGGGCATGGCGGCCTCCGGCCTGCTCAACCCGGTGATGCCGTTGTACCTGCGCTCGCGCGGGCTGGGCTTCCAGGAGATTGGCGCGCTCTACACGGTGGGGGCGCTGCTGCCCATCTTCGTGCAGCCGGTGCTGGGGGCGCTGTCGGACCGCCACGGGCGCAAGCCCTTCGTGGTGGGCCTGTCGCTCGTCACGTCGCTGATGGTGCCGGCGGTGGCGCTGGTGGACGACCCGCAGCCGCTCGCCGCCGTGATGATCCTCAAGATGCTGCTGTCGCGCAGCGCGGCGCCGGTGTCCAACGCGATGGTGGCGGACTTCGCGCCCGCCAGGCAGCGCGCCACCCTCTTCGCGCTGCTGGACGCGACGTCGAACCTGGTGTTCGTCGCGGCGCTGTTCGCGTCCTCCGCCGTCATCCGCGCGCTGTCGGTGGCGGGCACCTTCTTCCTGGCGGGCGGCCTGTTCCTCGCGGGCAGCCTGCTGCTCCTGGGGCTGGACGAACCGGCGCGGCCCGCGCGCGCGGAAGCGGGGCGGGGA
>NZ_RAWK01000562.1 GCF_003612165.1 Corallococcus aberystwythensis | reverse complement strand
AGCGGCCCGTAGATGTCCAGGATGCGGCGGCCCACCAGCGAACGGCGCGCCACCTGGATCACCGTCTCGTTGAGGCGCGCCCACTCCTCTTCGCGCAGCGGGTTCTCGGCATGTCCAAGGAAGTCAGGCATCGGTGTCTCCGTCACGAGCGGCGGCAGAGGAGGGGAGAGGAAGAAGAGAGCAAAAGGGTTTCAGCGACCGCCACCGGAGCCACCGCTACCGCCACCCCCACGGCGCAGGCTGCCGATGGTGAGGGGATGGCTGTTGGCTGAAGGCGGCGGCGCGGGCACGCCATAGATGAGGCGCTGGGGCGGCAGGTTCGTCAGGGGCTCGGCCGTCAGGCGACCCACCGC
>NZ_RAWK01000561.1 GCF_003612165.1 Corallococcus aberystwythensis | reverse complement strand
TGCGGTCCACCTTGCCGTTGGAGTTGAGGGGCAGGGCGTCCAACACCACGAAGGTGGTGGGCACCATGTACTCAGGGAGCCCCTGACGCAGATGCGTCCTGAGGGCTTCCACTTCCAGCGAGGCATTTGCCTTGGGCGTGACGTACGCGACGAGGCGCTTGTCAGCGGCCTCGCCCTTGGCGACGACAACGGCGTCCTTGAGTCCTGGAGCGCGGCGGAGCGCCGCTTCGATTTCACCCAGCTCGATGCGGAAGCCACGCACCTTCACCTGGAAGTCGATGCGGCCGAGGTACTCCAGCCGCCCGTCCATGCGGTACCGCACGCGGTCTCCCGTGCGGTACATGCGGCTGCCGGGAGGCCCGTAGGGTTCGGGGACGAAGCGCTCCGCGGTGAGCTCCGGACGCAGGAGGTAGCCGCGCGCCTGGCCTTCACCGGCGAGGTACAGCTCCCCGGCGACGCCCACAGGGACCGGCTGCAACGAAGCGTCCAACACGTAGGCGCGCGTCGCGGGCAGCGGGCGGCCGATGAGAGGCACTTCGTCACGGCCGACGAGGGCGGCGGTGGAGTAGGTGGTGTCCTCGGAGGGCCCGTAGAGGTTGTAGAGCTTCTGCACCGTG
>NZ_RAWK01000560.1 GCF_003612165.1 Corallococcus aberystwythensis | reverse complement strand
TCTACACCTATTAAGTCGTCGGCAGCGTCAGATTTGTATAAGAGACAGGGGCGGACTCGGTGGCGTCGAACCAGGTTTGGACCTGGGCCGCCTCGTGTTCGGGGGCGAGCGCCACGAGATACACCGTGCGTTCGAGGTGGTCCCAGGCCAGCAGCCGGTCCGCCAGGACGAGGCTGGCGTCTGGATCCGGTGAGGGCTGTGGGGTGCTCGCGCCGCAGTCGCGCTTCAGCTCGTAGCCGAGGTAGCCCACGAAGCCACCCTGGAAGTCGAAGGGCAGGCCCGAGGGCGGCGCTCGCAGCCGTGTCAGCTCCTGCTGGAGGAACTCGAACAACTCCGTGGCGTGCTCCTCGGTTTCCTGGCCCCGGCGCACGGTGAGCCGGCGTGGATCCACCCGGTAGTGGATGACGGCGCTGTGTGGGCCGGTGGCGTCCCCCATGAAGGAGAAGCGGGACAGGCCGGCTTCGACGCGGCTGCTGTCCAACCAGAACGCGTGGTCCCTGCCTCCGAGGAGCGTGACGAAGGCCTGCTCCGGGTCGATATCGAGCCGCAGCTTCCGGTGGTGAACGCGGAAGGCCTCGGGTGGAGCGATGGGCCTTGGGGGCGGCGCCTCTTCGGGGG
>NZ_RAWK01000055.1 GCF_003612165.1 Corallococcus aberystwythensis | reverse complement strand
CCCCACCGCCACGCCGATCGCCGCCAGCCGCAGGCCCTGGCCCACCACCAGCCACAGCACCTGCCGGTCCGTCGCGCCCAGCGCCATGCGGATGCCCAGCTCGCGCGTGCGCTGGCTCACCGAGTACGCCAGCACGCCGTACAGCCCCACGCCCGCCAGCGTCAGCGCGAGCACCGCCATGGCCGTGAGCAGGCCGCCCATCACCCGCGTGCGCCCCAGGCTCTCCTCCACCACGTCCTCCAGGTCGCGCACTTGGACCAGCGGCAGGCCCGGATCCACCGCGCGAAGCTGTTCGCGCAGCGCGGGCAGCAGCGCCTGCGCGTTCCGGGTGGCGCGCACGGCGATGAGCATGTGCATGCCCTCGAATTGGGCCACGGGCAGGTACACCTCCGCGCGAGGCTCCTCCGAAAGGCTCGCGTGGTGCACGTCGCCCACCACGCCCACCACCTCCCGGAACGGCTCGCCGTCGAGCGTCAGCCGCGCGCGCTGGCCCAGCGCGGAGCCCTTCGACAGGAAGCGCCGGGCGAAGGTCTCGTTGACCACCATCACCGGCGCCGCGCCCGCGCCGTCCGAAGCGCTCACGTCGCGGCCCCCCTTCAGCGGGATGCGCAGCGTGGCGAAGTAGCCGTCGCTCACCGCGCGGAAGTTGACTGGCTCGCGCGCCTGCGCCTCCTGCTCCGACTCACCGGGCAGCAGCACCGCGCTGAAGCCGTTGCGGTTCCACAGCGGCAGCGTGCTGGCCAGCCCCGCGGCCTGCACCGACGGCAACGTCCGCACCCGCGCCAGCAGCTCCTCGGTCACCCGCCGCCGGCGCGTGTCGTCCTGCCCGTAGGCCTCGCGGGGGAACGACAGGTCCATCGCGCTGACACCGTGCGGATCAAAGCCTGGAGCCACGGCGTGCAGTGCATGGAGCGTGCGCAGCATCAGGCCCGCGCCCACCAGCGGCACGAGCGCCAGCGCGACCTGCGCCACCACCAGCACCGCCCGCACCGGCCCCGTCGCGCCCCGCCCTCCGCGAAGGCCTCCGAGCGCGCCCTTCGCCTCCGCGCGGGACGCTCTCAGCGCGGGCACCAGGCCGAAGAGGAGGCTCGTCGTCAGGGACAGGCCCGCCGCGATGGCGAGCACGTGCGGCTCCAGCCGGAGCTCCTCGGGCGACACCACCTCCCCGGGGACGAACACGCGCAGGAGGTCCATGGCCCACAGCGCCAGCAGCAGCCCCACCGCGCCACCAGGCAGGGCCAGCACCGCGCTCTCCACCAGGAACTGGCGCACCAGCCGGCCCCGGTCCGCGCCCAGCGCCGCGCGCACCGCCACCTCGCGCTCCCGGGCACTGGCGCGCGCGAGCAGCAGGTTCGCCACGTTGGCGCAGGCCACGCACAGCACCAGCGCCATCACCCCGGCCAGCAGCCACAGCTGCTCGCGCGACGTCTCCACCACCTGTTCGTGCAGCGGCACCAGCCGCACCCCGGGCACGGCTTCACTCCCGCCCACCATCGCGGCCCAGGCGCGCGAGCGTTCCTCCAGCTCCGCGCGGGCGCGCTCCAGCGGGATGCCCGGCCGCAGCCGGCCCACGCCGCGCACGTAGAGTTCCTCCGGCGCCTGGCCCGGGGCCGGAGGCACGGGGGCCAGCGGCTTCCACAGGTCCACGCCCGGCCAGAAGCGGAACGACGCGGGCAGCACGCCCTGGACGACGTGGAGTGTGCCATCCAGCATGAGTGTCTGGCCCACCACGTCCGCGCGTCCCGCGAAGTGGCTCCACCAGAAGGCG
Source organism: Corallococcus aberystwythensis (assembly GCF_003612165.1). Taxonomy (GTDB): domain Bacteria; phylum Myxococcota; class Myxococcia; order Myxococcales; family Myxococcaceae; genus Corallococcus; species Corallococcus aberystwythensis. Next base: position 39,780 of record NZ_RAWK01000055.1, on the reverse strand, counting down.
TGCGACACGAGCACACCCCGGTCGCGCCCGGGCACCTGCGACTCCGGTCCGAACCCCTGGCCGCGTTCGGGCCGCACGCCCAGCAGCGGCAACAGGCCCGGGGTCACGAGCCCCGCGCGCACCCGCTGCGCCGCGCCCGGGCCCGTCAGCGTGGAGTCCATGGCGGTGACGCCTTCGATGCCCAGGAACGCGTCCGAGCGCTCGCGCCACGCCTGGAGGTACGAATATGCCACCCCGCCCCGCTCGCGCCGCGGCGTGGACTGGTACAGGCGCAGCAGCTCCTGGGGTTCGGGGTACGGCAGGGGCTTGAGCAGCACCTGGTACACGAGGCTGAAGACCGCGGTGGTGGCTCCGATGGCGAGCGCGAGCGTGGCCACGACCACCGTGGTGAACACGGGCTCGCGGCGCATCCGGCGCAGGGACAGGCGGACGTCTTGGAGGAGCTGGGACATGGCGGCGCTCCGGAGCGGATTGCAACTCTAGCGCCATGGCCACTCAAGCGGGCCGGGGAGCCCGGGGGCGGACATGCGGTGTTCGCTCGTGGCACGCGGCGTCCCGCAAGCGGACAGCAGCCCTCTTTTCGGAAGGCAGGGCCGGGCCGCGGCGATATGGATGGCCCATGCGCAATGCACTGATGGCGGCTTCGTTCCTTGCCCTCGCGGGCTGTTCCCACTCGACGCCCACGGCTCCGGCGGCCTCCCCCCAGACGCAGGCGGCGGCCGTGTCGGCGCAGTCACTGGTGGACGCGCCGGACCGCACGGAGGCGGACCGCAAGCTGGACACGGGCCGGCACCCGGCTGCCCTGCTGGAGTTCGTGGGCGTGAAGCCCGGCATGCAGGTGGCGGAGCTGATGGCGGGCGGCGGCTACACCACGGAGCTGCTGGCGCGCGCGGTGGGCCCTTCCGGCAAGGTGTACGGAGAGAACCCCAAGGTCGTGCTGGAGCGGTTCGCGGAGAAGCCGTGGCAGGAGCGGCTGGCGCGGCCGGTGAACCAGAACGTGGTGCGCCTGGACCGCGAGCTGGACGCGCCCTTCCCGCCCGAGCTCAACGGCACGCTGGACGCGGTGGTGAGCCACATCATCTACCACGACACGGGGTGGCTGGGCGTGGACCGGGCGAAGATGAACGCGGCGGTATTCCAGGCGCTCAAGCCGGGCGGCGTGTACGTCATCCTCGACTCCAGCGCGAAGGCGGGCACGGGCATCACGGAAGGACAGACGCTGCACCGCATTGACGAGCAGTTGGTGCGCGACGAGGTGCAGGCCGCGGGCTTCCAGTTCCAGGAGGAGAGCAAGGTCTGGCGCAATCCGGAGGACACGCGCGACTGGAGCTCCAGCCCGGGAGCCGCGGGTGAGCGCCGGGGCACGAGCGACCGGTTCGCGTTCAAGTTCGTCAAGCCGTAGGACGGAGTCACGCGCATGGCCTCTCACAAGTTCAAGGCGAAGCTCGAAGTGGCCAACGACATGGGAGGCCGGTTCGTGCGCTGTCCGTTCGACAGCCGCGAAGCCTACGGCGAGGCACGTCCCCCCGTGGTGGGCACCGTCAACGGGCATCCCTTCCGGAGCCGGTTGATGGTGTACGGCGGCATCACCTACCTGGGCTTCACCAAGGAGGTGCGCGAGGCCGCGGGAGTGGAGGAAGGCGCGATGCTGAGCATCACGCTGGAGCGGGACACGGCACCTCGGGAGATCGAGGTGCCGGAGGACCTCCAGCGTGCGCTGGACGCGGAGCCCGCGCTGCGGGACGTGTTCACGAAGCTCGCGTTCACGCACCGCAAGGAGTTCGTGAAGGCGCTCACCGACGCGAAGAAAGAGGAGACCCGCGCGCGCCGCCTGGCGCAGACGCTGGAGAAGCTGCGCGAAAAGGCGGCGAAGTAGACCCGGGAGGCATCCATGAACATCCTGTCCTCAACGTGGCTGTTTGCTGTGCTCGGACTCAGCATGGGCTGCGCGACAGCCACACGTCAGGCTTCAAGCCAGAAGGCAACAAGCGCGGAATCCGATGACGCACCGGATGAAGGCTGGAGACAGCACTGCATTGATACGTACACGCTGTGCGCAGGCCAGAAGAAGCCTCGATGGACCGGCGACTGCAATGCATGGAGCGATGTAAAGGCCAGCATGAGTGGCCATTCGAACTGTGCCACCAGGGACCAGGAGGACGAGGATGAATCCTGGAGACTGGGATCGGATCCGGTCTCTAGGGGGCCAGCTCCCTGAAGAGGGTGAGCTTCAGGTGACGGACGAGGTGCGCGACCTGCTGCTTCGTATCGCGCCAGACGTGGCACTCACACAAGAAGAGACACAGCAGGCATTGAACGACCCCAGAATGGCCTCGGCCCTCGTGCGGGAAATGCACCGCCGCATCCGGGACGGATCGCGCCGCCTGTCCCGAGCGCTCGTGGAGTCACACCGACTGAAGCAGTCAGGTGACGTCAGCGCAGCACGTGAGGTGCTCCACCGTGTTGCCGCGGTTGAAGTCGTCCCGCACTACCAGGACCAGATACGGATTGCACTCGACCACGTCGACGCGCCTGAAGAGGACGATTGAATCGACTCGGATGACTGCCCATGCGTCGAAGCGAGCTGGAACCATAAGCGCGAGGAGACCCGCGCAGACGTTGGAGAAGCTGCGCGGCAAGGTGGTGAAGTAGCATTGGGCACGAACCGGCTCGGAGGCGCACAAAGGCATGGTCCCCAGGTGGCTTCGACTCAAGGAGGAAACGACCCTGTGGCGGGCAGTGCCATTCGTTGCACTGCTGATGCTCCTGGCGGCGGGGGTGACCTTCGCCCCATTTCCCCGAGCGCTGCTGGGTTACAGGAACAGCCCGCTCGTGGCCGTGGCGGGGCTGTCCTTCGCCCTGGCCATCGGGGCCATCCTGTCACGGGCACTCAAGCCGAGCCGGCTGTTGTCGGTGCTCGCGCTGATGCTGGCCGTACCGGTGTTCCTCTCGATGCTCCTGGTGATGGCGGTGTCCTTCGCCCCGTTTCCCCTGGCGCTCCTGGAACACCCGATCGGGATCATGGCGGGGCTGTACCTGGCCCTGGCGCTCATGGCTACCCTGTCACAGGCATCCAATCCGAGCCGGCTGTTGTCGGTGCTCGCACTGATCCTGGCCGTACCGGTGTGCTTCTTCTTCTCCGGCAAGGCCTCCCAGTTCCGGGCGATGTACCGGCTTCATGCCGTGGCGACAGAAGCCTGCCAGACCGCTCGCGAGAACCCGCGGCTGACGTCCGAGGACGTCTTCGAGCATGCCGTTCAGATCGCGAAGTTGTCGCCCTCGCAAAGCGAGAGCCTGGGGCTGAGATGTAACAACCCGGCCATGCGAGTCTACATCACCGATGGCTTCGATCCCGTCTGGGTGCTCTCCGCGGACGGGAGCTTGAACTGAGCCCTCATGCGGTCCGGCCCAGGGATGAAGTAGCCTCCACCGCATGGCCTCTCCCCTTCCGGCGCGTCCTGTCCGCGACGTCGACGACTCGAACGCACGCCTCACCGCCTGTGGGGTGTCCATCGGGCTGTTCGTGATCGCCTGTTTCATGCCCGCGCTGATCACGCGCACGCCGCACGGCGGGGGTGACTCGGCGGTGAATGGAGCGTTCCTGCTACTCATCGGCTCTACGGCCGTGGTCTCCGGGAACTTCGGTTGGTTCGCCAATCCCCTGCTGGCCGTGTCGCTCGTCATGCTCGCGATGGGGAAGGACCGGAAGGCGCTCTGGTGGGGCGGTACGGCCTGCGTCCTCGGGTTGTCTTCGATCTTCGGGATGCACTCCTACAACTCCGACGTGCGGGGGACCGCCATCGGCTTCTATGTCTGGATGGCCAGCCTGCTGGTGGTTCCGGTCGCGGCCTCGCGCCTCTCGCAGCGCGACACTCGGTCGTGATTCAGTCGGCCGCGTCATCCGAGCCGCCGGCCTGCCCCCTCACCGCCGTAAGCAGCAGGTCGTACTTGCCTCCCAGGAACGTGCGGAAGCCGTGCTGGTGCAGGTAGCGGCGGTAGAAGGACAGGTCCTTTACCAGCAGCGACAGGTCCGGCTCGCGCAGGTTGCGCACGCGCGCGCCGTAGACGACTTCGCCATCGCGGAAGCGGGAGTTGGGGAAGCCCAGCAGCAGCGAGGCCTTGGGCTCCAGGTGCTCCTGCACCAGCTTGCGCAGGAGCGCCCGGTCATCCACGCCCGGGCTCTGCAACGTGCCCACTGACACCACCGCGTCGAAGCGTCCCAGGTCCGCTGGCAGCGCGTTCAGGTCCGCCTGCACGAACGTGTGCCGCGCATCCGGGAACGCCGCACGCGCTTCCTCCAGGGCGCTCGCGCTGTGATCCACGCCGACGAAGCGGATGCCCTCCACGTCCGCGAAGGCAGCCAGCTCATCGCCCCGGTTGACGCCCAGGTCCAGGAGCCGTGCGCCGGGTGGCAATGCCAGCCGTCCCACCGCCTCCAGCCACGGCACCAGGAAGCCCGCGTCCTCGAACTTCCGCACGCGCGCGAAGTCGGACGCGGCGCCGTAGCGCTCCTGCGGCGCCCCCGTGCGCGTGCCTCCTCCCGCGTGCCACGACGCCTCCGACCCCAGTGGCTCGAACGTCAGCTGGACGTGCGTCGCATCCACCGCGCGCGGCGTGCGCAGGCGGCACGACAGCCCTTCCGCCAGGTCGCACCAGCTCCGCAGCGGCCGGTGCACGCCCCCGCCCTCGACGCGCTCCCCGGGATAGCGCCCATGGCCCAGGTCCGGATCCGGCACCTCGATGGAGACAGGCCCGGAGGGCAGCAAGGCCTCCAGGTGGCGCAGCACGAGGATCAACGGCTCGGCATGGAAGCGGCGGGACATGAGCCCCACCCTATACGGAAGGCGACGCCTGGGCCCGCCGCGCCTGGACCTGCTCCCACACGAACGCGATGACCAGGAACCCACCGCCCACCGCGCACACGCCCTTCCAGCTCGCGTGGTCCCACGCGATGGCGGAGAGCGCGGACCCGCAGGCCCCGCCCACGAAGTAGAACATCTTGTAGAGCGTGTTGAGGCGCGTCTGCGCGGTCGGGTGCAGGCGGTACAGCTCCGTCTGGTTGGACACCGTGGCGGCCTGCGCTCCCAGGTCCAGCAGCACCACGCCCGCGATGAGCCCGGCCCACAGCGTCCCGAAGGCGGCGAAGACCCCGAACGCCGCGAGCATCGTGACAATGCACGCCCGGACAATCCTCCGCGCGCCAATCCGTTGCGCGTGCCGTCCCGTGATGTTCGCGGCGAGCGCCCCCACCGTCCCGATGAGGCCGAACATGCCCGCCGTCCCGGGCCCCTGGTGGTACGCGTCACTGCTCAGGAAGAACGCCAGCGACGCCCAGAACGCGGAGAGCGCCGCGTACATCAGCGCGCCCGTGAGCGCGATGGCCCGGAGCCCCGGCACGTCCCGCAGCAGGACCCACAGCGACTGCAACAGGCGCGGGTACGACAGCCGCGTGGAGGACTCATAGCGAGGCAGCCCCATTCGCAGCGTCATCGCCAGCCCCACCATCGTCGCGCCGGCCGCGAAGTACACCCCGCGCCAGCCCAGGTGCGTCGCCACGAAGCCGCTGAGCGTGCGGGAGAGCAGCACGCCCACCAGCGCGGCGCTGAGCACCACGCCCAGGTTCCGGCCCCGCTCCTCCGGCGAGCTGAGCGCCGCGACGAAGGGGATGAGGATCTGCACCAGCACGGACGTCAGCCCGATGGCGACGCAGGCGGCCAGGAACAACGGGAACGTGGGCGCCAGCCCCGCCGCGAAGAGCGCAGCGGCCGCGAGCCCCAGCAGCATCACCAGCAGGCCGCGCTTCTCCAGCACGTCGCCCAGCGGCGTCAGCAGCACCAGCCCCGCCACGTAGCCCAGCTGCGACGTCATCGGCACGGAGCCCACCGCGGAGGCGGACAGGCCGAAGGTCTGGGCAATGACGCCCAGCAGCGGCTGGCTGTAATAGACGTTGCCCACCGCGAGCACGGTCGCCGCCGTCATCGTCCACAGCAGCCGGCGGTCCATCGGCGCGGCCTGCGGCACGGCGGCGGGGAGCGTGGCGGAGGGGGTCTCCATGCGACATGCCTAGCGCTCCCCCACCCATACTTCCAATATATCCTGGGTCTTGGACCCAGACCTGGAGCGTATGGACCATGGAGCTGCGCCACCTGAGGTACTTCGTCGCGGTCGCGGAGGAGCTCAGCTTCACCCGAGCGGCGAAGCGGCTGCACATTGCCCAGCCGCCGCTCAGTCAGCAGATCCGCAAGTTCGAAACGGAGCTGGGCGGCGCCCTCTTCGAACGGGAGAGCCGCGCGGTGCGCCTGACGAAGCTGGGGCGCGAGCTGCTGCCGGAAGCCCACCAACTGCTGGAGCGCGCCAGGCGCTTCCAGGAACACGCGGCCAGGCAGGCCCGTGGCGAACAGGACGTGCTGGTGCTGGGGCTCATCTCGTCGTTCGCGACGCCCCGGTTCGCGGCGATGCTCCGGGCCTTCCAGAAGAAGGTGCCGGGGGTCCACATCGAGCTGAGCAACCACCCGTCGGCGTGGCAGCTGGACGCGCTGGAGCGGGGCACGCTGGATGTGGGCATCCTGCGCCCGCGCGAGCGGATGCCCCCGAACGTCGTCTCGCACCTCATCCGGCGGGAGCCCTTCCGGCTGGCGGTGCCTTCACGGCATCCGTTCGCGAAGCGGAAGGCGGTGGCGTGGAAGGACCTGCGGGATGAACCGCTCGTCCTGGTGGAGCCCGGGGTCGCGCCACCTGACTACTACGCGGCGTTCTTCGACCGGCTCCGCGACGTGGGCGTCGAACCCGCAGTGCGCCAGTACGCGCAGAACGTCGCGACGAAGATCTGGTTCGTCTCCGCGGGCTTCGGCATCGCGCCCATGCCGCACACGCCCGACACGGAGCACCACTCCGGGGTGGCCTTCATTGATTTGCCGGAGGACGCGCCGGTGACGAACACCGCCATCGCCTGGCGCAAGTCCGGCGGCTCGCCCGCCCTGCTCCGCTTCGTCGACTTCGCGCGCGAGTCCTTCGCCGCGACCTGAGGCCCTACGACAGCTCGCCGCCCACCGCCCGCCGGATACCCATCAGCTTGTCGGGGTTGCGCGTGATGTAGAGCGTGACGATGCGGCCGTCCTCGATGCCGAGCGCCGTGGTCTGCAGCGTCCCATCCGCCTCCAGGGTGACGAACGCGGGCAGGCCGTCGATGGTGCCTTCGTGCAAGAGCTGTGACGCGTTGACGCCCGCGCGTCGGACGAACGCCTCGAACATGCGCACGATCTTCTCTTGACCGTAGATGGGATTGAGCACCGACTTCGTCTTGCCGCCACCGTCGGCGTACAGGACGACGTCCTGGGCCAGGAGCGCCTGGAGTGCGTGCGTGTCACCGCTCCGCGATGCGGCATGGAACGCCGAGGCCAGCTCGTGGCCCTTCGCCTCCGTCACGGGGAAGCGGGGCCGGGCCTCCTGCACGTGGGCCCGTGCCCGGCTGGCGAGCTGGCGGCACGCCGCGGGGTCCCGGTCGATGGCCTTCGCCACCTCCTCGAAGTCCATGCCGAACACGTCGTGCAGGAGGAACGCGGCCCGCTCCAGCGGAGACAGGCGCTCCAGGGCCATCATCAGGGTCAGCGTCAAGTCATCGCCCTCCACTGTCTCGATGATGGGCTCTGGAAGCCAGGTGCCCACGTACTCCTCGCGCCGGACGCGCGCGGACTTCAGGACGTCCAGGCACAGGCGCGTCACCGTGCGGACCAGCACGGCCTCGGCGTCCCGCACGGCGTCGCGGTCCGTCTGGTGCCAACGGAGGTACGCCTCCTGCACCACGTCCTCCGCCTCCGCGACGATGCCCAGCATCCGGTACGCGATGCGGAGCAGCCGGGGGCGGAGCGGGTCGAAGATGTCCGCGGGGTTCACGTCAGGCGGCTTCACTGCGCGAGGTCACCGGGTGGATGGACCGGAAGCCAATGGCGAACCGGTTCCAGGAGTTGATGATCGCGATCATGAGGGTCAGCTTCACGATCTCCTCTTCGGTGAAGTGGGGCTTGAGCGCAGCATAGTCCTCGTCCGGGGCGTGCGTCTGGGAGACGAGCGTCAGGGCCTCGGTCCAGCCCAGGGCGGCCCGCTCACGCTCGGTGTACAGCGGCGACTCCCGCCAGCCGCCCAGCAGGTAGATGCGCTCCTCGGTCTCCCCCTGCGCACGGGCGTCGCGGGTATGCATGTGGATGCAGAAGGCGCAGCCGTTGATCTGGGATGCGCGGATCTTGATCAGCTCCCGGAGACTCGACTCCAGCCCCAGGCCCTCCACCTTCTTGCTGAGCTCCAGCATGACGTTGACGGCTTCCGGCGCGACCGCGAAAGGATTCATCCTGGCCTTCATTAGGAACTCCCTGTTCTGGGCGGCGGATTGCCTGCCCTCCTCCCCAGGACGACTCAGCGGGTGCCGCGTGTGACATGGGCATTTAAAAAGCGAAGATGGCCACCCAGGAGGCATCCCAGATGAAGACCGTGAACGATGTGGAGACGCTCGAACGCCTGTACGGGGTTCCCGGGCAGTCGTCCGTGCTCAAGGAGGTGGACCACCTCCACCCGGCGTACCGGCCCTTCATCGAACGCTCGCCGTTCATGGTGCTCGCCACCACCGGCCCTGAAGGGCTGGATGCGTCGCCCCGGGGGGACCCCGCGGGGTTCGTGGTCATCGAGGACGCGCACACGCTGCTGTTGCCCGACCGCCGGGGCAACAACCGCATCGACTCGCTGCGCAACGTCCTGGCGGATCCGCGCGTCGCGCTGCTGTTCTTCGTTCCCGGCGTCAACGAAACCCTGCGCGTCAACGGCCGGGCGAGCATCGTCATCGAGCCGTCGATGCTGGAGCGCTTCACCTTCGAGGGGAAGCTGCCGCGCTCTGTCCTGCGCATCACCGTGGAGACGGTCTTCTTCCAGTGCAGCCGCTCGTTGATCCGCGCCGGGCTCTGGGATCCGGCCCGCCACGTCGCCCGAACGGAGCTGCCCAGCAACGGCTCCATCCTCGAAGCGCTGAGCCAGGGCACCATTGAAGGCGTCGAGTACGACCGCGATCTGCCGGGCCGGTTGAAGACGTCGCTGTACTGAGCCTCAAGCGCCCGCGTTGAACACGGTGGCTTTGCGCACGCGCACCCGGAGCGTCTGCCCGGCGCGCACGCCCTCCAGCGCCGGTCCGATGACGCGCAGGAACGCGTCTCCCACCGGGAAGCGGTACTCCGCCGCGTGTCCCAGGAACAGGCGAGCGGAGAGCACCAGCGGTGTGCCGGTGTCCCCCAGCTCCAGGTCCTCCGGACGCACGACCAGCGTCCCCGGTCCGCCCTTCGCCTCCATGGGCAGCTCGAACGCGGTGTCCGTCCCCGCGCAGTAGAAGGTGCCCGCGCGGGCTTCTCCGCGCAGCACGTTGGCGCCCCCGACGAAGCCCGCGACGAACGGCGTGGCGGGTTCCCGGTACAGCCGCTCCGGCGTGTCCACCTGTTCGATGACGCCCCGGTTCATCACGGCGATGCGGTCCGACAGGGCCAGCGCCTCACCCTGGTCGTGCGTGACGAACACCAGCGTCGTGCCCAGTCGGGCCCGGAGCGCGGCGATCTCCGCGCGCAGCTCCTCGCGCAGGGCGGCGTCCAGGTTCGACAGGGGCTCATCCAGCAGCAGCACGCGCGGATCCGCCACCAGCGCCCGAGCGAGCGCCACGCGCTGCAACTGTCCTCCCGACAGCTCGTGCGGCATCCGCGCGGCGAACGCGTCCAGCCGCACCCAGCGCAGGGCTTCGCGCACGCGGGAGGCCACCTCGTGCCGGGGCACCTTCCGCAGCACCAGGGGATAGGCGACGTTCGCCTCGACGCTGCGATGCGGCCAGATGGCGTAGCTCTGGAACACCATGCCCAGGCCGCGCTTTTCGGGCGGGACCCGCACGCCGGGCCCGGCGACGACTTCCTCTCCCAGCCGGATGATGCCCGCGTCCGGATGCTCCAGCCCCGCGAGCATCCGCAGCGTCGTCGTCTTGCCACAGCCAGAAGGCCCGAGCAGGGACACCAGCTCGCCCTGCCCCACCTGCAGGCTCAGACCGCGCACCACGGGCGTCCCGCCATACGCCTTGACCAGGCCCTCCAGGACGATGGCCGCCATCACCGCACCTCCGGAACGCGACGCCGGGCCCACGCCAGCACGGCCTGTCCCGCCACCACCAGCGCCACGAACGCGCACGCGAGCACGGCCGCGGCGGCAGGGTCCGCGTAGCTCTGCAACTCGAACAACAATGTCCCCAGGACCTCGGAGCCCGCGGGCACCAGCAGCACGGACAGGGTGATCTCCGTGGCGCACGCGAGGAACGCGAGCACGAACGCCACCGTGAGCGCGGGCCGCAGCAACGGCAGCGTCGCGTCCACGAATGCCCGCACGGGCCCCGCACCGCCGACGCGAGCCGCCTCCGCGAGGGACGGATCCACCTGAGCCAGGGCCTCGGAGCTGTTGCGCTCGCCCAGGGCCAGGTACTTTCCCACGTAGCCCACAAGCAGCAGCCACGGCGTATGCGCCAGCGCCAGCACGAACGCGACGCGGTCCAGCACCACCAGCCGCCAGTCGCGTGAGAACGCCACCAGCAGCGCGAGCGCCAGCACCGTGCCCGGCGCCGCGAAGGGCCACACCGCCATGGCCTCCACGCCCGCTCCGCCGCGACGGAAGGCCCGCCGCAAGAGCGCACCCGCGAGCCCCAGCGCCACCACCAGCAGGCCCGCCCCGCCCGCGAGCAACACGCTGCGCCCCGTGGCCCGGAGCGTGCGCGAGTCCCAAAGCACGCCGGACCAGTGCGACAGCGTGAGCGTGTCCCACGTCAGCGCCGCGCCGAAGCTGCGTTGCAGCGACGTCAGCAGGATGGCCGCCAGGGGCAGGACCACCAGGACTCCGCCCACCCCGCTCACCGCCAGGAGCGACCAGGGGCGCCAGGCCCCCAGCGCGAGCACGCGAGAGGACACGCCCTTGCCCGCGCTCAACCGCACCCGGCCACTCCGGCCCAACACCCAGGTCAGCCCCAGCGCCAGCGGGGTGAGCAGCAGGAGGAACGACGCGAGCACCGACGCGCGTGGCAGTCCCTCCTCGCTGCCCAGCAGCACCAGTTCATAGATGCGCGTGGTGAGCACGCGAGTGGGCGGCGATGCTGAAACGCCCAACAGGTACGGCACGCCAAAGGACGACGCGGCCATGAGGAACACCATCACCGCGCCCGACAACAGCGCGGGCAGCACCAGGGGCACCGTCGTGCTCAGCAAGGCCCGGAGCGGCGAAGCCCCACACACGCGAGCCGCCTCCTCCAGCGCGGGATCCACGCGCCGCAGCGCCGCGGCCCCCGCGAGCAGCACGAGCGGCAGGCCCGACAGTCCCTCCACGAAAGCGATGCCCGCCGCGCCATAGAGGTTGAACACGTCCGCCCCCAGCATGCGGTTCAGATAGCCAGCGCGAGGACTCGCGAGCGACAGCCACCCCATGCCCCAGATGAACGCGGGGATGGCGGAGGGCAGCGTGAACAGCACGGTGAATGCGCCACGAAACGGCAGGTCCGTGCGGAACAGGAGGAAGGCCAGCGGTGCGCCCAGAAACAGGGCCCACGCTGTCGCGCCCAGGGAGATGCCCAGCGTGTTCACCAGTGCCCCGGACTCCGCCGCAAGCACGGTGCCCAATCCGCCCGTCGCAGCCCCCACGCCCCGCCCCAGGAGCGCCACGACCGGAACCACCGCGAAGAGCAGCAGCGGCGCGAGCCAGGCGGCCAACGCAATCCACCGGCCCCTCATCGCGCGCCTCCATCAAGGGTCGTGCAACGGCGCTCACGCTGCGCCAGACCCTCGAAAAGGCGCTCAGTCCAAGCCGATGAGAATGTGCGAATCACGCCGAGGCGCCCCTGCCGCGGCGCACCGTACGAACTGGTCCGACTGTCGGACCACGTGGGCTCCCCGCACAAACGGGTCCGAGTGTCGGACCAGCCAAGACCACTGCCCGAATCGGTCCAAGTGTCGGACCACTTGGGGCCACTGCTCGAACTGGTCTGATTGTCGGACCACGCGGAGCTACCGCTTGGACTGGTCCGACCGTCGGACCACCTGGTCTCCCGGCTCGAACTGGTCGGGCCGTCAGACCGGTTGTCCCCCCCGCACGAACTGGTCCGACTGTCGGACCACGTGGAGCTACCGCTTGGACTGGTCCGAGGGTCGGACCACTTGGGCTCCCAGTTCGAACTGGTCCGAGGGTCGGGCCGATTGGGCTCGCGACTCGAACCGGTCCGACTGTCGGACCACCTGGGCTCCCAGCTTGAACCGGTCTGAGGGTCGGACCACTTGGCACCACTGCGCGAGCTGGTCCGACAGTCGGACCAGTTTGGGCCCTCGAGGCGGCTCCCCTGGGCTGATGAACATCTGCGGAAGATCCCCTTTGGACTGACCGCGTCATCCACCAGGAGCTGGGAGCGCCCGCGCCAGCCGGGGTGCGGCAACTGGTCCGACTGTCGGACCAGTTGGTACCGGTTCGGTCGGGAAGGGGCCCGCATGGCGTGCCTGGGGCCTATGTCGCTGCTTCGCGCCCGCTGCCGGGCCGCATCCGTGCGGAAGCTCCCGGTGGCATGGCATTGGCGTTCCTGGCTCATCGCGCGAACGCCCGGCTGAAGGCTTCCTTGATGTCGCCGCCATGCAACAGGCCCTGCTCCAGCAGCTCCGGAGTCCAGGCCTGCGCGCGGCCCAGCAGCCCCTCCACGCCGGGCTCGCCACGCGGGCCGCTCAGGCGCGGGTCCACCGCGTGCATGTCCCCCTTCTCCACGATGATGCGCTGGCCCTCCGGTGACAGCAGCACGTCCACCAGGGCCTTCGCCGCCACCGGGTTCCGAGTCGATGCGAACAGCCCCACCGGTCCTGGGATGACCACCGCGCCGTCCTCGGGCCAGACGACCTTGATGGGACTGCCCTTCACCTTCGCCGCCAAGGCGTTCTCCAGGAGCAACACGCCCGCGTCCACCTCGCCGCTCTCCACCTTCTGGAGCACCGCCGCGTTGCCTCCCGCGACCACCGCGCCCTTCTCCCGCAGCCCCGCGAAGTACGCTTCGCCTCGACGGGCGTGCAGGAACACCGCCCAGGTGAAGGCCGTGCCCGACGTGAGCGGATCCCCGATGGCCACCCTTCCCTTCCAGCTGCCATCCACAAGCGCCGCGAACGACTTCGGCGCCTCGCCCGCGCCCACGCGGTGCACCAGCACCATCGTGGACAGCCGCACCGCCGCATACCTCGCGTCCAGGTCCACCAACGTGCGAGGGATGCGCAGCGCGTTCACGGACGCGTAGCGCAGGAACGCACCCTCCTTCGCCAGCCGCTCGTACAGGAACGGATCCGACGTCACCAGCACGTCCGCGCGCACCGCGCCCGCGGCACGCTCCGCCTCCAGCCGGCTCGCGACCTTTTCGCTGCCGGCCTGGTACCAGTGCACCTGCACACCGGGCAGCCGCTCCTTCAACAGAGGCTCCAGCGCATCCAGCACGTGCCGGTACATCGACGTGTAGACCCACACCTCGCCGGACGGGGCCGAGGCCTGCGCCACGGCGGCGCCTCCCGACGGCGCGGCGGATTCAATGCGGCACGCGGCCAGCAGGATCAGCGCGAGGAGCGAACCCACGCGCCGCACAAGGAGGGGGATGCGCATGCGGTTGTCGATTATGCGGCACACCCGCGCCCTGCACACCCACCGCGCAGCGGTGGCTCCTGCACATTCGGCCCCCGCGCCCGTTGTCCCCGCCCCCGCGCGGTCCCAACGTCGGCCTCCCAGACGCCACCTGCCCTCTGGAAGGACGCCCGCGCATGACCCGGAAGGAATTCCTCGCCGCGACGCTGTCTCTGATGGTTGCCCCGCCCGTGCTGGGTGCCGCGCCCGCCAAGGCGAAGAAGGCGCCCGCCGTGCCCCGCCGCAAGCTGGGCCGCACCGGCCAGCAGGTGTCCTGCGTGGGGCTCGGGGGCTTCCACATCGGCAAGCAGAAGGACGAATCGGAGAGCCTCGCGCTCATCCGGGGCGCGTTGGACCAGGGCATCAACTTCCTGGACAACTGCTGGGACTACAACGACGGCAAGAGCGAGGAGCGCATGGGCAAGGCGCTGCGCGACGGCTATCGCGCCAAGGCCTTCCTGATGACGAAGATCGACGGCCGCGACAAGAAGACCGCCGCGAAGCAGATCGACGAATCCCTCCAGCGCCTCCAGACGGACCACGTGGACCTGCTCCAGCTCCACGAGGTCATCCGCGACAGTGATCCGGACAAGGCCTTCGCCGAGGGTGGCGCCATCGAAGCCATGAAGGACGCGCAGAAGGCCGGCAAGGCGCGCTTCCTGGGCTTCACCGGCCACAAGTCCCCGGACATCCACCTGAAGATGCTGGAGACGGCGAAGCAGCACGGCTTCCGCTTCGACGCCGTGCAGCTGCCCCTCAACGTGATGGACGCCCACTTCAACAGCTTCGAGAAGCGCGTGCTGCCGGTGCTCGTGAAAGAGGGCATCGGGGTGCTCGCCATGAAGTCCATGGGTGACCCGTTCATCCTCGACAGCAAGACCGTCACCGCGCCCGAGTGCCTGCGCTACAACCTGTCCCTGCCCGTCAGCGTCGTCATCACCGGCATTGATTCGCAGGAGCGCCTGCAGCAGGCCCTCACCGCCGCGCGCACCTTCAAGCCCCTGAGCGAGAAGGACGTCCAGGCGCTGCTCGCGAAGACGAAGGACGCGGCGAAGGACGGCGCCTACGAGAAGTACAAGACGAGCCACCACTTCGACGGGACCGTCCAGAACCCACAATGGCTGGGTTGAGCCGTTTCGAGACTTCCTGGCAAGCCGCGTTAAAGCCGGCAAATATGAATGCTCCCCCTTCCCCGGAGCATTCATGCACCGCCCCTTTCGAGCTGGCCTTGTCGCCGCAGGACTCCTGACCACCCTCTCCGGCTGTTCACCGGAGCCGGAAGCCGCCCTGGTGGAGGCGGAAGGCTACGGCCAGACGCAGCAGGGCGAGCGCTCCTACGACCCGGGCGCGGGCTGGTCGCTCGCGTGGCAGGACGACTTCACGGGCACGGCCTTGAACACGGGCGCGTGGACCGCGCTGACGAGCAACTGGGATCCGGTGACCAACAACTGCAACTTCGGCACGGGTGAGCTGGAGTTCCCGCGCGCGCAGAACGTGACGGTGGGCAACGGCAAGCTGATCCTCACGGCGGAGCGCACGGCGGACAACCCCACGGACTCGCGCTGCGGGGGGCAGTACCGGTCGTTCTATTCCGGCCGCATCCACACCAAGGGCAAGGTGGAGGGGCGCTACGGAAAGATTGTCGCGAGCATCAAGATTCCGCCGGGCTACGGCATGTGGCCGGCGTTCTGGACGCTGGGCTCGAACATCCAGAGCGCGGGCTGGCCCGCCGCGGGAGAGATCGACATCCTGGAGTGGAAGTCCACGGAGCCCACGTGGATGAAGTCGGCGGTGCACTGGCACAACGGCGGCAACGCGGACTGGGGCACGGGCGCGAGCCGCGGCGTGGACCTGTCGCAGGACTTCCACACGTATGAAGTGGAGTGGACGGCGAACACCATGGTGTTCCGCCTGGACAAGGACTTCGTGTCCACGGCGACGTTCAACCACAACGAGTCGGAGTTCCAGCAGAACCACTACCTCATCCTGAACCTGGCGCTGGGAGGCGTCTGGTACGGGAACCCGGCGCCGGCCTCGATTGACCTGCCGTGGGGCGCCCGGAAGACGATGGAGGTGGAGTGGGTGCGCTGGTACCAGCCGGGCGGCTCGCAGTCGCTGGGGCTCACCAACGCGGGCTTCGAGCAGGGCATGACGGGCTGGAACACCTGGAGCCCGAACGGCACGGCGACGGCGGCGTTCTCGGAGACGTACAACGGCGGTCACTCGGGCAGCTTCCACCTGACGCACTGGACGTCGGCGGCGCCTTACGAAGCCTGGACGTACCAGACGAAGACGGGCCTGGCGTCGGGCAACTACAAGCTGCGCGCCTGGTTCCGCAAGGGAGGCACGTTCGACTTCGCGCGCTTCCAGGTGAAGAACTGCGGCGACTGCGCCGCGGCCGTCACCAACCTGGGCACCTACGGCAACTACACGCTCTTGGAGACGCCCGCCGTCAACGTCACCAACGGCTACCTGGAGTTCGGCCTGCACAGCAAGTCGCCCGCCCACAACGGCTCCAACTTCATCCACATGGATGACGTGGAGCTGATCAAGCTGTAGGCCCGGCTGTCTTCACGCGTGCGCCGGAGAGGACCCCGGCGCGCGCGATTGCAACCCACGTCCGCTGAATCGTCTGGTTTTGACGCATACCCAACCATAAAGACGATTAAGCGGCCATCCGTGGAATTAATGAAATCCCTCCTCTATTCTGATGGCGGGCGCGAGGGCTCAGGCCGCTGACAGCGCTCATTCACCGATAGACCCGGAGGCTCCAGATGAAGGGCATGATCATCCGTAAGGCATTGGGCGCGGTCGCTGTTCTGGCGGGCTTGTGTGCGGCCCCGGCCTTCGCGGCGAGCGGTTGTGCATACACCACGGACGCGGGCCAGGCCGCCGGCAGGACCTGCTTCGACGACGGCGGCGACATCTACACCGTGTACGACCTAGACTCCGACAACGAGGGCGTCGTCGGTTGGGTCGAGGTCAAGCAGGCCAACGGAACGTGGAAGGCCTTCGCACGCGTCTACGTTGGAACCGGGTACAACACCTCCAAGGGCAACAACGTGGACATCGTCCGCGAGGGGGCACAGGTCAAGATCGTGGCCTGCCGGCAGAACGGCTCAGGTGGGACGCCGTACTCTTGCGGTACGGCGATCATCGCTGGCGGCTGATCCGCGAACGAACGTACGGGCCAGCCATCCCTCGTGCGGGGTGGCTGGCCGGTGTCGTCATCACGGCACGAGCACGAAGTCGTCCACGTACAGCGTGCCCTGATCCGACCCGGAATCGTCCATCACGTAGAAGTCATCCACCGTGCCGGACGTCGCGCCCAGGGTGCTCAGCGGGATGGACACCTTCTGCCAGCTGCCCGCCGCGATGGGATGCCCCAGCGCCGTCTCCAGGTTGATGCTGCCCAGCAGCGTGCCGCCGTTGTAGAGCGCCAGCCGCGCCTGCTGCCCGCCCGTCGTGCCTCCGTGCACCCAGAGGTCCACGGACTGGTACTGCGACAGGTCCAGGCCCGTGTGGTGGAACATCAGCGCCTCCCAGTAGTCCGGCTCGAAGCCGATGGCCGTGGATCCAGCGTGCACCGTGACGGCCTGGTCCAGGTCGTGCGTCGCCCAGCTCCAGTCCTGGAAGCCGCTGCCCATCGCGTCGTCGTAGACGACCGTGCCCACGGAAGGCGGCGCTTCCGTGAGGCCGTCCGTCAACGCCAGCCCCTCCTCCACCGTCACGGTGCGGATGCCCGTGGACTTCACGTAGTTGAGGATGCTGGTGAAGTTGGTCGTCTTGTACTGCGTCTCGCGCGTGGGCGTGCCGCTGGTGAACTCGTGGAAGAGGATGATGAGCCAGCTCTTCTCCGCGATGGCCTGGTTGATCCACCCCTTCACCTGCGCCACCGTCACCGCGCTCGACACGTCGTTGGCGCGCAGCTCGTAGATGACCGTGTCCTTGTAGTTGCGGCCCGCGTTGATGGTGCGGTGGCTGGCGTACTCCGCCTTCAGCGCCGTCATCACCGTCGCGTTGTACGCGCCGTAGGGTGACGCGAAGTCCTTGCCGCACGCCGCCCCCACGTTCGTCTGCAGCCACGTGCGCGAGTCATGCAGCTCCGACGTCAGCTGCGCGGGCGTCAGCGTGGGCAGGTCCGCGTGCGTGCGCGTGTGGCTGGCGATTTCGTTGCCCTCCGCCTTGAGCGTCTGCACCTGCGCAAGGCTCATGTAGCCCCCCCACCCCTGGGCGATGGCGTCCGTCACCAGGTAGTACGTGGCGGGGATGCTCCGCGACTTGAGCGCCGGCCGCGCCAGCGTGTACTGCGTGCTCCATCCGTCATCCAACGTGATGGAAACCATCCCTTCCGCGAACGGCGACGCGGCAAGGGCCGACGAAGTGCAAAACAGCGCCGCGGCGCAGAGCGCGCGCGAAGACCAGTTCATCCAAGACATGTCCGGGTATTCCCCCTGTGAGGAGCCCGCAGGATAAGCGAAACCCGGGACGCCGCTTCCCGGACGCTCCCCCGCGAGTCGCGTGCTAGAAGTCGGCCCGCCCATGAGTCCCTTCCGCCTCCCCTCCCTGCTCTGCGTGGTGCTCGCGCTCGTGGCGGGCTGCCAGCGTCCGGCGCCCCCCGCCCCGGAGACCGGGGCGCGGCGGATCGTCTCGCTGTCCCCCTCCGTCACGGAGACGCTGTTCGCCCTGGGAGCGGGCGCGCAGGTCGTGGGCGTGTCCGACTACACCGCCCTGCCCGCAGGTACGCCCGCGTTGCCGAAAGTGGGCACCACGTTCGCGCCCAACTTCGAGGCCATCGCGAAGCTCAAGCCCACGCTGCTCGTGGATCAGCAGGTGAAGCAGGCCCCGGCGGAGGCGCTCTCCGCGCTCGCGCCGCTGAAGGTGCTGCCCTGGACGTCGCTCCCGGAGGTGGTGGACAGCGTGAAGGAGCTGGGCCGCCTGAGCGGCCGCGAGCCCCAGGCCACCGCGCTCGCGCAAGAGCTGAACGCGACGCTGTCGCGCCCCGCGCCGAAGGACGCTCCCCGCGTGCTGCTGGTGCTGGGCGACGTGGCGGGCACGCTGTCGGAGGTCTGGTACATGAAGCGCGCGTCGCTGCACGGCGCCGCGCTGGAAGCCGCGGGGGCTCGCAACGCCGTCCCCGAGGAGCGCACCGGTCCCCCCAACCTGTCGCTGGAGGGTGTCATCGCGCTGGATCCGGACGCGGTGCTGGTGCTCCTCAACGTGCCGTCACTGGACGCGGGGCAGCAGGCGCAGGCCCTGGCTCCGTGGAAGCAGCTCACCGGCCTGCGCGCGGCGCGGGAGGACCGGGTGCGGCTGGTCATCGGTTCCGACGTGCAGTCCACCGGGCCCGCCATCCTCGACGTCGTCGAGCGGCTTCGCGCCGCGCTGGGCACGCTGCCCTCCCCGCGATGACGGCGGGCCTGACACTGGACGCGGTGACGGTGCGGGCGCGGGGACGGACGCTGCTGGACGGCGTGTCCCTGCACGTGGCGCCGGGTGACTTCGTCGCCATCGTCGGCCCCAACGGCGCGGGCAAGTCCACGCTGCTGCGCGTGGCGCTGGGCCTGCTGCGCCCGGACTCGGGCCATGTTTTCGTCGACGGGAAGGACGTGGCTGCCCTGGCCCCCCGGCAGCGCGCGGCGCGGCTCGCGTGGCTGCCCCAGCGGCTGGAGGCGGCGGAGCCCATCACCGCGCTGGAGCAGGTCGTCTCCGCGCGCTACCGCTTTCCTGAATCCCGCCGCGCCTCCGAAACGGCGGCGAACCAGGCGCTCGCGGAAGTGGGCGCTGCGTCCTTCGCCCTGCGCCCCATCACGGAGCTGTCCGGCGGCGAGCGGCAGCGCGTGGCGATCGCGGGACTGCTCGCGCAGGAGACCCCGCTGGTGCTGCTGGACGAGCCCGCCAACTTCCTGGACCCCGCGCACCAACTGGAGCTGTACACGCACATGGGCCAACTGTGGCGCTCGGGACGCGGCATCCTCTGCGTCACCCACGACATCAACGCGCTCCTGCACACCCACGCGCCGGGCACGCGCGCTCCTCGCGTCGTCGGCCTGTTCCAGGGCCGCGTGGCGTTCGAGCGGTCCCTCGACGCGCCCGACCTGGGGGAGCAGCTGGGAGAGCTGTTCGGCGTGCGCATGCACGGCACGTCCGTGGAGGGCCACCGCATCTTCGTGGGCCTGCCCCGGAGCGGAGGTGCCCCATGAAGGTCTGGCTCCTGTTGGGGGTGTGCCTGGCCGCCTGCGCGGTGGCGCCGTTCATCGGCCCCGGGATGTCCCACGGCACGGCGGACTTCATCTTCTGGCAGCTGCGCGTGCCCCGCACGCTGATGGCGATGCTGGTGGGCGGCACGCTGTCGCTGGTGGGCGCCGTGTACCAGGCCCTCTTCGCGAACCCGCTGGCCGCGCCCAGCACCGTGGGCACCACGGCGGGGGCGACCCTGGGCGCGCTGGTGGCCATCATCCTGGGCGCCCGGCTCGCTCCGGGCGGGCTGCCGCTCATCACCGCCGCGGCCTTCGTGGGGGCGCTCGGCGTCAGCCTGGTGGTGGCCGCCATCGCCGCGGGCCGCCGCGTGCGGATGAACGACGTGGTGCTCGCTGGCATCGCCTGCTCCATGGCGGCGGGCGCCATCTCCACCGGCTTGCAGTTCACCGCGGACTCCGCGGAGCTGATGGCCGCCATGCGCTGGTCCCTGGGCCACCTGCCGCAGGTGGGCTACTCGGGCGTGCTGCTCCTCACGCCGTTCGCGGCCGTCACCGTCGTGGGGTTGCTGGCCCTCACCCGCGCGCTGGAGGTCTTCATCGCCGGCGAGGAACACGCGGAGTCCCAGGGCGTCCCCGTCCGCCGCGTGCGCACGGTGGCCATCGGCCTTGGGGCGCTGGGCGTGGCCGCCTGCGTCGCGTGGTGCGGCCCCATCGCGTTCGTGGAGCTCATCGTCCCGCACCTCGTGCGCCGGACGCTGGGGGTGAGCCGCCGCGTGCTGCTGCCCGGCTCCGTGGTGGTGGGGGCCGCCTTCCTCGCGTTGTGCGATGCGTCGGCGCGGATGATCCTCCCCGGGCGTGAATTGCCCGTGGGAGTGGTGACAGCCGCCCTGGGCGCACCCCTGCTCGTCTCCCTGCTCGCGCGCTCCCGCTCCTGAAGCCGAGGCAAGTTCGGGTATATTCCGCGCCACGCGGGGCCCCCGGCTGGGACGTGCCCCTGGAACCTCTACGAAAGGCTTTGGGCATGAAGCGGCTGGGTAGCGTGGGTTTGATGCTGGGCGTGCTGACCCTGGGCGGGTCCTTCGGCTGTGGCGACGAGAAGGCGGAGAAGGCCAAGGAGCACCGGGTCAAGGGCACCAACTTCCTCCACGACAAGAACTACGCGGAGGCGGTGAAGGAGTACGAGGAGTCCCTGAAGATCGACCCGACCCAGGACAAGGTCTGGGAGAAGAAGGCCTTCGCGCACCTGCAGGCGGGCCAGACGGACCAGGCCGCGCAGGCCGCGCTGAAGCTGGTGGACTTCGCGAAGACGCCCCAGGACAAGGCCGAGGCCTACCGCAACGTCGCCGCGATGTACGCGAAGAACGGCCCGCTGGAGAAGGCGGAGCAGTACTTCCAGGAGTGCCTGAAGATCAACCCGAAGGACACCGACGCGCTCGGCTGGATCGCGGAGGTGCACGCGCAGCGCGGTGGCGCCCGCTCCATGTCCGCTCCCGCCAACCCCGCGGAGCTGGATCTCGCGCTGAAGACGTATGACCAGGTCATCGCCATCAACCCGGACCTGCCCAACACGTACCTCAACAAGCGCATCGTGATGTTCAAGTACATCGAGCACGAGAAGTCGCTGCAGCAGGCCGCGGATCAGGAGGCCGTCGAGGCCGCCACGCCGCCCAAGCCGGAGAAGGGCAAGAAGCCCGTCGTGGATCCGCAGGCCGCGGAGCGCGTCGCCGCCGCCAAGGCCAGCTCCGCCGCGCACGCCAAGCGCATTGAGGAGCTGACCGCTCAGGCCAACGAGTCCACCAAGCAGTTCGGCGAGGCGACCAAGCGCGCCAAGGCCGCGCAGGCCTCCAACAAGTAGTGCGGGCGGTGGGGACGGGGCCTAACGCCGGCCTCGTCCTCCCCCGAAGAGGGCCAGCAGGATGCCGCCCACGAGCGCGGCGCCGCCGCCCGCGACGTAGAGCGTGGTCTGCTCGGTGTTGCGGCCGGTGATGAGCTCGGTGGCGCGCTCGGTGATCGAGTCCCGCGCATTGAGCCCGGTGAACAGCAGCACCCCGCCCGCCACCGCGAGCATCAACCCCACGATTCGCACAGCACCCACACGGCCTCCTTGAATGGAACGGCGGCGCGGCCGGAAGGCCCGGCCCCGCGTTCAACGCTTGCGCTTGCCCGGAGCGCCACGACCCGGCTTCTTGCCCGCGCCCTTGGCCCCGCCGGACTTCTTCCCCGGCGCGGCCTTCTTCGAGGGCTTCGCCCGGGCACCACTCGAGCCCGCGGCCGCCTTGCGGACCTTCTTGGCCGCGCCCGCGCGGCTCGGAGCCTCCCCCGAGGAGAGCTGGCCCCGCTGCGCGGCCAGGGCACGGATCCGGTCGAACCCCGGGTGCGGGGAAGCGGCCGGTGCGCTGTCGTCGGCGTCGAACGAGGGTGTGAAGTCCTCGCGAGGCGCCTTCGCGCGCGAAGCAGCTTCCTCGCCCGGGCGCCCGGCGTCGAAGGCCGGCGTGAAGTCCTCACCCGTCGCCGGGGCTTCTTCCGGAGTGACGGACTCGGGACGCGCGGGGCGGATCACCCGGCGCTTGCCCTTGGCCGGAGCGGCCGGCTCCGCCTTCGGCGCGGGGGCTTCCTCCGTGCGGGCACGCAGGAAGCGGGAGGTGGCGCGAGCGGGCGCGGCCTCCTCGCGGCGCCCTTCCCGGCTGAACCGTCCGCGCGGACGCGGCCGGGCCGCCGCCTCCTCCTCCGAGGCTTCGTTGCCGTACCCGGAGAGCGCCGCGGCATCCTCCGTCGCGATGTCCTCGGCCGAGGGCGGGGCCCACGTCTTCACGCCGAACGGCGTCTCCTCCGCCTCGCCGAGCGACTTCCACTGCTCCGCGTCCGAAGTCTCCTTCGCCGCGGGCTTCCGCCACGGCGTGCGGCCCGTCTTCGCGGCCTCGCGCTCGGGGCGTCCGGTCCTGCCACCCGTGTGACGGCCCGGCGCTTCGTTGGCGTACTCGCGGCGGCGCATGGGCGGCCGCGCTCCGGTGGCCCGCTGGAGCGGAGCCTCGTCCGCGAACTGGAGCGGCTCGAAGTCGATCTTCCGCGACGTCGTGTTCGCGGACAGCAGCCGCACGCGCAGCTTCTGACCCACGCGCACGCGCCGGCCATTCGAATACACGAGCGAGTGCGTGCGCTTGTCCAGCTTGGAGCCCGGCCCCAGCGTCTCCGCCTTCACCAGGCCCTCGACATGGACCTCGTCCAGCTCCACGAAGAAGCCGAACTCGGCGATGCCCGCCACCGTCGCGTCGAACTCCTCGCCCACGCGGTCCTTCATCATCAGGGCCGCGTAGAACGCCACCACCTCGCGCTCCACCGTCATGGCCGCGCGCTCGCGCTCCGAGCACTGCTGCGCCATGCCCTCCAGGGTCGACTCCTGGCGCTCCAGCTGCGACTCCGACGGCCGCTTGCCCTTGCGCGCCCACACCGCCTTCAGGATGCGGTGCACCAGCAGGTCCGGATACCGCCGGATGGGCGACGTGAAGTGCAGGTAGTTCTCCGCCGCCAAGCCGTAGTGCCCCACGCGCGTGGACGTGTAGATGGCCTGCATCATGGAGCGCAGCAGGAGCTGGTTCAGGGCCCGCTGCTCCGGGTGTCCCTCCAGCTGCGTGATGAACGCGTCCAGCTCCTTGGACGACACGCCGTCTTCCACGTTCAGGTGGAAGCCGTACGCCTCCGCCAGCACCGAGAACGCGGCCAGCTTCTGCGGATCCGGCTCACCGTGGAACCGGTACACCGTGGGCAGGCCCTCGTCCTGGAAGTACGTGGCCACCGCCTCGTTGGCGGCCAGCATGCACTCCTCGATGAGCCGGTGGCTGTCCTTGCGCTCGCGCTTCTCCATGCGCTGCGGGACACCATCCTCGCCCAGCACCACCTTGTGCTCCGGAACGTCGAAGTCGATGGCGCCGCGCGCCTTGCGCATGCCCATCAGCGCGCGCGCCAGCGCCATCAGCTGCTCGAACTGGGGCTTGAGGAACTCGCGGTGCGGCACGGCTTTGCCGTCCAGGACGTCCTGCACCTCGTTGTACGTGCAGCGCGCCACGCTGCGCATCACCGCCGGGTACAGCTCGTGCGAGCTCCGCTGGCCGTGACGGTCGAACGTCATGTCCGCCACCATGCACAGGCGGTCCTCGTCCGGGCGCAGCGAACAGATGCCGTTGGACAGCCGCTCCGGCAGCATGGGCAGCACGCGGTCCGGCAGGTACACGGACGTGGCGCGGTTGAGCGCCTCCGCGTCCAGCGCGCTCCTCTCCTTCACGTAGTGCGACACGTCCGCGATGGCCACCACCAGCCGCCAGCCCCCGGCCTTCGGCTCCGCGTAGACCGCGTCGTCGAAGTCGCGCGCGTCCTCGCCGTCGATGGTGATGAGCGGCATCGAGCGCAGGTCGCGGCGGTTGCCTTCGGTGGCCTCCGCCTCCGTGACCTTCACCGCGAACGCGTCCGCCTCGTCCATCACCTCCGGCGGGAACTCGTCGGAAAAGCCATGCGCGAAGGCCGACCCCAGCACCTCCGCGCTCGGGTCACCCGGCCGCCCCAGCGAGCCGGCCACTTCACCGAACAGCCCCTGCCCGGGCTCCAGCAGGTCCGCGCCCACGCCCAGCCGCACCTTCACCAGGTCGCCGTCGCGCGCCATCTGCGTCGCCGGCACGCGGATGGGGCCGGGCAGGTTCGTGTCCGTGGTCATCACCAGCGAGTGCCGGCCCTGCGCCACGTACGTGCCCACCGCCAGCTCACGCCGGCGGTTGACCACGCGCACCAGCCGGCCCTCGAAGCGGCCCGGCCGGCCCGCCACCTCCACGAGGACGCGGTCGTTGTCGAGCGCCCGCTGCGCCTCGCCGGGCGGCAGGAAGATGTTCTCCCCTTCACCGGACACCGGATGCACGAAGCCGAAGCCGTCCCGGTGCATGTGGAGGATGCCCTCCACCTCGGGCTGCCCGGACTCCTCGAAGCGGTCATCCCGGGAGCCGCGCTGGAGCGAGCGCCGGAAGTCGCCGCCGCTCCGGTAACCCGGACGCTCGGCCTGGAAGCCGCCCCGGCGCTCCTCACGCCCGCTGCCAGGCGTGGGGCCCCGCTTCTTGAAGGGCGGCGTGGAGGGGTCCCGGCGGGAGGGCACGTCGGCGTCGGGCGCCCGGGGCGTGCGCGGGCCTTCCAGCCGGAAGCGCTTGCCGTCCTTGACGATGACGCCCGCGCGCACCAGTTCTCGCAGGGCGCGCTTGAGGTCGGTCTGCTGTCCGGGGTTCAGCCCCCCGAGGCGAAGGAGCTCCTTCAGGCCCAGGGGGTGGTCGGCTTCGGCGAGCAGCTGTCGGATATGGTCTTGGGAGAGGCTCACGGTGGGGATGCGGCAAGGCCGCTGAGGGAACGGGTAAGCCCGAAGGGTGCGGGCGGGAACCCCCCGGCCCCCATTCGCCCTCCCCAGGTGACCTTGCGGTCCGGGGAGGGCCCGTGCGCTCAAGCCCTCAGGGCTTGACCGTGACGTTGATCTTGAAGGAGCGCTCCACCACGCCCGGCGTGAACGCCTTGGCGAGGAAGAACTCCACTTCGAAGCTGCCGGGGTTGCGAGGCGTGAAGAAGAACTCGCGCGTGGCCGGGCTGCCGTTGGGACCCGGCTCGAAGTTGGCTTCGCGCAGGCCCACGCGCTTGGCCAGCGTGGGCTCGATGGCCCAGGTGGCGCCGGGCTGCTCCTGCAGGCGCACGGTGAGGCCGTGGTTGAGCTTCACGTCCACGGACGTGGGCACCTCGCCCTCGATGTGGACCAGCTCCATCTCGTCGCGAGACACCGAGCGGGCCTCGGACGGACGCGGCTCCACCATCTCCGCGGTGATGCGCCCACCCCAGCCGGACGACTTGTCCACCACGCCCGTCACCTGGAGCGTCTGCCCCACGTGCTTGCGCAGGCTCTT
This sequence comes from Corallococcus aberystwythensis, assembly GCF_003612165.1. Taxonomy (GTDB): domain Bacteria; phylum Myxococcota; class Myxococcia; order Myxococcales; family Myxococcaceae; genus Corallococcus; species Corallococcus aberystwythensis. The sequence goes on along the minus strand of NZ_RAWK01000055.1, from coordinate 13,970 downwards.
GACGGCCGCCTTGCCTTCAATGGCGAAGGACACCTGCTGGCGCGTGCCGCCGTTGGAGACGACGAGCACGAAGTCCTCGCCCATCATCTCCAGGTTGCCCCGGATGCTGGCGAAGCCCTTGATGCCGGCGCCCATGCCCGCGGCGACGGCCATGGAGACCTCGCCGGGCGACAGGTAGCGCAGCTTCGGCTCCGAGTCCGAGGGCGGCGGCGCGACCTCTTCCACTTCCGGCTTCTTGGCGGAGTACTTGCGTACCTCCACCACGCCGCTGTGGTTGGTCGTCTTCTTGATGAGGCCGCTCACGGAGACCTTGTGGTCCACGTAGGCCGGCAGCACTTCCTGATCCGGTCCCTGCAACAGGAACGTCAGCTCGCGCTTGTCGCGGCCCACGACGACCAGGTGGGGCATCTCGCCGCTGAGGATGAGCCGGCCCTTGAGGCTGCCCTCCCCCATCACGCCGCGGCCTTCGCCGGCGGTGAGCAGCTGCTCCATCTCACGCTTCGTGAGCGGCTCGCCCACGGGCGGAAGCTTCGTCGCGCGCGGGCGCGGCTTCTCCACGGCAGGACCGGCGGGGATGGCCGACGGGGTCTTGCCCCCCGCCTTGCCAGCGCCCTTCTTGCCAGCGGCGGCAGGCGCCGCGGGCGCGGCCTTCGCGGCAGCCTTGCCAGGCTTCGCGGGAGGCGTCGGGGGAGCGGGAGGAGCCGCCTTGGCCGCCGCCTTCTTGGCGGCCGCGGGGACCTTCTCCACCTTCTCCGCCACCGCCTTCTTCGCCGCCGCGACCTTGCCCTTCGCCCCTTCAGCCACCGCCTTGACGACCTTCGTCGCGGCCGTCGCCACCTTCTTCGAGGCGTTCCTGATCAGATCCAGGCGGGCCGCGTTGTCCTTCTTCGCGGCAGGCTTCGCACCGGCTTTTGCAGCGGGAGTAGGCTTCTTCGCCCCGGACTTGGGCTTGGCCATCGACGCTGTCTCCTTGGAAATTTCCCGTGTGCTATCAACGGGTTGGCGGGACGCCCCTGCTGTTGGACGCGAGCCTCGCGATCACGATTGCTTGTAACGATGATCAGCTGGGCTGTCAAACTAACACTTGATTTTCCCACGGACTTTGGGTGGGAAAACAGCATGAGCGACACCCCCGAATTGCTGCCGGTGGAGGAGGCCCGTGCGCGGATCCTCGAGCTGTGCACGCCGCTGCCCACCGAATGGGTGCCCGGGGATGACGCCCTGGGCCGGGCGCTGGCCCAGGACGTCCACGCCCGCCGCACCCTGCCCCCCTGGGACAACTCCGCCATGGACGGCTACGCGGTGCGCGCCCGGGACCTGGCGGGCCCCCTGCCCGTGCGCCTCACGGTGGGCGAGACGGTGTTCGCCGGCAGGCGCCCCACCCGGGAGGTCGTCTCCGGGACCTGCGCGCGCATCATGACCGGGGCCCCCCTGCCCCCGGGCGCGGACGCGGTGGTGATGCGCGAGCGCACCCGTACTGTCGAAGCCGCGCCGGACGCCGTGGAGATCCTGGAGGCCGTGGGGCCAGGGAACTTCATCCGCCCCCGGGGCGAGGACGCGAAGGAAGGCGACGTGCTGCTGCGGCGCGGCACGCCGCTGGGCATCCCGGAGCTGGGCCTGCTGTGGGCGCAGGGCCAGGGCACGGTGCCGGTGCCCCGCCGGCCGCGCGTGGCGGTGCTGTCCACCGGCGACGAGCTGTGCCGGGTGGACGAGCCCCCCGGCGACGGCATCGTGGACATCAACGCCCCCGCCCTGGCCCTGGCGGTGCGGCGCGCGGGCGGCGTGCCCACGCTCCTGGGCATCGCCCGGGACACCCGGGAGGCCGTCCAGGAGGCCCTGGCGCGCGTGGACGGCTTCGACGTCGTCCTCACCAGCGCCGGCGTCTCCGTGGGGGACCACGACTTCGTGAAGGACGCCCTGGAGGCGCTCGGGGTCGAGCAGCGCTTCTGGCGCGTGGCCATCAAGCCCGGCAAGCCGCTGGTGGTGGGCCAGCGGGGAGCCACCCTGTTCATGGGGCTGCCCGGAAACCCCACGTCGTCACTGGTGACCTTCGAGCTCTTCGTGCGCCCCGCCCTGCGCCGGCTCCAGGGGCTGGAGGACGTGGAGCCCGCGCGCGTCACCGGCCGCCTGGACGGACGCCTCTCCAAGGCCCCCGGGCTTGCCCACTTTGTACGGGTCACGGCCACCTGGCGGGCGGGCGAGCTGTGGGCGAAACCCCTGGGGACTCAGACCTCGGGGGCCCTGCGTTCAGCTGCGGCAGCCACACATTTGCTTCACTTCCCCCGCGAAACCAGCAGCTTGACTGATGGCTCCCATGTCGAGCTGCTCCCCCTCTCGTGGGTGGCCTGAGCAACGCAGTTCACGTCCGCCGCATCTGAACAGGCGGGTTTCACCACACCCGTCCGGGTGTCACCTTGACTTGCAATCAGGGGGGCGAGAAGTAACAGCCCCCCACCGGGAGACGACCTACCATGTCCGACACGCGCTCACCCCAGGTCCTGCCGACCCGCAAGCCGACCCAGCACCTGGAGCGGTACTCGGAGGCGGACGTGCCCACGGCCCGTGGGGTGCTGAAGACCATCGTCTTCCGCGACAAGCGCAACGGCCGGGAGCACGTGGCGCTGGTGGTGGGCGACCCCAAGGGGATGGAGGGGGTGCCGGTGCGCATCCACTCCGAGTGCCTCACGAGCGAAGTCTTCGGCAGCCTCAAGTGCGACTGCCGCGAGCAGTTGGACCGGGCGCTGGACTTCGTGTCCCAGAACGGGCTGGGCGTGGTGCTCTACCTGCGCCAGGAGGGCCGGGGCATCGGCCTGGGCAACAAGATCAAGGCCTACGCCCTGCAGTCCAAGGGGCTGGACACCTACGAGGCCAATCGGCAGCTCGGCTTCGCGGACGACTTGCGCTCGTACGACATCGCTGCGGAAATGCTGCGGTCGCTGGATGTGCGTTCGGTGGACCTGATCACCAACAATCCGCTGAAGATCGCCGGGCTGGTGGAGGAAGGCGTGGCGGTCCGACGCCGAATCCCTTCCCGGACCGAGCACAATCCGCATAACGTCGACTATTTGAAGACGAAGCGCGAGCGTACGGGGCACCTGATTGAGCTCTTCGCGGAGGACGACGACACCGAAGCCAAGGCCGGCTGAGCGCCCGGCCCGGCGGAGCACCGCGCGCTTCGAGGTGCGCTTCTGGGGGGTGCGCGGTTCCATCCCCGCACCCGGCCCCGCGACGAAGCGCTACGGCGGCAACACGCCGTGCGTGGAGGTGCGCTGCGGGGATGAGCTGCTCATCTTCGACCTGGGCTCTGGAGCGCGCGGGCTGGGGGATGCGCTGGTGGCGACGCGAAAGCCCGTCAAGGCGTCCATCTTCATCTCGCACTACCACTACGACCACCTGCAGGGCCTGCCGTTCTTCTCGCCGATGTTCTCTCCGGCGAACGACGTGACGCTGTACGGGTCGCCTCGGGACGGCAAGTCGCTCAAGCAGATATTGGCCGGGCAGATGGTGCACCCCTACTTCCCGGTGACGGCGGAGGACGTGTTCCGCACGCGCCTGGCGTACCGGGACGTGGTGGTGGGCGAGGACATCCCGGTGGGCAAGGCCACGGTGCGCACGCTGGAGCTGAACCACCCCGGCGGCAACGTGGGCTACCGGGTGGACTTCGGCGGGCGCTCGCTGGTGTACGCGACGGACGTGGAGCACGGCACCGCGCTGGACTCGAAGCTGTTCGACTTCGCGCGAGGCGCGGACGCGCTCATCTACGACTCCATGTACACGGAGGAGGAGTACCGCGGCCGCACGGGCTGGGGCCACTCCACCTGGGAGGCGGCGGTGCGCGCGGCGGACGCCAGCGACGTGAAGCAGCTGGTGCTCTTCCACCACGACCCGGGCCGCGATGACGCGAGCATGGACAAGCTGCTGCGCGAGGTGCGCAAGCACCGCAAGAACTCCATCGCCGCCAAGGAGGCGATGGTCATCCAGCTGTAACGGGCGTCAGGGCCCGGGCTGATTGAGCGCCCGGGCCACCGTCTCGCGCAGGCCCCGGAAGGGCAGCCGCGCGAGGGCGGTGGGCACGTCCACCCATTCGAAGGCGTCGTGCTCCGGGCCCAGGCGCACCTGCGTGTCCGGCGCGACGTGCACCGCGAAGCCGTGCTCCTCCACCAGCTTCGGCGGCAGCGCTTCCCCCAGCGCGAACGCGTGGCGGTAGGCCAGGTCCACGACGGGCAGCGTGAGGCCCGTCTCCTCCGCCACCTCGCGGCGGGCGGCCTCCACGGGGGATTCACCCGGCTCCAGGCGGCCCGTGACGGTCTGCCAGAAACCGCCGCGCTCCGGCGTCCGGCGCAGCAGCAGCACGCGCGCCTCAGGGCCCTGGCCCTGCACCACGGCGACGCTCACCGTGCGCAGGTCCACCGTGCCGTCCACGCGCTCCGCATCGAAGACCTGGGTGAACTCGCGCGCGAGCGCCTCCTCCACGTCCGGGACGGACACGGGGTGGCCCAATTCGCGCTGCATGGACGTGACGCCCGCCTCGCGGATGCCGCACGGGACGATGAGCTGGAAGTGCTCCAGGTTCGTGTTCACGTTGAGCGCGAAGCCGTGCGTGGTGAGCCAGCGCGACAGGTGCACGCCAATGGCGCCAATCTTCCGTGCGTCCGGCGAGCCCTCCAGCCCCAGCCACACGCCTGGCCACTTGGGGATGGCGCCGGCGGTGAGGCCGAAGCCCGCGAGCGTCTGGATGAGGCCGCGCTCCACGTCGCGCACGTAGCGGCGCACGTCGCGGCGCTCCGGGGGCAAGAGGAGGATGGGGTAGCCCACCACCTGTCCGGGGCCGTGGTAGGTGACGTCGCCGCCCCGGTTGGTGTCGAACACCTCCACGCCCTCTTCCGCGAGGCGCGCGTCGGTGGCGGTGATGTTCTCGCGCTTCGCGGCGCGGCCCAGCGTGAGGACGGGCGGGTGCTCCAGGAGCAGCAGCGCGTCTCCAATGAGCTCCTGCAGGCGGGCCTCGCCGAACAGGTGCATCAGCTTCAGTCCGTCCTCGTACTCCACCCGGCCCAGGCGGAAGACGGTGAGCGTGTTCATGATGATCCCTTTCGCCCCCCTCGTGGGTTGTGGGATGGCGCGGCGGGCGTCGGCGCCGCTTCCAGGCTCCAGCTGCCTGCATAGACGCGCGACAGGAGCGCCTGGAGCTCATGCCCCGCGCGCGGAGAGCGGACCGCTTCGGCGGCGAACGCGCCCAGGACTTCCTCTGACAAGGTGACCGCGGGCTGGCGCAGGGCCAGCGAGCGGCGGGCCACCTCCACCAGCTCCGGCACCGTGGGGCGGCGCACCGGGAGCAGCACCTGCACGCGCTCCAGCAGGGACACCGGCACGAGTCCCTGCACGGCTTCGATCATGCCCGCGGTGGTGGGCACGGGCAGGCTGCCGCCCTCCCCTCGCACCCACAGGCCCAGCGACGCCACCGCGCCCCGAGCACTCATCACCACCGCGCGCTGGGGGTGGCTCGCGAGGAACGCGGCGAGCGCGGCCTGCACTCCGGACTCCAGGCGGTCCACGTCCTCCACGAGGAGCGGCTCCGTGCCCGGGGTGGACTCCAGCGACTCCACGGACGCGAGCACGCCCTGCCCGCGCCGCTGGAGCGACTGGAAGAAGAGGCTCTTGCCGCAGCCCTCCGGGCCCACGAGCAGCAGGCAGCGCGCGCCCACCTGGAGCGTGCGCTCCAGCAGGGTCTTCAGCTCGTCGTGGCCCACCATCTCCACGACCCCGGCACGAGGCTCCTCCGCCACCACGGGCTTGCGCACGGGGGGCGAGGGGACGACGTCGCCCAGGAGGCCCTGGGATTCGCCCAGACAGCCCTTGCAGATGAACGCGCCCGCCGGGCCCGCCACCAGGTCGCCCACCTCACCGCGCGGGCGGCAGCAGAACGAGCACCAGGCGTCCAGGGCCGGATCCGCGCGGGTGGGTCCCCGCTCGATGATGCGCTTCTCGCGCCGGCGGCCCCGCGCCGGTCCGGCATGCACGGGCGAGGTGTCCTCGTCCGGCGGCCGCAGGAGTCCCCCGGGGATGACGGCGTCCCCGGCGCCCGAGGCACGCAGCAGGCCGGTCGCGGGGATGAGCTCGTCCTCCTCGGGAGGCAGCAGCAGGCCCCCCGGGACGACGACATCGTCTTCAGGGGCGTTGCGCGGGCGCTTCGTGCCGGCGGCATGCGTCCGTCCGGACTGGGGCCGCCGCGAGGCAGGGGCGACTTCCTGTGGCGTATCGCTGGATGCCCCCACGTCGCCGGAAGCGGCGGGCTCCGCGGCTTCGGGCTCGGTCACTGGTTCGATACCGGCGCTCCCCTCGGAAGCAGCGGCCGTGCCCGTGGCCCCAGGCCCGTCATGCAGGGTGACGGCTTCGGAGGCTGACGAGGCACCGACGGCGGCGATCCTCCCGGCGAGCCGGGGCAGGCCAGGCTCCGGAGGAAGCGGCGTGGCCCGGGGCACGGTGGGGTCCTCGTGGGCCTCCAGCGTGTGCACCACCGCGTCGGCCTTGTCGTTGAACGCGTCGGAGACCGCGTCGCCCCAGCCCACCGCGCGGAAGGCCACCGCGTCCTTACCGCCCGTCATCGCCGCGGTGAAGGCGGGGCTCACGTCCGGGGCGCGGGACTTCAGCTGCCGCGCCTGCCGCAACAGCTGCGAGGCGCGCGAGGTGTGCCCGGAGCGCTGATAGAGGGCGGCGGCCTGCTCCAGGCACTCCGCCGCTCGCGCGCGGTCTCCCTGGAGCTCGGCGGTCTGCGCGGCGCGGATCAACTCACGGGGATTGTCGGCCATCGCGGATGCCCGCCTTCAGCGTTGCTGTTCCGGAAGTCCCCCGCGTCCCGGCCGCCCCCCGGAGCAGGGGCGGTCAGGTGAGCCCCGCGACGCGTGTCCTCACGCCATCGCGAGGAACAACAGGTCCGGCGCTTCCAGGTACTTGATGATCTCGTACACGAAGCTCGCCGCGACGTCGCCGTCGATGACGCGGTGGTCGCAGGACAGCGACAGGTTCATCATGTCCCGGACGACGACCTGGTCGTTCTTCACCGCCGGGCGCTTCTTCAGCTTGTGAACGCCCAGGATGCCCACCTCGGGGTGGTTCAGGATGGGCGTGGCGAACAGGCCGCCGCTCTGCCCCAGCGAGGTGATGGTGAAGGTGCCGCCCGTCAGCTCCTCCATCTTCAGCTTGCGGTCACGCGCCGCGACGCTCAGGCGGGAGATCTCCTTCGCCAGCTCGCCCAGCGTGAGCTGATCCGCGTTGCGCACCACCGCCACCGTGAGGCCGTCCGGCGTGGCCACCGCGATGCCGATGTTGTACTCGCCGCGCACCACCAGCTCCTGCGACGCCTCGTCGAAGTTCGCGTTGAGGTGCGGGAACTTCTTCATCGCCGCGATGGTCGCCTTCACGATGAACGGCAGGTAGGTCAGCTTCGTGCCGTCCCCGGCCGCCGCCAGCTGGCTGTTGAGCCGCGTGCGCAGCGCGACCAGGTCCGTGGCGTCCACCTCCTCCACGAACGCGAAGTGCGGCATCGTGAACTTCGAGCGCACCATCTTCTCGGCGATCTTCTTGCGCAGCCCGCGCAGCGCGATGCGCTCGTCGCCCTTCCCCGCCGCCAGCGGCGCCGCCGGACGCGCGGCCTGGGGCGCGGGAGCCGCGGCGACTTCGTTCTTCTTCGGCGCGCCGCTGCCACCCTCCAGCGCCGCCACCACGTCCGCCTTCGTCACGCGGCCCTGCGGCCCCGAGCCGGAGATCTCCGCCAGGTCCAGGCCGTGCTCGCGCGCCATGCGGCGCGTGACGGGCGTGGCCAGCACCTTCGTGGCCGAAGCCGGAGCCGCGGGCGCCGCCGCCTGCGCGGGGCTCGAAGCCGGAGCCGCCGGGGCGCCATGCGACGCCGGGGCCTGCGCCGCGGGGGCGCTCCCCTCCAGCTCCATCGTCACCAGCAGCTGGTGCACCTTCGCCATGTCGCCCTCACGGCCGTGCGTCTTCACGACGCGGCCGGCGTGGGGGGTGGGCACCGTGACCGTGGCCTTGTCCGTCATCACCTCGCAGAGCACCTGGTCTTCCTTCACCAGGTCGCCCTCCTTGACGTGCCACTTCACGAGCTCGCCCTCCGCCACGCCTTCGCCGAGATCCGGGAGCTTGAATTCGAAAGTCGCCATGAGGGGGAGTGTCTCTCTGTGGGTTGGGGAAGGGGTGCGTCAGGTCAGCCGAGTCGCTCGACGCGCTCGCGCTCCATCAGGCCCTTCATGAAGAACTCGGCGGCGCGGTAGCTGGAGCGCACCAGCGGCCCCGACGCCACGTAGAGGAATCCGAAGGACTCCGCCAGCGCCTTGTACGCTTCGAACTGCGCGGGCGTCACGAAGCGCTCCACGCGCAGGTGGTACTGCGACGGCTGCAGGTACTGGCCCAGCGTGAGCACGTCCACGCCCACGTCGCGCAGGTCCTTGAACGTGCGCTCCAGCTCCGCGTCCGTCTCGCCCAGGCCCACCATGACGGACGTCTTGGTGTAGACCTTCTCCGGGCGGTTCTTGAGGTACTCCAGCACGCGCAGGGACTGGCGGTACGTGGCGCGGCGGTCGCGCACCGTCGGCGTCAGCCGCTCCACCGTCTCCACGTTGTGCGCCACCACGTGCGGCTTCGCCTCCGCCACCGTGGCCAGGTCCTCTTCCTTGCCCTTGAAGTCGGGGATGAGGACCTCCACGAGCGTGCGCGGGCTCTCCTTGCGCAGCTCCCGGATGGCGGACGCGAAGTGGCTGGCGCCCCCGTCCGGACGGTCGTCGCGGTTCACCGACGTGACGACGATGTACTCGAGGTTCATCTCCTTCACCGCCTGCGCCAGATGGATGGGCTCCATCGGGTCCAGCGGCGGGGGCGCCCCCACCTTCACGTGGCAGAAGCGGCAGGCGCGCGTGCACACCTCGCCCATCAGCATCACCGTGGCGGTGCCTCCGCCCCAGCACTCGGCGATGTTCGGGCAGCGCGCCTCTTCGCACACCGTGGTCAGCCCCACCCGCTTCACGATGGCCTTCACCCGCTCATAGCCCTCGCCATGCGGCAGGCGCACCTTCAACCACTCGGGCTTCCGGGTGCTGTCTGAGACCTGTGGGAGGGGGAACCGGTCGGGAGTCGCCATGGGTCGCGGGCCTTCTAGAGGGTGGGTGAAAGCAGGGTCAAGCGTGAAGCCCTAACGCCTCGCGTTAGCGCGGGCCAGCCCCGAGGACAACTTCCGGGAGGTGTAACGCGGTGGACAGGGCGCGGCCATGCGGGGAGGCCATGCCCATCCTCCAGCACATGGCGGCCATCCACCTGGGGACCAGCGGGTACGTCTACAAGCACTGGAAGGGGCTCTTCTATCCGGACGGACTGCCGGCCCGCCGCTGGCTCCCCTACTACGCGCGCGTGTTCTCCACCGTGGAGCTCAACGCCACGTTCTACCGCCTGCCCACGGAGGCCGCCGTGGACGGCTGGCGTGAGCAGGTGCCGCGGGGGTTTCGCTTCGCGTGCAAGGGCAGCCGCTTCCTCACGCACCTGAAGCGGCTCACGGAGGTGGGGGAAGGCGTGGCGCACTTCCACTCGCGCGTGCTCCGGCTGGGCGGCCGGCTGGGGCCCATCCTCTGGCAGTTGCCGCCCACGATGAAGAAGCCGGACCCCGAACGGCTGGAGCGCTTCCTCGCCCACCTGCCGGGCGGCGTGCAGCACGTCTTCGAGTTCCGCCACTCGGACTGGTACCACCTGGAGGTGTTGGCGGTGTTGGAGTCCTACGGCGCGGCGGTGTGCGAGCACGACCTCGTGGAAGCGCCGGTGCCCCACCCCACTGGCGGCTTCCGCTACCTGCGCTTCCACGGCACGTCCGGGCGCTACGAAGGCCGCTATGGACGCCGCACGCTCCGGCGGGTCGCGGACGATTTGCGCGCCTGGCGCGACTCGGGGCGGACGGCCTGGGTGTTCTTCAACAACGACCTCCAGGGCCATGCGCTCCTGGACGCGTTCGACCTGGCGGACCTGCTGGGTGAACCGCTGCACCGGCCGGAGCCGTCCGCCGTGACGTAGACAGCGGCGCCCGGCCCTTGCGTCAGGGCCGGACGCCGCCGGGACCGCGTGCCCGGGGGATCACTGACCGAGCACCTGCACCTCGATGCGGCGGTTCTGCACGCGGCCCTGGGGAGTGTCGTTGGAGGCGATGGGATCCGCGTCACCCTCGCCGCTGACCTCGATGCGATCCTCCGGCACGCCGTCGCGCACCAGCTCACTGCGGACGCTCTCCGCGCGGGTCTCCGACAGCTGGCGGTTGGTGTCCGCGTTACCGGTGGAGTCCGTGTAGCCCTTGATGCGCACGCGCGTTTCGGACTTCTCCTTCAGCACGTTGCCCAGCTCGTCCACCATGCGCTGGCTCTTCGAGGTGAGCTGCGACGAGCCCGTGCGGAACGCCACACCCTCCAGCACGATGCCCTGCGCCGCCCCCGGGCCGTCGATGGCCTCACGCAGGCTGCTGGGGTCGCTCACGCGCGCCTTCTCCTGGCCGGAGCCCCCGGTGCCCGCGTCCGCCGCCATGTCGGCGCTCGCCGCGCCCGCGGTCTGCTTCTCCACGTCGCCGGAGCCGCCGGTGCCCGAGTCCGCCGCCATGTTGGCGCTCTCGCCCGGCTGCGTCCCGGAGCCGCCGGTGCCTTCATTCTCCACGTCGCCGGAGCCGCCCGTCGCGGGCGGAGGCGGCTGCACGGCCTGCTGCGGCGGGGCCGCGGGGGGCTTCGCGGGCTCGGGCTCCATGGGCTGGGGGGCCTGCGCGACGCGGTTCTGATTGGGCGGCGGCGTGGTGCGGGTCACCTGCGGGGCCCGGCGCTCGTCCCGGCGTCCGCGCAGGGCGCCCCACGCGAGCGCGACCAGGGCGAGCAGCGCCAGCGGCACGGCCCAGCCCGCGATGCTCTTCTTGCGCTCCGGCGGACGGTTGTAGGTCGGCCGGGACGTCGTCTCGCGCACGGTGTGGGCCTCCCGGATGGGGCCCACCTCACGGACCTGTGACACCTCGCGGTGGGGTTCGATGACCTCCGCGACCGCGTGGCGCGCACCGCCGAAACCCAGGATGCCGCCCAGCCCCGCCGGCAGCGCCGCGGCGATGTTGTTGCGCTGGCCGTTGAGCAGCTGCATCAGCCCGGACGACCCCATGCGCTGGTCGCGCACCTGCTTGCCCAGGACGCCCATCAGCATGGGCGCGGCCAGGGACAACAGCCGCGTCGCCGAGCCGGAGTTGCGCATCCCGCCGAAGCGCGTGAGCCCCTCGGTGATGCCGCCCAGCTTGTTGCCGAAGATGCCGCTCAGCATCCCCTTCCCGCGCTCCTCCTCGTCCATCAGCCCCTCGCTGACGCCGCTCGCGCGGGTGGGCGCGTCGGGCCCGGTGAAGCCGCCCTCGTTGAGCTTCGACAGCAGGCGGTGGGCGCCGGCTTCGTTTCCCCCCTGCTCCGCGACGCCCGCGGCCACGGCGGCGATGGCGCCCGGCAACGCCTTGGTGGTCGCCTGCGGGTCCTCGCCCAGCGAGCCACTGATCTTCTGGAGCAATCCCTTCTGCATGAACTGTGAGCCGACTGCCTCGATGAGATTGAACGCCATGTGATGCCTCCCGGTCGGGTCCCGCACCGGGATGGCCGGTGCGCGAAGCCACCTCCCCACGGACCGCGCGGGGCTGAGGGCTCTGGTGCAATCGATACGGAGCGGACCGGGTGCTGATAAGCCCTAGCGGAGAGGCCGGAGGAGAGCCCCTGGCAGGCCGTCACCTTCGCGGACGACTGCGAACCGGAGGCCATCCCGGCCCCCGCGTTCACTTGTCCTGGAGCTTCCCGGGGAGGGCGTGCGGGAAGTAGTGCGCGAGCAACTGCTCCGCGGTCCATCCCTGCCGTGCGAGCAGGGCCGCGCCGGCCTGACAGAGGCCGACGCCGTGACCGTGGCCCTGCCCTTCGAGGAGGGCCTGGTCACCGCCAAGCGTCATCGTGAATCGTGCGCTGCGGATCCGATCCCACCCGGCGCGGGCTCCGAGCGCGCGGAAGAACGCGTCACCGAGGGCAGTGCGGCCCGAAGCGCGGTCCACGATGCGCACCACCGCGCCGCTGGAGTCCCGGTCCAGCAGCAGGTCCTCCGCCTGCGCGCGGCCACCGAGCACCTCCGTCGCGGCGGACGTCACCAGCGCGCGAGGCACGACGGCGCGCCACGGCGATGCGGGGCAGCGGTCCGGCACGGCGGCGGCACCGGAGAGGTCCGGGGCGCCGAACACGGCCACGGGCTCGGCGGTGTGTCCGCCGCAGCTTGCGTGGAAGGGAGTCAGGGCGATGGCTCCACCGCGAAGGCGAAGCACGGTGCCTTCCGTGGAGCGGGCGGCATCGCGGGCGCGGCGCAGGTGGCGGGCGAAGCCCTCACCGCGAAGGACCTGACAGTGGGTGAGGTCGCAGGCCCGGGCCTCGTCATGCCGCTTGCCGGAAGCGAGCACGTAGCTGCGCGCGGTGATGGCCTGGGCGCGGAGCGCTTCGAAGGGAGTGTCGACCTCGGTCTCGCTCGCGGTGACAGCGGCGACGTAGTCCTCCAGCGAGAAGGTGGCCACGACGAGCAGCTCTCCGTCCCGGGCCTCCAGCGACAGCGCTGCCTCGTAACGCCGGTCGAAGCCCCGGCCCCGGGCATGCCAGCGGCCCGCATCCAACCGCAGCGCGGAGGGCCGCGGACGGCCCTCCACGATGAGCGTGTTCCCCGACGCCACGACCTCCAGCGAGCGCGGGCCCTCCAACCGCAGCCGCGCGGGCCGGTGCTTGGAGAGGATCCGGACGGCGACCTGCGTGCCGGACGCGGGCTTCGGCTTCGCCTCACGCGCGTTGGCCGCGGGCCTGGGGGACATGCTCGCGCGATGGGCCGGTCCGGAAGCAGCGGGCGACGACCGGGCGTGAGCGGCGGCCGTTGTCGGGTTCTGGGCACCCGGGACATGCACGGCATCATCCAACGTGCTCGTGCGCCCGGTGCCGGCCACCAGCGCGGCGATGAGCACGGCCACGCCCGCCGCGTTCATCGGACACGGTACCGGGTCACCGCCAGCGGCGCGGAGCCACCGGGCGCCCACAGCTCCAGCCGGCGCTCCCCTTCCACCGCGGGCAGCCGCGTCACGAAGGGCGGGCGCAGCTCGATGCGGCGCCCATCGTCCGTGCGCAGCTCCAGCAGCTTCGCGCCCCGCGGCGCCATCACGCGCACCGGCACGGCCTGGGCGCTTTCGGGCAGCTCCGGCTCCACCAGGAACTCGTCTCCGTTGGCCGGCAGGATGAAGCCGGGCTCCATCCCCGGGCCGCCCTCGTTGCTCAGCGAGTTGGAGGCCAGGCCCTCCGCCTGCGCCCACGCGAGGTACGCCGGGCCCACGTCCAGCGCGCCGTCGCTCCGGTGCATCTTGCAGTCGTGGCGCGGCGCCGTTCCCGGCAGGTAGACCTCCTTCATCGCCCCGGGGCAGTTCGGGCCCGCGCGCTCGCCGGACAGCGGACAGATCTCCGCGGCCTCGAAGTGGCTCCGGTCCACCAGCGGCGCGGCGCGGATGCCTCGCATCGCCAGCGCCATCACCCGCGCGAACACCGGGCCCGCGCCCGTGATGCCGGACACGCCGCGCATCGGTGTGCCGTCGAAGTTACCCACCCACACCGCCACCGTGCGCTCACGGGTGAAGCCCGCCGCCCAGTTGTCCACGTGCGCCCGGCTCGTCCCCGTCTTCGCCGCCACGCGGAACGGCAGCCGCAACGCATTGTCCAACCCGAAGGCCGGCGCCCGCGCCGCCTCGTCCGCCAGCACGTCCGTCAGCAACTCCACCGGCCGCGCCGCCAGGAAGCGGTGCTCCTGCATCTCCTGCGGAATCCTCAACGCCGAGCCATCCGGCCCGAACGCCGCGCGCAGCGTGATGGGCGTCCCGGTGGCGTCCTTCGTCGCGCGGAACTGGTAGCCCTGCGCCG
>NZ_RAWK01000559.1 GCF_003612165.1 Corallococcus aberystwythensis | reverse complement strand
GTGTATAAGAGACAGCCGACATCCCGCCCCCCGCGTACACGCGCGAGCCCCTGCGGCTGAACATGCCGGGCACGCCCGCGCGCGCCGCGCCTCCCGCGCAGGCGCAGAACCCGGGGGCGTCGGGTGGCGCCGCGCCGCCGACGCTCTACCCGCCGGGAGAGCGTCCCCTGCCGCAGCCGCAGCCCGTGCCCGTGCTGTTGCCCGTGGCTCCGGCCGGTGCGGCCCCCGCGGCAGCCCAGGGCGGTCGCCCCGCCGCGCCCGGTGCGTTCGCCCCCCCGCCGCAGGCAGCGGGCCGTCCCGGTGCCCCTGCCCAGGGTGCGCCCGCGACGCAGGGCTTTGGAGTGCCGGGCCCCACCGCGCAGGGAATCTCCCCGACGCAGGGCTTCGGAGGACCGGGCCCCGCGACGCAGGGCTTTGGCGGCCAGGGCACCGCACCGGCGGGACAGGGTCCTCGACCGGCCGCGCAGACGACGGCACAGGGCTCCGGCCGACCGGGCACCACCGTCCAGTCCGCGACGGGGGCCACCGCACCGGCCGCGCAGACGGCAGGCTCCGCGGGCACCCCCGCGACCGCGCAAGGCACGCCCGCCACCAGCACGCAGGGCCCCGGTCGACCGGGCACCGCCGCGCAGACCGCCCAGGGC
>NZ_RAWK01000558.1 GCF_003612165.1 Corallococcus aberystwythensis | reverse complement strand
GGTGGAGAGGTTGCGGGGGGAGGTGGCTATTAAGCTCCACTCGCACACAATTTCGGCTTTGGACTAGGGTGCTCGGCCTCGTCGCTGGCGGAGCAGAAGGCCAATCAAGGTATGTCGAAGAAGCGCGTTCACGAAATCGCCAAGGAGCTCAAGAGCCACGGGATTGAGCTCGACAACAAGGAGGTCGTAACCGAGCTCGCCGGGCTGGGTTACGACGTCAAGAGCCACTCGTCCTCCCTGGACGATGACCAGGCCACCGCCGCGGTCCAGAAGATCCTGGACAAGCGCAAGCCGAAGCAGGCCGCCGCGCCCGTCGCCGCCAAGGGCTTCGTGGTGCGCCGCAAGGTCGGGCCTCCCGCGGGCACTTCCGCCCCGGAGAGCCAGGATGCCTACGCTCAGTCCAACGAGCAGGGCTATGAGCCGGAGCTCGCGCAGGAGCCGCAGGCTGCCTACATGGAGCCGGAGCCGCAGCAGGCCCCGGCCCCCGTGGAGCCGCCGCCCGCCGCCGTGGAGCAGGCCCGCGCCCCGGAGGCCCCGGCCGTGACGGCCACGCCGCCGGAGACGACCGTCTCCACCATCGCCGCCCCGGAGGCGCCGCAAGCGCCCGAGGCCCCGGCCACCCCGTCTGTTGCCGCAACCGCCACC
>NZ_RAWK01000557.1 GCF_003612165.1 Corallococcus aberystwythensis | reverse complement strand
GAGCGAGGGGGAGAGGAGGGCTTCATCGGGGCGTCTCGGAGGGAAAGAGGCGGAGGGGACCGCGCGGCGTATACTCGCAACCCGCGTGAGTTACGAGTTGGTCCTGCAGGCGCGGACCCCAGGCGCCCCTTTCGAGATGGCACGGGTGGAGGCCCTCCTGGCTGCACGCCCGGGGACCGTCCGCCCGGACGGCGTGCGCGAGTGGGACCTGGGGGTGGGCGTCGTGGAGGTGCTGCCCCTGCGCGACGGCAAGAAGGTCGTGGGCATGGAGCTGCGCGTGCCGCTGGAGGACCGCGAGGAACTCATCCGCGAGGCCCTGACCGAGGCGGCCGGGCTGGCCCACAAGGCCCGGCTCCGGCTGTTCGACCCGCAGCTGGGAGAGGTCCTCGAGGGCGCCGACACGGAGCGGGTGGTCGAGCAGTACCTGCGCACGGAGCACTACCGGCGCACGGCGAAGCCCATGGAGATCACCCCCGGCCTGGAGGAGGCGATGGACCGGGCGGAGCGCGCGAACATGCGGGGCTTGCCGTCCGAGCCCATGTCGCTGTCAACGCGGATGGTGCTCTTCGCGGTGGGTGGCTTCACCATCCTTTTCTTCGTGATGCGCTTCCTGACGGAGAAGCTCAACGGGGAGTGAGCCGGGAAGGGGCCGCTC
>NZ_RAWK01000556.1 GCF_003612165.1 Corallococcus aberystwythensis | reverse complement strand
GGTTGGGGCTGGCGGTGGGCGTGTCCCTGGACTTCCTGGCGACGCGCGTGTCGTACGAACTGGACCTGAAGGGTCCGGCGATGACGGTGCAGACCGGGTGCTCCACGGGGCTGGTGGCGCTGCACCTGGCGACGCAGTCGCTGCTGGCGGGCGAGTGCGACATGGCCATCGCGGGCGGGGTGTCCATCCGGCTGCCGCAGCTGGCGCCGTACCGCTACCAGGAGGGGGACATCGTGTCGCCGGACGGGTGGTGCCGGCCCTTCGATGTGAAGGCGGGCGGGACGGTGGCGAGCAACGGCGTGGCGGCGGTGGTGCTCAAGCGGCTGGACGACGCGGTGGCGGACCGCAATCCCATCCGCGCGCTGGTGCTGGGCACGGCGCTGAACAACGACGGCAGCGGGAAGACGGGCTTCACGGCGCCGTCGGTGGACGGGCAGGTGTCGGTCATCGCGGACGCGCAGGCGGTGGCGGGGGTGGCGCCCGGGGACGTTTCCTATGTCGAGGCGCACGGGACGGCGACGGCGCTGGGGGACCCCATCGAGGTCGCGGCGCTGCGGCAGGTGTTCCAGGGCGTGGCGCCCGGGGTGTGCGGCCTGGGGTCGGTGAAGAGCAACGTCGGGCACCTGGGTGCGGCGGCGGGGCTGGTGGGGGTCATCAAGACGG
>NZ_RAWK01000555.1 GCF_003612165.1 Corallococcus aberystwythensis | reverse complement strand
GCCGGGAGGCTCTGGTAGGCTCAAGGCCCAGGCCCTCCCGCTCCCTCCCCCGGCTTGTTCTCGTCCTCGCCCTCGTCTGGGGCGGCGCTGTCCTGGCGCAGCCCCAGCGCCGCCAGCCCCAGGAGTTCCAGAACCGCAAGGAGTTGACCCAGGAAGAGAAGGACGCCGCCAAGGCGCGCGCCATGGGCAACAACCTCAACGGTTACGGCAAGGACGTGCAGATCAAGGAGACGCCCATTCCCTGGCTGGCCATCGGCCTGGTGGGCATCGTCTTCCTCGTCGCCACGCCCTTCGCCATCCGCGCCTACCGCGGCACCGTGCGCGAGATGTCGGACGCCAACACCTTCGGCGCCCGCGGCAACGCCGCCGAGGACGAGGCTTAAACAAGCCCCGCCTCACGCCTCACGCCGGACGGACCTCCACGCTTCCGCCCGGCTCCACCTGGATGTGCACCGGCAGGAAGCGCCGCAGCACCTCCGCCTGGACCGTCAGCTCGCCGGTGATGCGAGCGGCGGTGAAGCGCGTGGTGCCCGGCGTCACCGGCCCCAATCTCCCTGACGCCAGGAGCGCCGCCGGCAACAGCAGCTGCTCCGCCAGGTGTTCATCCAGCGC
This sequence comes from Corallococcus aberystwythensis, assembly GCF_003612165.1. GTDB lineage: Bacteria > Myxococcota > Myxococcia > Myxococcales > Myxococcaceae > Corallococcus > Corallococcus aberystwythensis. Next base: position 69 of record NZ_RAWK01000555.1, on the reverse strand, counting down.
GCCGCCCGTCTCCATGAAGCGCGTCAGTGCCTCCGCCGCCTCGCGCCCCACCCCTTCGGCGTCCAGGCC
>NZ_RAWK01000554.1 GCF_003612165.1 Corallococcus aberystwythensis | reverse complement strand
CCCCGACGCCCGTCACCCCCCGCTGGAACGGCACACCCCAGCGCGGCCCCGTCAGCCCCGGGGTTCCTCGTCGCTGGTGAACTCCGCGTCCACCTCGCCCCCTTCGCTCCGGGGGCGGCGGAAGGTGGCGGGCCCCTCCGAGGGCTCCGCCGGCGCGGGGGACTCCTGTGAATCGAAGCGGCGGGCGTCCAGGAACGGGTCCTGCCCCGGCATGGGCCCGACCTGCGTGAAGCGCACGGCGCCCGACCGCAGCGTCTGCTCCAGCGAGCGCCGCACCCGCGCCGTCATCCAGCGGCGCAAGGGAGGCACCATCAGCGCCAGCCCCATCACGTCCGAGAGGAACCCCGGCGCGATGAGCAGCGCGCCGCCCACCAGCACCAGCACGCCGTTGAGCAGGCCCTCCTCGGGCACGCCGCCACCGCCCATGGCCTCGCGCCAGTTGCGGAACACCTTCTCACCCTGTTTCCGGGCGATGAGGCTCCCCAGCACGGCGGAGGCCGCCAGCAACGCGAGCGTGGACCCCAGCCCGATGTGGTGCCCCAGCGTGATCAGCAGGTACAGCTCCGCCAGGGGCAACAGGATGCAGACGATGACGAGGACCTTGAGCACGCTGGCACGTTAACGCCAGATTCACTCCGGTGCCGCGCAGGATGTTCACCCACGGGTCACGCCGCGTCTTGGTGGCGCCGGCGG
>NZ_RAWK01000553.1 GCF_003612165.1 Corallococcus aberystwythensis | reverse complement strand
GGTGAGCGTGGTGGCGGAGCGGCGGTGCTCCACGTCCCCGCCCACGGCCAGGTCGAGCGAGGACGTCAGCGCGCGGCGCCATCCCGCGCGAGCGGCGACGCTCACCTGGCTCAGCCCGTACTCGCCCGACTTCTCGCGGAAGAGCTGGCCCGCGGCGTTGCTCCGCGTCTGCTCGCCGGTGAGGCCCAGGCCGTCCCAGCCCAGCGTGACGCCGACCTCGCCCTCGCCTTGCGCCACCGGGTGCGTGCCGCGCAGGTCGATGCGGTGGAAGCGCGACGCGACGGTGCCCCCGTCCGCCCGCCTCCGCAGCTCGGACGCGATGCCCACGTCGTCGGAGCTGCCCAGCGCGAACAGGCGCAGGCGGCCCTGGCCCACCTTCTGCTCGACGCGCGCCTGGTAGTCCCAGAAGCCCGCGTGCACCTCATCCACCTCCGGCAAGACCTGGGTCGCCAGCGAGATGAGCAGCGCGGAGTAGCTGAAGCGGCCCGCCAGGCTGACGCTGGTGCCGGTGGACTCGAAGGGCTGTTCAATGAAGCCGCCTGCGTTGAGCAGGTCCGCGTACGCGGTGAAGTGCAGCCGGTCCTCGCGAGGACGGCTGAGCCGCCCCTCCACCGCGCCACCCAGCACGCGGCCGTACTGCACCGGTGGCGTGCCCGGATAGAAGTCCACGGTGTCGATGAAGTCCGGGTGCACCACCGCGGGCCCGAGCAGCAGGTGGTACAGCATCGGGATGCGCACGCCGTCCAGGAAGAAGCCCGTCGCCGCGGGCTGGC
>NZ_RAWK01000552.1 GCF_003612165.1 Corallococcus aberystwythensis | reverse complement strand
CACGTAGGCGCGCGTCGCGGGCAGCGGGCGGCCGATGAGAGGCACTTCGTCACGGCCGACGAGGGCGGCGGTGGAGTAGGTGGTGTCCTCGGAGGGCCCGTAGAGGTTGTAGAGCTTCTGCACCGTGGGGACGGCGTAGACCTGCTTCGCCAGCGTCTCCGGCAGGGCTTCGCCCGCGAGGTTGATGACACGCACGCCCGGCGGCACCGCATTCAGGCGCAGCAGCTGCGCCATGGCAGAAGGCACCGTGTTGACGAGGGTGACGTGGGAAGCAGTAGGCAGCTCCGCGAGGTGCAGGGCGTTGCGAGCCACCACCACCGCGCCGCCGCTGCTCAACGGGGCGAAGAGCTCGAAGACGGAGAGGTCGAAGTTGAGGCTCGTCGCGGCGAGCGTGCCCTTCAACTCCTCCGGAGCGAACGTTGCCAGCGCCCAGTGGAGGAAGGAAACCGCGTTGCCATGGGAGATGGCGACGCCCTTGGGACGACCGGTGCTGCCGGACGTGTAGATGAGGTAGGCGAGATGGCCCGGGTGGATGTCCACAGCCGGCGCCGTGGTGGGCTGCTTCGCCAACTCCGCATCTGAATCAAGGCACACCGGTGTGGCGGCCGTTTCGGGTAGCGCGGAGAGCAGGTGCGAATGGGCCACGAGGGCGGGACCCTGGGCGTCCTCCAGCAGCCAGCCCAGCCGCTCACGCGGGTAGCCGGGATCCAACGGCACATAGGCGCCACCGGCCTTGAGGATGCCGAGAGCACCGATGACGAGGTCCTCGGTACGCTCGACGCAGAGGCCGACGCGGACTTCGGG
>NZ_RAWK01000551.1 GCF_003612165.1 Corallococcus aberystwythensis | reverse complement strand
TATAAGAGACAGTCCCCGTCCCCCTTCCCGCCGCGAGGTCCTGGTGGCGGGCATCGGCGCCGCGCTCGCGCCGTCCCTCTCCGCCCTCGCCCAGACGCCCACGACAGGTCCCCGCATGCTCACCCGCCCCATCCCCAGCTCCGGTGAGGCCCTGCCCGTCATCGGCATGGGCACCTGGCAGACCTTCGACGTCGGCGGCGCCGCGAATGAACGCGCGCCCCTGGCGCAGGTGCTCCAGAAGTTCTTCGCCTCGGGTGCGCGCCTCATCGACTCCTCCCCCATGTACGGCCGCTCCGAGGCCGTCGTGGGCGACCTGCTCAAGCAGTCCGGTCAGCAGCAGACGCCGTTCCTCGCCACCAAGGTCTGGACGCGCGGCAAGGCGGAAGGGGCGGCGCAAATCCAGGCCTCCCTCCAGAAGATGGGCCACGGCCGCATGGACCTGATGCAGGTGCACAACCTGCTGGACGTGGACGTCCACCTGCCCGTGCTGCGGGAGATGAAGGCCGCGAAGCGGATCCGCTACATCGGCGTCACCCACTACCAGCGCGGTGCCTTCGACGACCTGGAGAAGCACATCCAGGGCAGCAAGCTGGACTTCGTGCAGCTGCCCTACTCGCTCGCGATGCGCGACGCGGAGGCGCGCCTGCTGCCCGCGGCGAAGGAGCACGGCGTCGCGGTCCTCGTCATGGAGCCCTTCGACAAGGGCAACCTCTTCCGCAAGATGAAGGGGAAGCCCCTGCCGGACTGGGCCGCGGAGTTCGACTGCTCCAGCTGGGCCCAGTTCTTCCTCAAGTTCATCCTGGGCCACCCCGCCGTGAACTGCCCCATCC
>NZ_RAWK01000550.1 GCF_003612165.1 Corallococcus aberystwythensis | reverse complement strand
GTGAGGTCCTGCACCGCCAGGCCCACCCAGCCCCGGCGCACCACGCCCGTCTCCTGGAGCTGCGGCAGCAGCGCCTGGATGAGGTTCGCCGGTACCGCGAAGCCGATGCCCGTCGCGCCGCCGATGATGGCCGTGTTCATGCCCACCACCTCGCCCTTCATGTTGAAGAGCGGGCCGCCGGAGTTGCCCGGGTTGATGGCCGCGTCCGTCTGCAGGAAGTCGTCATACGGGCCCGCGTGGATGTCGCGCGCCCGGGCGGAGAGGATGCCCGCGCTCACGCTCGACGCCAGGCCGAACGGATTGCCAATGGCCATCACGGGGTCGCCCACGCGCAGGCCATCCGAGTCCCCCAGCTTCACGAACGGCAGGTTCCCGGACACGCCCTTCAACTGGAGCAGCGCCACGTCCGTCAGTGAGTCGCGGCCCAGCACCTCCGCCTCGAACGCGCGCCCGTCCTCCAGCTTCACCCGGACGGTGTCCGCGCCCTCCACCACGTGGTTGTTCGTGAGCACCAGGCCGGACGGGTCGATGACGAAGCCCGACCCCACCCCCTGCTTCGCGGGAGCGCCGCCCTCGCCGAAGGGGGTCTGTCCGCCCTGCATGCCGAAGCGCTCGGCGAGCCCGGGGGGCAGGCCCTGCATCCTCCCGCCCATCGCGGGCCGGGGGCGCGCCTGCACCTCCACGTTCACCACCGCGCCCTTCACCGTGTCCACGAGCGGCGCCAGCGACATGAGCGCCCCGGGCGAACCCGGCGGGGTGGGCGAATACACGGCCGGCTCCACCTTCGCGCCTGAAGGCGTCGTGGCTGTCTTCAGGGACAGCGTGGGGCGGG
>NZ_RAWK01000054.1 GCF_003612165.1 Corallococcus aberystwythensis | reverse complement strand
GGGGGAGGGTACCGGCCTCGTCAGGGGGCCACAACCCGCGCGGGCGGCCCTGCGGCCGGTCGCAAGCGCAAGCCCTTGCGAAGGGCGGTGCGCCATGCGACGTCGCACGCATGCGATTCACCCTGCACCGCGGCGTCAGCCTGGCCGTCCTCGCCTCCGCCCGCACGGAGGCCGACCACCACGAGGACCTGGGGTGCAGCATCCAGGGGCCCACCGCGCGCCCGGTGCGCCGCGCGCAGGTGCCGCTGAAGCGCCACATCGCCGCGCTGGGCCGCGAGGGCGCGCTGCGCGAGGCGGACGCGCTCATCCGCTGGCTGGAGGACACGCCTCGCTACGCCGCGCTCTGCCAGGGCACGAAGCGGCGCATGGGCCGGCGCGTGCTGCGCGACGACGTGCTCTTCCCGGATCCGCTGCGCCACCGCCCGCGCGTGCTGCACCTGCGCCAGGACTCGCTGGGGCTGGACGTGCCGGTGCGCGCGAAGGACTGGCCGGTGGTGGCGGACCTGTTCGCGTCGCTCGCCCGGGGCGCGACGCGCGAGGAGCTGCGCGCGCTGGCCACCACGCCCATCGTGGGCGAGCTGCTGGGCGACCTGTCGCAGGCCGGCTGGCTCGTGCGCCACGCGGGGCCGGTGGACGTGCCCGGCCCGGGCGCCCTCTTCGTGGGGCACAACACGGTGCTGGTGTCGGGCAGGGAAGGGCGCGTGCTGGTGGACCCGTACTTCCGCCCCACGGGCGAGGTGGACCTGCCCGGCTATCCATCCTTGCAGGCAGGGGACCTGGGGCGGGTGGACGCGGTGGTCATCACCCATTCCCACGGCGACCACTTCCACCTGGGCTCGCTGCTGCCCCTTCCGCGCGACACGCGCATCTTCGTGCCCACGGTGGCGCGCGAGAGCCTCTTCTCCACGGACTGCGCGCTGCGGCTGAAGCAGCTGGGCTTCACGCGCGTGGAGCCCCTGCGCTGGGGGGAGACGCGGCAGGTGGGCGACGTGACGGTGCACGCGCTGCCCTTCCACGGCGAGCAGCCCACCGACGGAGCCGGGCCGCACCCGGACCTCTACAACGAGGGCAACACGTGGCTGGTGCGCTCGCCGGACTTCTCCGCCGCCTTCTTCGCGGACGCGGGCCATGACGTGCGCGGGGACATGGACGCGGTGTGCCGCCGCGTGCGCAAGCAGGGGGGCCCGGTGGACGTGCTCTTCTGCGGCGTGCGCGGCTTCCGGCTGCCGCCCATCTTCTTCGGCTTCACCACGCTGGATGCGTTCCTGGTCAACGTGCCGCGCGACGCGCTCACCACGCCACAACGCCTGATGGCCGGACCGGAAGAGGCGCTGCGCTACGGCGCGCTCCTGGGCGCGCGCTACGTGGTGCCCTGCGCGGACGGCGGCGCCCCCTGGTACTGGCGGGAGGGCATGGGGCCTCGCTACGCCGGCTATCCGGGGGAGCCCGTCGCGGGCGCGAGCAACATGGACGAGAACCCGGACGCGGATCCGTATCCGGAGCGGCTGGCGCAGGTGCGCAAGGAGCAGGGCGAAGGACCGCAAGCGCTGCTGCTGCGGCCCGGCGAGGCCCTGCGCTGGCGGGGCGCGCGGAAGCCGGAGGTGCTGAGTACGCCGGGCTTCGAGTGGCCGTTCGGCAACTGGCGCGAGGCCGCGCCTCAGCCGCGCAGCACGTCGCGGGCACGCCAGAGGGAGAAGAGGTAGAGCGCGGCCAGGACGGCGAGGCACGCGAGGCCCACGTTCACGTTCCAGCGGATGACGCGGCTGACGTTCCAGCCGTACACGTCCACCAGGGCGCTGGGGTCGCTGAGGCCCGCGCCCTCGATGCGGCCGAAGGGGATGCGGTCCACGTGGGTGCGGGCCGACCACCACATCTCGAAGCTGTCCATGAGCGCCGCCGCGCCGATGACGACGAAGCCCCAGCGCAGTTGATGCCGGTGGAGGTAGTGGCCCGGCGGCACGAAGAACGTGGCCATCAGCAGGGTGCCCAGCACCATCCGGCCCGCGTCGCCGCCGAAGTAGATGAGGGCGCGGGCCTGGGCATGGGTGAGGCCGAACCTGCCCGCCCCGAGCGCCGCGAGCAGCACCACGCCCACGCCCAGCCACGCCCACCGGCGGCGCTTCCAGCCCTGCCACACGAGCGCGCCCAGCAGGCCCGATAGCAGGAGGACCATGGACGTCGAGCGTTCCTGCGACACGTGGGTCACCCAGAACGTGGGCGTGGCGTTGTAGCCGCAGAACCAGGCGGTGACGGCGTGCCCCAGCTCATGCACCGGCATGGTGAGGAAGGTGCGAATCAGGAGGTGGAAGAGGGGCGACTGGACCGCGAACCAGGCGCCCACGAGCAGCAGGGGCAGCACCGCCAGCCGCAGCCGCGCCTCCAGGGCGCCCTCGCCGCCCGTCTCCTCGCCGTGAAAGGTGAGGCCCTCCATGGCGGGATCCGGCTCGGGCCGTGATGCGACTCCGGGCGGCGCGAACGTGGGCACGGCGTGGGCCTGCAGGGCCTCACGCATCGCCAGCCGCTGGTCCTCGGTCTCGCGCTGGGCGGCTTCTCGGGCCTCGCGGTCGCGGGTCTCGGCCTGCCGGGTGGCGGCTCGCACCTCCGCGCGCAGGTAGATGACGCCGCAGGCCGGGCACTCGGGCCCGTCCACACGGGGGGCGCCACAGCGGGGACAGGAGGCGGATGCAGGGCTCACGGGCCCCCGACTCTAGGGGCGCCGTGGGCGGGACGAAAATCGCACCGCCGGGGCCCCGGGGCTTCCGGCGGCGGAACGCGGGACTAGAAGCCGTAGTAGCTGCTGTAGTCCGTGCCGAACAGGTCGATGACCGTGACGCCCCACGAGTGGACGATGATGACGATGATGGTCTTGCGGAAGCGCGTGAGGTTCCAGTCGTTGACGGTGTGCTGCTGGATGCCCACGCTCATCGGCGAGCCGTAGCGCGCCGCCTTCACCGCCGAGGGGAAGGTCTCGATGACCGTCGCGCGCTGCGCGACCTCCTTGCCGTCCTTGTCGATGAGGCTGGCGATGGCCTTGTACTTGCCCACCTTGATGTCTTCCGGGTTGGCGCGGACGTTCACGCGGTAGTGGCCCGCCGGGATGCCCGACTCCGGGGAGTCGATGTAGACGAAGGCCGCGTCCACGCCCTTCTCGTACTCCGAGGCGGGGACCTTCTCGTAGCCCGCGATGTTCGTCGCCACGACGGCGCCCTGGTCCGACGTGAGGGTGCCGATCTGCTCCTCGTTGATCGCGAGGCCCTGCTCCTTCGCGCCCTGCACCAGCTCCGTCTTGAGCTCGGAGCAGGCGGCCGCGGCGGCGGCCGCGTACCGGGACTCACCCGCGAGGGCGGGGGCGGACAGGAGGAGGGCGGCAACGAGGGAGGAACGCATGAAGCTGGAAGTGATCATGGGGACGGGGAACCAATCTCAAAGAGGGGACTTCGATCACTGACACCGCGGAACTTCGACACCGGCGGGCCCCCCGTGCAGTGAAGATGCCAACCCCTCCCACGGCCCTGCTCCCCTCGGACGTTTCAAGGCGTGCGGCACCCGCTGTGACACGCCTGGTTACGGCCCACGCCTCGAAATGACATCCCGCGCTACAACGGGCCGGTCCTCCCGGACGGAGCGCTTGACGCCCCGGGGCCCGAGCGCCGATGTCGGGGGCATGACTGGTGAGCTGGATACCCGCACCCGGGGGCGGACCGCGCGGGGGCGCCTGCGCGCACTGGACGCGTACCTGGGCCAGTTCGAGTCCGCGCTCCTCACGCGGGAGGACGGCCCCTGGGCCCGCGCCGTCTTCGTGGACGTGGGCTTCGGTGAACACCCGTGGACCACGCTGGAGAGCGCCGCCGCGTTCCGCACGCTGAACCCGGGGCTTTCCATCGTGGGCGTGGAACTGGAGGCTGAACGCGCCCTGGCCGCCGCGCGGGACCACGCGGACGCGCGCACGCACTTCCGCGAGGGCGGCTTCGCGCTGCCGCTGTCAGCGGAGGAGCCCGCCCGCCTGGTGCGCGCCATGAACCTGCTGCGCCAGGGGCCGCTGGAGCGCATCCCGGAGGCCCACCGCGCGATGTCGCGGCACCTGCTGCCTGGCGGGCTGCTCGTCGAGGGGTCGACCGACTTGGACGGCGCGGTGGGGGTGGCCCACCTGCTGCGCCGGAGGCCGGACACCGAAACCCCCGCGCGCGAGGGCCTCCTCTTCCACACCGACTTCTCCCGGGGCTTCGCGCCGCTGATGCTGCGCGACTGGCTGCCCCGCGACCTGCGCCGCCGCGTCCGCCCCGGTGAACCCATGCACACCTTCTTCGGGGCGTGGGAGGCGGCATGGAAGGCCGCGCGCGAGGCGGGCCACACCGCGCCCCCGGAGGCCTTCGCTGAGTCCGCCCTGCGCCTCGCGCGGATGACCCCCGGCGTCGCCACGGACGCGTGGCTGCTGACCCGAGGCTTCTTGCGCTGGAGCCCACCCGGTGGCACTCCGGCCTGAGGCCCGCGCTGAACCCGGCCACTCCTTGGGGGTGCAATCGTGTGGGGGCCCGTCCCAAGCGGCGCCGGAAAAGGTATTCTGTCGCGAATTGGGCTTCCGGCGACCCCCCGAACCGCCGGAGGCAGACGGCTCGACATGAACAGGCACCTTCTGACGCTTCTCGCCGCGGGGCTGATGTCCAGCACCGCTGTCGCCGGCCCGTCAACCCCTGACCTCGGGGGCGCTCGCCCCGCGACGCGTCCTCAACGCCAAGCCCGTCGTTCCTCCGCGCGCCAGCGCCGCGAGGCCGACGCCGTGAACCTGGAGCATGAGATGCAAGAGGCCGCCTACTCCGGTGAGGCCCCCGCGGCCGTCATCGCGGCCCGCCCCCCCGCGTTGCTGTTCTCCGCCAACTTCTACGGCACCCTGGCCGCCGCCCGCTGTCTGGGCCGCCACGGCGTGGACGTGACGGTGGCGGACACCGGCCGGTTGGGGCCGGCCAGCTACTCGCGCTTCGTCAGCCGCCGCGTGCAATGTCCGCCGGAGTCGCAGCCGGAGGCCTTCCTCCAGTGGCTGGTGGACTTCGGCCTGCGCGAGCCCGTCAAGCACGTGCTCTACCCGACGAGCGACGAGCTGGCGTGGCTCATCTCCGCGCACCGCTCCAAGCTGGAGGATCTGTTCCACCTCTACGACCCGGGCGTGGACGCGGTGTACGGGCTGCTCAACAAGCGCCGCCTCTACGAGCTGGGCACGGAGGCGGGCCTGCACCTGCCGCGCACCTGGTTCCCCCAGTCCGAAGAGGACCTGGAGCAGGTGCGCCGCGAGGCGAAGTTCCCGGTGCTGCTCAAGCCCACCACGCAGATCCTCCACGCCACGCACCGCAAGGGGCAGCCGGTGTCGTCGCCGGACGACCTGGCGCGCGAGTACCGCGAGTTCGCGCGCGACACGTACGCGCCCATGCTCGTGAAGTTCGACCCGGCCGTGGTGAACCCCATGGTGCAGGAGTTCCACCCGGAGGCCGCCGAGGGCATCTACAGCCTCTCTGGCTTCGTGGATGAATCCGGTGAGCTCTTCGAGGCTCGCGCCGCGATGAAGGTCCTCCAGCGTCCGCGCCGCCTGGGCGTGGGCGTCTGCTTCGAGTCCGCGCCGCTGCGCCCGGACCTCGTCGCGGGGCTCACCCGGCTGTGCAAGAAGCTGGGCTACCACGGCGTCTTCGAGGTGGAGTTCATCCAGACGAAGGACTCGTACCTCCTCATCGACTTCAACCCGCGCTTCTACGGGCAGATGGGCTTCGACATCGCGCGGGGGCTGCCCCTGCCGCTGCTCGCGTACCACGCGGCCATCGGGGACCAGGACGCGCTCTCGCGCGCGGTGGAGGATGCGCGCGACGCCGCGGCGGCGCACGAGGACGCGGTGTTCTGCAACCGCATCGCGCTGGAGATGCTGCTCAACCTCCAGCGGCTGTCCGGCGCGCTGCCGGCCGACGAGGCCCGGCAGTGGCGGCAGTGGTTCAACACCCACAAGGAGACGGCGGTGGATCCGCTCATCGACCGGGACGACATGATGCCCGCGGCGGTGGAGCTGGCCACCATCTCCTACGGTGCCGCGCGCCATCCCCGCGCCTTCCTCCGGATGATGGTCTTCAACCGCTAGCAGGCAGGTTCCATGAAACGACGCACGGGGGGCGCGCGCACAGGCGCGCTGGCGGGGCTTTGCGCCCTGGGGCTGGTGGCGTTTTCACTCGAGGCGCCCGCGCAGGGCGTGGCGAAGGTGAAGGACTTCTCCACCAGGACCGTGAAGACGGACACGGCCCCGTCCGGGTTCGCGAAGGTGAACGGCTCCGTCCTCTTCTTCTCCAAGCAAGGCAAGGGGCTCTTTCGCACGGATGGAACGCAAGCCGGGACCCGGCTCGTGCGGGACATCGCTCCGGCGCTGGCCAGCTGGGAGACCCCGCCTCACCTGGTCACGTTGCGCGGACGGGCCTACTGGCTCCAGGCGCACGACCTCTGGACGTCGGACGGGACGCCCGAGGGCACGCGGCCCGTGCTGGACACGCCCTTCGTGGAAAGCCCCACGCCGCCGGTCGTCTTCAAGGGCGCGCTCTACTTCAGCGTGGGCACGTCGCTCTACCGCTCGGACGGCACGGCGCGGGGCACGCAGCCGTTCGTCACGGCGCGGATGCACGTGACGGAGGAGCAGTTCGCCTCCTCCTGGCGGGTGATGGGAGGCCGGCTGTACTTCTCCTGCCTCCTGGGCTCGGGGAGCGCGGGCATCGAGCTGTGCTCCACGGACGGCACGGCGAAGGGCACGGTCCAGGTCGCGGACCTGGGGCCGGGCAGCGAGCACGGCCGGCCCCAGCTGTTGGGGGAGCTCGGCGGCAAGCTGCTCTTCGTGGCTGCGTCCGCGCCCACCGGCAGCGCCCTCTACGCGACGGACGGCACCGCGAAGGGCACCACCGCGCTGCTCACCGTCGCCAACGGCTGGGTCGTGGACACGAGCGTGAACGGCTTCGCGACCCTCAAGGGGCGCGCGTACCTGCCATGCCGTACGGCGGACACCGGCGTGGAGCTCTGCCGGACGGATGGCACCGTGACGGGCACCCAGGTCCTCGACCTGGTGAAGGGCAGCGCCTCCTCCGACCCCCGTGACGTGACGGTCCTGGGCCACCGCCTCTACTTCTTCGCATCCACCGCCCAGACAGGGTTCGAGCTCTGGTCCTCGGACGGAACTTCCGCCGGCAGTGGGATGCTCACGGACCTCTACCCAGGCAGCGGGAGCAGCGGCCTCCGTCGGGGGCTCGTCCCCGTCGACGGCGGGCTGCTCTTCGGCGCGGTGACCCCCAATGGGGATGGGCTGCTCTGGAAGACGGACGGCACCGCGAAGGGCACCGTCCTGGTGAAGAACCTCGCCTCGCCTGAAGCGCCGGGGTTCCGGCACGAGCTGGACCTGAGCGGCGCCATGGGCTTCGGCGGCGGGGTCCTCTTTCCCGCGGATGACGGAGCCCACGGCCTGGAGCTGTGGCGGAGCGACGGCACCGGGGCCGGGACCCGGATGGTGAAGGACGTCACCCCCGCCCAACGCCAGGCGGATGCCATCGGGATGTGGACCGTCAACGACAGGCTCCTGCTCGGCGTCTACGACGAGACGGGAAAGTCGGAGGTCTGGCGCTCGGACGGCACCGCCGAGGGCACCCAGGTGCTCTCGCCCGCGATGGGCGCCTCCCCCGGGTACCCCACCCTGCTCCCTTTCGGCGAGCGCCTGCTCATCGCGCACGGGACGCGGTTGTGGATGACCGATGGGACCGCCGAGGGCACGGTGCCCTTCAAGAACCTGCCGGAATCCGGAGTCCGTGGGGACGTCATCCCGCTGAGTGCCACGGTCGCCGTGTTCATGGCGCCCACCCCGGACAAGACCGTGGCGCTGTGGCGCACGGACGGCACCGGCGCGGGCACGCGGATGATCAGCCCCACGGAGGTGAAGGGTCGCGACCTGGGCGTCTCCAACGGCAGGGTCTTCTTCGAGGGAGCCTCCAAGACCCTGGGCGAGGAGCTCTACACGAGCGACGGCACGCCGGAGGGCACGCGACTCTTGAAGGACATCCAGGTGGGCCCGAAGGGCTCCCAACCCGCGGGCTTCACGCCCCTGGGGACAAAAATCCTCTTCGCCGCCGATGACGGCGTCGTGGGCCGGGAGCTGTGGACGACGGATGGGACCCCCGCTGGGACGGTCCTCCTGGCCGACCTGAATCCCGGTGAGCGCGGCTCGGGGCTCTCGAACCTCCAGGTCGTGGGCCGCCGGGGGGTCTTCTGGGCCGAGACCCCCACGTCACGCCTGTGGACAACGGACGGAACGGTCCAGGGCACGCGGCCCGTGGGCTCGGACGTCGCCTCCGGCCACGTCGGCGGCTTCATCACGTGGGGCGACTTCGCGTACTTCGCTGGAAGGGAGACGGGGACAGGGACGGAGCTGTGGCGCACGGATGGCACGCCGGAGGGCACCGTGCGGGTGGCGGACCTCCATCCGGGACGCGGCTCGTCGCTGCCGGATCAGCTCACGCTCGTCTCGCCGTCAGGCCCGCTGCTCTTCGCGGCGGAGGAGCCCACGAAGGGGCGCGAGCTGTGGCGGCTGGACTCTCCCACCGGTGTCCCCAGGCTCGCTATGGACGTCGCAGCGGGTCCGGCGTCCTCGCGGCCCGAGCACCTCACCGTGAACGGCCCGGACCTCTACTTCTCCGCGAGCGACGGGGTGGGACGGGCGCTGTTCCGGCTGCCGGGACCCGGCGCCGCCACCCGCCCGCCCGGCGCGGAAGTCCCGCGCCCCTAGCTCGCGGCGCGCGAAGGGGAGGGGACCGGGTCGTCGAACGTCACCAGGTCCTCGTGCGTCTCCGCGCGGCGCAGCAGCCGCACCTTCCCGCCCTCCACGCCCACGATGGCCGGCTGCGGGAAGGAGAAGGACGTGCCAAAGGGCACGAAGTACGCGCCCGCGTCCATGATGGCCAGCGTGTCGCCCACCTTCAGCTCCGGCAGCCGCACCGCGTGGTACAGCGTGTCGCCCGGGGTGCAGATGGGGCCCACCACCGTGTACGCCCGGTGCGCGGGCGCGGCCGGCTGCTCCACGTGGAAGAGCTGGTGGTACTCGTTGCGCACGCATTCCGCGTGGTTGATGCCCATGTCGAGCACCGCCCACGTCCGCTCGCCGCCGTCCTTGAGCGCGTGCACGCGGCCCAGCAGCAGCTGCGTGTTGCCCGTCATCGCGCGGCCCGGCTCCAGGAAGATGCGCGGGCGCTTGCGGCCCTGCTTCGCGTAGTGCGCCTCCACCTGGGCCACCACCTTCGCCACGTACCGCTCGATGGAGAGCGCCGCCGCGTGGTCCGGCGCGGGCAGGTCGCGCTGGAAGGTGAGGTTGAGCCGCCAGTCCTTCTGCTCGATGTGCTCCACCGTCGGCGTGCAGAGGCTGCCGCCCAGGTCCAGCACCTCCAGGTCCAGCCCCAGCTCGCGGTGCAGCTCGTCCGCGAAGTCCAGCACCGAGCCGACGAAGCCCTCCAGCTCCGCCTCCGTGCGGATCAGCTCGCCCCGGTGCGCGTGCAGTCCCACGACGTCCAGGTTGCCCGCCGCCAGCGCCTGCCGGTACGCCGCCAGCGCCTGGCCTCCCGCGATGGGCGTGCCGAACTGCGACGTCCAGCCCGACGTTGTCGTCACGCGCACGGCCACGCGCGGGCGCTTGCCCAGCTCCGCCGCGTGGCGTGAGAAGACGTCCAGCTCCTCGCGGTGGTTCGCGGCCAGCAGGCCGATGCCCCGGGTGATGGACTCGCGGATGGACGCGTCCGACTTCACCGGGCCGTTGTAGACGATGCGCTCCGGCGCCACGCCCAGCTTGAGCGCGAGCCACAGCTCGTAGGCGGAAATCACTTCCGCGCCGATGCCGCGCGCATGCAGCGCGGACAGCACGCCCGGCACGGGGTTGGTCTTGTACGAGTAGTACACCTCGCAGCCGCCCGCCGCGCCCGGAGGCACCGCCTGGAACGCGTCCGCGTTGCGGTGCAGCGCTGGCATGTGCACCACGTGCAGCGGCGAGCCGTACTCGCTGGCGAGCTTCGACAGCGACAGGCCCTCCAGGAAAAGGCCCTGGCCGGCGCGCGACTCCAGGCCCCACGTCTCCGGGGGGAGGAAGGCGCGCGCGGGGGCCATCGCGCGCTGCACGACGGGCCCCAGGGTCTGCTTCAACTGCCGCTTGGCGGTTCCAACGAGACGACGACGCAGGCTCACGGTGTGGGGCCCTTTCAGGAAACGCCAGGCAGCTTGAGGGGGAGGAAGCGCGTCAGGCCGAAGCGGCTCTTCAGCGCGCGCGTGGCCAGTTGCAGCAGCCGGTACTCCAGCTCGCCGTGCTCGCGCCGGTACTTGTTGTGGATGATGGCGTTGGACTCCGCCACGGACTTCTCCACCTTCGCACCCGTCTTGCCCAGGTCGTTCATCAGCGACGGCTTGCCCACCCGGTAGTTGAGGATGGGCCGGTTCACGTAGACGTGGCCGTAGCGGCGGATGCCGCGCATGTAGAAGTCCACGTCCTCGTAGACGGGGATGTTCGGATCAAACCCGCCCAGGGGCTGGAAGTATTCGCGGCGCACCATGCACGCGGAGTTCACGTACAGCGTGCCCAGGAACAGGATGTGCGCCACCGTCCAGGCGCTGTTGGGCGTGGTGGCGCCCACCTTCGCGACCCGCTCGAAGTAGCTGCTCTTGTCCTCCAGCCACTCGGGGTCCTCGCTGAAGGGCACCACCCAGCCCACCGCGACGCCCGCGTCCGGCCGTGCGTCCAGCGCCGTCACCATGGACTTCAGGGCCCCTTCGGCGAGCGTGTCGTCGTCGTCCAGGAAGTGCAGGTAGCGGCCCCGGGCCAGCGTGGCGCCATGGTTGCGCACCAGCGCGGGGCGCCCCTTGGAGGGCACCTCCTGCTTGAAGTAGCGCACGCGCGAATCGCCAATGCCCTGCACCGCGTCGCGGGCCGTGCCCTCCGGCGAGTCGTCCAGGACGAGCACCTCCACCTGGATGCCCTCTTGACGCAGCGCGGAGTGGATGGCCTCCACCACTTCCTTCTCGCGCTTGTACGTGGGCATCACGACCGAGACGTCGATTGATGACATAGGCCCCGGTTTATACCGGTGGCGCCCCACGACTGAGAAGCGAGCCGGGCCCTCCGGACACGGGGCATTCCGCGACTCCGGGGCAGCGTGCCCCTGGAGGCCTGTGTCCGGGGCTACCCGCCCGCTGTCCGGGGAAGCGAACGCGGCACCCGTGTTCGCGGTTTCTTGGAAGTTTCTACGGCCCCTTCCGGGGGCGGACCGGAAAAATTCACGGTCGGATCGCGACAGGATTGCCACACCGTGGCCGCCTGCCCACGGGTTTCAGAAGCTGGCGATGGCGAAGTCGAACGCGTCCAGGTCGTCCACGTCGTCGGCCCCGGCGGCATGGGGCAGGGCGTCATCCTCCTCGACGAACGCGTCGCCTGAGAGGAAGCCCTCGGCCTCCTCCGGGTCCAGCGACAACCATCCGGGATGCAGTTCCTCGCGGGCCATGTGCGTTCGTCCTCTTCCGCAAGCGGTACGGCTTCAACCGGTGACTTGCAGTCGTTGTGCCACTTACTGATACGGAACGACCCTCGCGGACGGGTCGTTTCCGACGGAGGGTGGGTCGCCGGGCGGGCAGGCATGGCTTGACGCGGGAGCCCGGGGCCGACAGGAAGGGAACACCGATGGCCGTCCTGCTGGCACACGAAATCGAAACTCCGCGCCCGTGCAGCTACCTGCCGGACCGGGAGGCGTCCCTGGAGACGCTGCTGATGCGCAACGTCACGGCGCAGGAGTACGAGCACCTGCTCGTGCGCGGCTGGCGCCGGTTCGGCCCGCAGTACTTCCGGCCCGTGTGCGCGTCCTGCCAGGAGTGCGTGTCCCTGCGCGTGCCGGTGGCGGGCTTCACGCCCAACCGCAGCCAGCGCCGGGCCCGCGCCGCGTGCGCGCACCTGCGCGTGGAGGTGGGGCCGCCGCGCGTGGACGAGGAGCGCCTGGCGCTGTACCGCGCGTGGCACGCGGAGCGGGAGACGTCGCGCGAATGGGAGGCGTCCGAACTGGGGGTGCGGGAGTACTCGCTCCAGTTCGCCTTCCCGCACCCGTCCGCGCGCGAGGTGGCCTGGTACGATGACAGCGACCCGGCGGGCCCGAAACTGGTGGGCCTGGGCCTGTGTGACGAGACGCCGCACGCGTGGAGCGCGGTGTACTTCTTCTATGACCCGGCCTACGCGCGGCTGTCCCTGGGCAAGGCCAGCGTGCTGTTCCAGGTGGAGCTGGCGCGCGAGCGGGGCATCCCCTACGTGTATCTGGGCTACCGCGTGCTCGCGTGCGATTCGCTGCGCTACAAGGCCGGCTTCCGTCCGCACGAGCTGCTGGAGGGCCGCCCCGAACTGGATGCGCCGGCCGTGTGGAGCGTCGCGACTGACGCGCCAGCGCCCGAGGCTGACGCGCCAGCGCCAGCGCCCGCCGATCCGCGGGCCGTCAGGAGCCGCTGAGCAGCGCCGCGTCGAAGAAGTCGCGCAGGTGGTGCGCGTACTCCTCCGGGGCCTTCTTCGCGTACTCGCCGTGGTGCGCGCCGGGCACCACCCAGTACGACTTGGGTTCGCACGCGGCCTGGAACAGTGCGTCCTGGAGGAACGCGGGTGCGTACTCGTCGACGTCGCCGTTGATCAACAGGAGCGGCCGGCCCTTCAAGTCACACAGGCGCTTCATGGGGTCCACCGCGTCCACGTCCACGCCGGACAGGCGCATCGTCCAGAGCACCGGCTGGACGCTCAGCGGTCCCCACTTGCCGTAGCTGTAGCGCGTGTCCGCCTCCAGCGACGGGTACGCGCCCGCGGCGGCCACGGCCTTCAGGCGTTCATCCTCCAGCGCCTCCAGCATCGCGGTGGTGCCGCCCATGGAGAAGCCCAGCACGCCCAGCCGTGAGGGGTCCACGTCGTCGCGGTGCGAGACGAAGTCCACCGCCGCGCGCAGGTCCTCGCGCTCGCGGTCGCCCCACGTCACCAGGTCGCCCTCGCTCTCTCCATGCCCGCGCGAGTCGAAGAGCAGCACGCCGTAGCCCGCGCGGAAGAGCACCTCCGCCTCGAAGAGCATCTGCGTGCGGTTCTCCGCGAAGCCGTGCATCACCACCACCGCCGCGTGGTTGTGCGAAGGCAGGTACCAGCCGCGCAGCGTCAGCCCGTCGCGCGTGCGCAGCACCACGTCCGTGCGCTCCGCGAGCGCTCCCGGCGCCACCGGCTGCAACGGCTGGCGCGCGGGGTGCAAGACAGCCCGCGCGGTGCGGACGTTGCGGTACGCGATGACGGCCAGCACCGCGAGCACGCCCACGAGGGCGAGCGCGATGAGACGGAGGGGACGGAGATGGATGGGCTTCTTCACGAGGATGGATTGTGAGTCTATACCCGGAATCCAGTGACCCGCACGAAGCGCCCCCTGCCGTGCTGGAGCTCGCGCCCACGTGGGCGGCGTTCCATGCGGGCCCGGCGCTTCTTCGCGGACCCGCGCCAGGAACTCGCCTGTCAGGACACCCTCCGGGTGTTTCAACGGTGTATCGCGGGGCGGTGGCCGCCACCCGCGTGGGCTTCGTGGGCCTCCGGGGGATCCACCGGCATGACGCCGTTCAACTGTCTCCTGAGTGGCGGGGCCGCGTGTCCTTCGCTACCTATCGCATGGTGCGTGAGCTATTGATCAACGAGCAAACCCAGGGGTGGGCCCGTCGGACGCTCGCGCGCCGGGCAGTAGATTGAAAACCGTTTCTTACCGGGAATCCCAGACATTGGAACTGCAGGCGCACCGAGAGATGGCGGTCCCGGCCCCCGGGCGGCGGCGCGTCCTGTTCACGCTCGTCTTCATGGGGACGGGCGGCATCGAGCGCTCCGTGTGCAACGTGCTGGCGGGGCTGGACCGGGAGCGGTTTGATCCCTCGTTGTTCTTCCACCACGGGCCGCCGCCGCCGGACACGCGCGGGCGCATCCCCGCGGACGTGCCCATTTCCTGGGGCGTGGGCGTGGAGGCCTACCGGCGCTGGGAGCTGCCGCGGATGCTCTGGCGGCTGTTCCACGAGGCGCGCAAGGCGGACATCATCGTCTCCGGGCAGGAGGGGAGGGCGGCCCTGCTGGCGCGGATGGCGGGGGCCCTTCTGGGCAAGCCGGTGTTGGGGATGGTGCACTTCGACTGGGGGGCCTTCCACCACGAGCAGCCGAAGCGTCAGCTGTGGGGCCTGAAGGTGCTCTACCCGGGCATGGACCGCATCGTGGCGTGCGGCTACGACTCCGCGAAGGCGTTCGCGGAGCTGGTGAACGTGGACCGGGAGCGCCTGGAGGTCATCCCCAACTTCGTGGACGCGGACCGGATCCGCGCCGCGGCGGACGCCCCCCTGCCGGCGTGGGCGGAGCCGGTGTTCCAGAAGCCCGTGGTCATCGCGGTGGGCCGGCTGGAGCCGCAGAAGTCCTTCGACATGCTCATCCGCGCGCACGCCCGGATGCGAGCGGCGGGGACGGACACCCACCTGCTCATCCTGGGAGTGGGCTCGCTGGAGGCGGAGCTGAAGGCGCTGGTGACGGAACTGGGCGTGGAGGGTTCCGTGTTCATGCCGGGCTACGCGGACAATCCGCACGCGCTGATGCGGCGGGCCGCCGCGTTCGCGCTGTCCTCTCGCTTCGAGGGGCTGCCCATGGTGCTGCTGGAGGCGCTCGCGCTGGGCTGCCCCATTGTCAGCACGAACTGCCCCTCCGGCCCCGCGGAGGCCCTGGACGGTGGGCGGGCAGGCGTGCTGGTCCCCATGGGGGACGACGCGGCCATGGCCCGGGCCCTGGAGCGGGTGGTCACGGACGTGGAATGGCGCGACGGGCTGCGCCAGCGGGCCCTGGAGCGGGCGGACGAGTTGTCCGCTGAACGGGCGCTCAAGGCCTGGGAGTCACTGCTGGCGGAGGTCTGAGCCAGGCGGGCAGGGCAGGGACGGGTCAGGAAAACCTTGCTCCCCTGGTCCTGCTTCAAGAGGATTCGCACCCATCATGACGACGACGAACGAGACGCAGGGCCTCAACTTCCTCCAGGAAGTCGTTGAGGAAGACCGGCGGACGGGAAAGCACGGCGGACGCGTGCACACCCGCTTCCCGCCCGAGCCCAACGGCTACCTCCACATCGGCCACGCCAAAGCCATCGTGCTGAACTTCGGGCTGGCGCAGCAGTATGGCGGCAAGTGCAACCTGCGGCTCGACGACACCAACCCGCTCACCGAGGACACGGACTACGTGGAGTCCATCCAGCGCGACGTGCGCTGGCTCGGGTTCGACTGGGACGACCGGCGCTTCTTCGCGTCCGACTACTTCGACCGGCTCTACGCCTTCGCGGAGCAGCTGATCTCGCAGGGCCAGGCCTACGTGTGCAGCCTGTCGCCGGAGGAGATCTCCCAGTACCGCGGCAACTTCACCACGCCGGGCAAGGACAGCCCGTACCGTACGCGCACGGTGGAGGAGAACCTGGACCTGTTCCGCCGCATGAAGGCGGGCGAGTTCCCGGACGGCAAGCACACGCTGCGCGCCAAGATCGACATGACGTCGTCGAACCCCGTGCTGCGCGACCCGCCCATCTACCGCATCCGGCACGCGCACCACCACCGCACGGGCGACACGTGGTGCATCTACCCGCTCTACGACTTCGCGCACTGTCTGTCGGACGCCATCGAGGGCATCACGCACTCCGTCTGTACGCTGGAGTTCGAGAACCGCCGCGTGCTGTATGACTGGATCGTCGACGCGCTCATCAAGGGCGACCGGCCCTACCAGTACGAGTTCGCGCGGCTGAACCTCACCTACGCGGTGATGAGCAAGCGCAAGCTGCTCCAGCTGGTGCAGGAGAAGCGCGTCTCCGGCTGGGATGATCCGCGCATGCTGACCATCAGCGGCCTGCGCCGCCGGGGCTACACGCCCGCGTCGCTGCGCGACTTCGCGAAGCGCATTGGCGTGAGCAAGTCCGACAGCCTCATCGACATGGGCGTGCTGGAGCTGTCCATCCGGGACGACCTCAACGAGACGGCGCCGCGCGCCATGGCCGTCCTGCGCCCGCTCAAGGTGGTGCTGGAGAACTACCCGGAGGGCCAGACGGAGGAGCTGGAGACGGCGAACCACCCGAAGCGCGAGGACATGGGCACGCGCAAGGTGCCGTTCATGCGCGAGCTCTACATCGAGGCGGACGACTTCCAGGAGGTGCCGGAGAAGGGCTTCTTCCGCCTGGCGCCGGGCAAGGAGGTGCGCCTGCGCTCCGCGTACTTCATCAAGTGCGAGAAGGTCATCAAGGACGCGGCGGGCAACATCACGGAGCTGCGCTGCACCTACGACCCGGCCACGCGCGGTGGTGATTCGCCGGATGGCCGCAAGGTGAAGGGCACGCTGCACTGGGTGCCGGGCAATGCGCCCGTGGCGCAGGTGCGGCTGTTCGACCGGCTCTTCTCGGTGGAGCAGCCGGACAAGGACGAGACGAGGGACTTCAAGGAGTTCCTCAACCCGAACAGCCTGGAGACCCTCACCGGCGCGCGCGTGGAGCCGGGCCTGGCGGACGCGAAGCCGGGCGACCGCTTCCAGTTCGAGCGCCTGGGCTACTTCTGCGCGGACGCGGTGGACTCCAAGCCGGGCGCCCCCGTCTTCAACCGCACGGTGACGCTGAAGGACTCGTGGGTGAAGGAGCAGAAGAAGTAGGGCGCCCCCTTCGCTGAAGCTTCACGGAGCCCCGGGTGGAAGCACCCGGGGCTTCGCCGTTTGTCGTCCTTGCTCAAGGGGGCAGCAGGCCCAGGGACTCCAGCGCGGCGCAGCGTCCTCCGCGCCAGTTCACTTCCGTGGTGGACGGTGTGTTCCAGGTGAGGAACGGCCCGCCTGGGGTGTAGGGCAGCCAGGTGGGGATGGGCGCCCCGGTGCGGGCCAGCGTTCCCCATGCGGCCTGCACGTACTGGGACAGTGTCGCGTCGTCCGGCGTCGGAGTGGTGGCCACGGCCTCGAAGTGGCCGAAGAGGTAGAGGATGTCCGTGCCATGGGCGACGCCCAGCGCCGCGAACGGCCCGTTGGGGGCGGCGCGCGCGAAGCGGTAGAGGTACGCCTTCGCCGTGCCGGTGGTGGCGCTCGCGGCGGCCAGGCGCTGAGCGGGACAGGCGAACGACAGGTCCGTGCCCAGGGCGATGGCCGCCTGGCGCTCGCCCGTGGTGGCGGGCTGGTAGAGCGCGGTGAGCTCCGCCTTCCTCGCGCTCGCGCCGACGGCGTCCACGTAGCGGCTGAAGTCGCCCGGGTTGCCCACGACGCCCATGGCGTCCATCACGAAGCTCGCCTCGTCGTCGTTGGCGCCCACCAGCACGGGGACGTCGCCCCGGCCCGCCAGCACCCGCGCGAGCGGCCGTCCCTTCAACACGACCCCGTCCACCACCGGCAGCGTGGGCGAGAGCGGAATGCCGAGCTCCGTCACCGCCGGGAGCCGAGCCTGGGCCGCGAGCACCTCCGTGGACGTCTTCGCGCGCAGGCACGCGGCGATGTCGCCCTGCGTGCAGCCCAGGAGGATGGCGGCCTGAACGCCCACCGCGTATGCCGATGGAAAGGCGCCCGTGGGCTGTTCCTTCTCCAGCACGGGCCGGTAGGTGCCGGACTGGATGGCTGCGCGGTGGAAGAGGCCCTGGGCGGGTTCGGCGGCCAGCAGCGTCGTCACGCTGACGGCGCCCGCGGACTCCCCGGCGATCATCACGCGCGACGGGTCGCCACCGAAGGCCGCGATGTTGCGGCGCACCCAGTCCAGCGCGGCGACCTGGTCCCGCAGGCCCCAGTTGCCGGTGCCATGGTCGGGCGCTTCGAGCTGGGGCAGGGCGAGGAAGCCCAGCAGCCCCAGCCGGTAGTTGAGGGACACCACGACCAGGTCCTCGCGCCACGCGAGCTGGGCGGCGTCGTACCACCCCTCGCCCGCGTGGCCCTCCACGTAGCCTCCGCCGTGGATCCACACGAGCACCGCGTGGGCGCCGGCCGTGGTGGGGGACCAGACATTGAGACGCAGGCAGTCCTCGGACGGGGGAGGGACTCCGGCCTTCGTCTGGGGGCACGGCGGACCGAAGGCCGTGGTGGTGAGGGGCTGGGTCCAGCGTGTGGGGCGCGCGGGCGGGGCCCAGCGCCGTGCGCCCGTCGGAGGCGCCGCGTACGGGATGCCCTTGAAGACCTTGAGTCCGTTGATGAGGGTTCCCACCACGGGGCCATCGTCGGTCGTCACCGCGACCGGCGGGTCGATGGCGCTCTTCGTCTCGGTGACGTCATCCACCGCGTCCGGCGGATCGCTGGGGGCCGTGCACCCCCCGAGCAGGAGGACGGTCAGGAACCACGAGAGGTGGGCGATGGGCTGGGACATGGTGCTGGGGGAGGGTAGCCGAGCCCCGTCCCATGCTCTGAGCCAAGGCTATGAACGGGGCGGCGTCTCGCGGGTCATCTCCACCATGGTGGGACGCCAGCCCAGCCGCTCGAAGAGGCGCCGCGCGGCTTCGTTCTTCGCGGCGGTGCTGAGTACGACGCGCGGCGCGCCCATCTCCGTGAGCCGCTGCACCATGGCCTCCGCGAGCAGCCGGCCGGTGCCGGTGCCGCGTGCCTTCGCCTCCACCCAGATGTCGTGCAGGGCGCCGTGCTTGTCGAGGAGCATGTTCCAGTCCACGCCCTCCAGCCGGCCGTAGCAGTAGCCCACGACCTCGCCGTCCAACTCGGCCACCAGGACCACGGCCTCCTGCGGGCGGCGCGCCTCCTTGCCCAGCCACCAGCGGTAGCCGGACTCCACGTCGTCCGGGACCATGAAGCGCTGGGCGTCGAAGCCATGGTGCTGACGCGCGAGCGCCGCGCCCATGCGGCCCAGCGCGGGCGCGTCCAGGTCCTTCGCGGGGCGGATGGTGACGGGCATGCGTTCTCCAGGAAGCGGGTGTCCGCCCCAGGATGGGCACTCAAGGACGCGCCTGTCGAAGCCTTCCGGCCGGAAGTGCGGCGCGGCGTCCGCTACCGGGCCTTCGCGCGCATCTGCGGGGCGGCCTCCTTGCCGTCTCGCAGCGTCGAGCGGGCCAGCTCCACCAGGCCCCAGGCGGCCACCAGGGCGAACACCGCGCCGCCGAGCGTCACCAGGTAGTTCACGAGGCTCGTGTCGCCGCACTGGAGGCACGCCACGGACGGGTCCTCCGGTTCGTAGTGCAGCGTCACGGGAGCTCCCGCCGCGTAGTGGTGCGACACCGCCTGCGCCTCCGCCAGTCCGCCGGAGCCATGGCCGTCGAAGGCCACCGTGTCGGAGATGTACGGGACGCCGTTCACCTCGTAGCGGTAGCTCACGTCCGGGCGGAAGCTCACCGCGCGCTTGCTGCGCAGCGTCTCCACGCGCGAGCTCACCACGGTGCCCTGCACGGTGGGCCAGTCCCTGCTCGCCTTCGAGCGGTACACCATCCGGCCGCCCGCGAACGCCAGCGCCACGCCGATGCCCAGCAGGGCCAGCCCCATCAGCCACTTCATCATCGTTCGAGTCCTTGCTTGCCACCCGCCGCGTTTCTCCGGCGAGGCAGACGCATCCGCTTTGGAGTTGCAGCCACCGGGCCAGGGCCTCCACCTCGGAGGTCCAGGGCCGCGAGGCGGGGCAGATTTCCCCACGGGGGCAATTCGCCCCGGTAGACTCGGGGGCCTCCATGCCCGCACTTGCTCAAGAACTCGAAGTGGCCCGGCGCATCGCGCGCCAGGCTGGTGAAATCCTCCTGCAGGTCTACGCCACGGACTTCTCCGTCACGGACAAGGCTGGCGGCGCCGGGCCCGTCACGCTGGCGGACGAGCGCGCCAACGCCTTCATCGTGGGCGAGCTGCGCAAGGCCTTCCCGGATGACGGCGTGGTGGCGGAGGAGAAGGAGGATGTCTCCGACGCGAAGCGCTTCAGCCGCTGCTGGTTCGTGGATCCGCTCGACGGCACGCAGGAGTTCGTGAACCGCAATGGCGAGTTCGCCATCCACATCGGCCTCGCGGTGGAGGGCCGTGCGGCGCTGGGCGTCGTCTACCGCGCGGTGGGGGACGTCCTGTACTCCGGCGTCGTGGGCGAGCAGGGCTACGTGGAGGACCCCCAGGGCCGCCGCGCGCTGCGCGTGTCGGACGTGGCGGATCCGGCGCAGCTGCGGCTCGTGGTGTCGCGCTCGCACCGCTCCAAGACGACGGACGCGGTGGTGCAGCGGCTGGGCATCACGAAGGAGACGGAGTCCGGTTCGGTGGGGCTCAAGTGCGGCCTGCTGGCGGAAGCCCGCTGCGACCTCTACGTGCACGTGAGCGACAAGAGCTACCGCTGGGACAACTGCGCGCCGGAGGCCGTCATCCGCTCCGCGGGCGGCGTGCTCACGGACCTGGCGGGCAACGCGTACCTGTACGACGGCTCCGAGCTCCAGAACCGCCGGGGCCTGCTCGCGTGCAACGCCGCCGCCTTCGACAAGGTGCTGCCCGTTGCCTCGCAGGTGGCCCGCGAGTCCGGCCTGCTGAAGTAGTCAGCGTGTCCCGGCCGCGCGGCGCAGCTCGCCATACAGCCGCGCCAGGTCCGGGAGCTGGTAGCTGGCGTTGAGCCCGCTGGGATTGGGCAGCACCCACAGCCGGGTGTCGCCCAGCGTCTCCTCCTGCGGCCCGAACCTCGCCTTCGGCCGCGCGAAGGCGGTGCGGTACGCGCCCAGCCCCAGCACCGCGAGGTACGCCGGGCGGTAGCGCTTCACCTTGCGAGAGAGCGACTTCGCCCCTTCCGCGTACTCCTCCGCGTCCAGCATGTCCGCGCTCGCCGTGGCCCGGTCCACCACGTTGGTGATGCCCAGGCCCAGCGCCAGCAGCTCCTCCTGTTCGGCCGGTTGCAGGCGGCGCGGGGTGAAGCCGGATGCGTGCAGTGCCGGCCAGAAGCGGTTGCCCGGCCGCGCGAAGTGCACGCCCACCACCGCGGAGTAGAGGCTGGGGTTGATGCCGCAGAAGAGCACCCGCAGGCCCGGGGCCAGCAGGTCCTTCATGGTGCGGCCGGTGGCGGCGAACAGCTCGTCCTTCGTGGGGCGGTGGAGCTTCATGGAGTGGGATGCCAATGCCGCAACCTAGCGGGTCGGATGCCGCTGCGCATGAGGCCCGGCTGCCTGCCCGGCAAGGGCCCCCGGCGCGATGCGAAGCCGGGCGCTCGTGGTTAAAGGGAAGCCATGGCCCAACCGGTGAACGTCAACGCCCTGTTGCCCATCGAAGCGGAGTTCCAGCGCGAGCGCGCCTCCGGGTTGCGCCGCTCCGGCGACAAGCTGGAGGACGCCCTCATCCTGCTGGCCCAGGCGGAGAAGGAGCTGCGCGCCCTGAGCGGCCCCGCGCGGGTGGCGCGCTACCCGGCGTACCGCGCGCTGTGGAAGGAAGCGGAGCGGCTGCGCTGGAACCTCACCGTGCAGCGCGAGGCCTGTGGCTTGCGCAACCACCGCGACCTGGACTTCATCTACCCGCTGCCGCCCCTGCTCAAGGAGTGACGGCCGGCTGTTCACCGTTTCACGGTGTGGCGCGCCACGCGGCCACGGCGAGGAGGGCCCACCCGGCGAGGAAGGCCAGGCCGCCCAGCGGGGTGATGGCGCCCAGCACGCGCACGCCGGACAGGGCCAGCGCGTAGAGGCTGCCGGAGAACAGGACGATGCCCACGAGCATCGCCCAGCCCGCGGACTCCAGGAGCGCCGAGGGGCGCACCGTGCCCAGCAGGCCCACCGCCACCAGCGCGAGCGCGTGGTACATGTGGTAGCGCGCCCCGGTTTCGAAGATGACCTGCAGGTCCTGCGCGAGCCGGGCCTTCAGCGCGTGGGCCCCGAAGGCGCCCGCCGCCACGGACAGGAAAGCGTTCACCGCGCCGACCACGATCCACCACCGCATCATCGAGTGCCTTTCTTCGCGCGCTTGACTGCGGCACGCTACACCGCGCTTCACGGCAGCGTCCTGGTTGAACACGCACCCGCCCCAGCCGCGCCCCTATCCGCGATGACGACTTCCCCTTCCTTCCAGCAGACCCCGTCGATTCCCTTCGAGCTGCGCCAGTCCGCCATCCAGGGCACGGGCGCGTTCGCCACCCGCCGCATCCGCAAGGGCGCGCGCATCATCGAGTACATCGGTGAGCGCATCACCCAGGCCCAGGCGGACGTCCGCTACGACGACGAGTCGATGGAGCGCCACCACACGTTCCTCTTCAACCTGGACGACAACACGGTGCTGGACGCGGGCACGCTCCACAACGAGTCGCGCTACATCAACCACTCGTGCGAGCCCAACTGCCAGTCGCTCATCGACAAGGGCCGCATCCACATCTACGCGCTGCGCGCCATCGAACCGGGGGAGGAGCTGACGTACGACTACGCGTACGAGCGCACCCCGGAGATGGACGCCGACGCCGAGTCGCTCTACGTCTGCCGCTGCGGCACGCCCTCCTGCCGGGGCACCATCCTCGCCCCGGAGAAGAAGGCCCCCGCGCGGCGCAAGAAGGCGACGGGCAAGGCCAAGGCGCCGTCCAAGTCCAAGGCCGCGTCGAAGTCCAAGTCGACCTCCAAGGCGAAGTCCGCCAAGAAGTCGAAGCCGGCGCCGCCGGCCGCCGCGAAGAAGAAGCGGGGCACCCAGCGCACGAAGTCTCCGGGCCGCGGCCGCCGCGCCGCCAGCTGAAGCGCCCAACGCAAAGCGCGCATGCGCCGGGGCCGGGCATTAGACTGGAAGCGTGAAAGACGTCCTGCGCTTCCTGCTCACCGAGGCCCCTGACTTTCCTTCGCTCGACTCCGTGGAGGCCTGGTGGCGCCGGCACCTCGCGGTGCAGCCGCGCTTCCCGGCGTCCGCGGACCTGGCGCTCGCCAGCGGCTTCCGGATGGACCGGATGGGGTTCGCTTTCGCCTCCGGCTATCAGGCCGCGCTGCGCTCCCTCTTCCCCCAGCTGCCGCGGGACAAGCGCGCCGCGCTCTGCGCCACGGAGACTGGCGGCGGGCACCCGAGCGCCATGGAGACGAAGCTCACGCCGCACGGCACCGGCTGGAGGCTCGATGGCGTGAAGACGTACGTCACGCTGGGCACGCACGCGGAGGTGCTGCTGGTGGTCGCCTCCGAGGGCCGCGATGCCCAGGAGCGCAACCGCCTGCGCATGGTGCGGCTGGACGCGGGGACGCCCGGGGTGACCGTGGAGCCGCTGCCGCCCCTGGGCTTCGTGCCGGAGGTGCCGCACGCGGCGCTGCGGCTGGACGGCGTGGAGGTGACGGCGGAGGACGTGCTGCCCGGGGATGGCTACACCCGCTACCTCAAGCCGTTCCGCACGGTGGAGGACTGCCACGTCAACCTGGCGGTGCTGGGCTGGCTGGTGAAGGTGGCCCGCCGGTGCGGCTGGCCGGTGGCGCTGCGCGAGGAGCTGGTGGCCATCGCGGTGATGATCCACGCACTGGCGCTGGAGGACCCCAGCGACGCGGCCGTGCACGTGGCCCTGGGCGGCGCGCTCGCGCAGATGCACCGCGCGCTGGAGCGCTGCGAGGTGGCCTGGGAGGGCGTGGACGTGGAGATGCGCGAGCGGTGGCAGCGCGACCGGCGCCTGCTCGACCTGGCCTCCAAGGTGCGCGCGAAGCGGCTGGAGGTCGCGCGCCAGCGGCTGGCCGGCGGCGCGGGCGACGACTGACCGCTTCAAAAGCGAAAGCCCGCGAGGGGAGGGGCGTGAGGCCTCCTCCACCGCGCGGGCCCAGGCTTCTTCGGTGCCGCGGAAAGCCTCAGTACCGGCCGCCGCCCAGCGCGGAGACGAGGGCGGACAGGACGCGGTTCTCCACGCCCCAGACGGCCTTGTTCATGCCCTTCACGCCCGCGCCGCGCATGTAGTCCGTGAAGTCGTGCAGGGCGGTGGAGCGCTGCATCTTCTCGGAGCTGGCGGCGTAGAGCAGCGGCGTGTTGGGCGCGCCCGTGAGGCCCAGGTCCGGACAGGCCTCCGACAGCGCCGCGCGGTCGATGCCCGTCACCGCGGACAGCATCGCCACGGTGAAGTGGTGCACCGGCAGCTCCCGCGCGTTGGGCACGCGCTCCAGCACCTTCGCGCGCGTCTTCGGGTCGGTGGCCAGCTGGTCCAACTTCACCCGGGACATCTCCAGGATCTGCTCGTTGGTGACGTGCTTGTTGTCCAGGATGGCCCGGTCGAACAGGCTCTGCGGCGTGTCACCCTTGATGGTGATGTTCACGTCGGACAGGCGCTGGCGCATGGTCTGGATGGCGCGCCCCACCTCCGTGTTGGCACCGCCGCGCCACGAACCCGGCGTCGCCTGCACCGGCGCCGTCGTCGCGCGGGCGCGCGCCAGCTCCGCGCGGTTGAGCACGTCCGCGCGTGACGCCTCCGTGACCTGGTTGGCCCGGGCGGGCTGCGCGGCCGGCGCCTGCGTGCGGGCTGGAGCGACGGAGGGGGCGGCGGAACGGTTGCGGATCTCGGTCATGGACGTGCCTTCTACCCTGGACTTCGGGGGTACCGGATTATCGCCGGGAGGGCAGGGGAGTTGCCTTGCCGGCCCCCGGCCACGCGTGCGTTCCGCCCCCGTCCCGGTATGGTGCGCGCCATGTCTCCGCGCCTCCCCACCCAGTTCGCCGACCTCCTCACCCCGAAGGGCCGCCGCATTCTCGAAGGCCGAGACTCCGAGACGTGCGGCGCGCTCCTGGACCCCACGCGGCCCTTCATCGCGCTGCAGGGCGTCATCGACGTGAAGAAGGCGGCCGAGGCCCGCGACCTCCTGGACGCGGCGCTGCGGGACACGCTCGTCACCATGGAGGACCCCATCCCGGAGGACTCCATCTCCGGCATGGTGGAGAACTACACGGAGGCGCTGCCCAAGACGGTGCGCGTGCGCACCGCGCTGCTGGAGAGCCGGCGTTCGCGCTCGTGGCGCGCGGCGGAAGGGGTGGGGCTGGTGGAGCTCTTGCGCTCGGACACGTTCGCGGCCTTCGCGGCGGCGGTGAGCGGCCGGCCGCTCAAGCGGGGGTGGGGCATCCAGGTGCTCTGCTACAGCCCGGGTGACTACACGGGCCCGCACAACGACCATCACCCGGAGGAGGCGGACGCGCGCGACGGCTACGTGGACATGCACGTGAGCCTCACCATGCCCGCCGTGGATCACCAGTACCTGGTGTACGCGAAGGACGGGCACTTCTCCGAGCTGACGAAGGTCAGCACCGTGGGCGGCGTCACCGTGTACCGGCTGCCCTTCTGGCACTACACGACCCCGCTCGCCGCGAAGCCGGCCCGCGAGGACGCCGCTCGCCGCTGGGTGCTCCTGGGCACCTTCCTGGACGCGCCGCCGGGGGCGCGCCCTTCCTCCACCGTCCTGCCGGCGGGCGCCCCGCCGCCTGTCCGGGCCGTGACAGTCGGACGTGGCACCGGGGCCGGACGGCGTTAGCGTGCCGGGCCCATGAGCCCGACCGACATCGACACGCAGGCCAACGACCTCCTCCAGTACATCGACGCGTCGCCCACGCCGTACCACGCCGTACGCGAGACGGCCCGCCGCCTCGCCGCCCAGGGCTTCCGTGAGCTGGACGAGCGCGAGTCCTGGTCGCTGAAGCCCGGCGACAAGGTCTTCGTCATCCGCGGCGACACGAGCATCGCCGCCTTCCAGCTGGGCACGAAGCCCGTGGACACCACCGGCTTCCGGCTGGTGGGCTCGCACACGGACTCGCCCAACCTGCGCCTCAAGCCCAACGCGCCCGTCAACCGCCACGGCTACCAGCAGCTCGGTGTCGAAATCTATGGCGGGGTGCTCTTGCACACGTGGACGGACCGCGACCTGTCGCTCGCGGGCCGCGTGGTGGCGCTGCACAACGGCCGCCCCCAGCACCACCTGGTGGACTTCCGCCGGCCGCTGTTGCGCGTGCCCAACCTGGCCATCCACCTGAACCGCGGCGTCAACACGGACGGCCTGAAGCTCAACCCGCAGGAGCACATGGTGCCGGTGCTGGGCCTGGAGAGCGCGGGGCCCGCGGAGCTGCGCGCGCTGCTGGTGGAGGAGCTGGGCCGCGCGGGCGTGAAGGCTGCCGCGGACGACCTGCTGGGCTACGACCTGTGCCTCTATGACTTGCAGCCGTCCACGCGCTCCGGCCTGCACGGCGAGTTCCTCCACGCGCCCCGCCTGGACAACCTGGCCAGCTGCCACACCGGGCTCACCGCGCTCCTGTCCGGCACGGACAAGCGCGAGGCCACGGTGGGCGTGGTGCTCTACGACCACGAGGAGTGCGGCAGCCGCAGCGCGCAGGGCGCCGCATCGCCGTTCTTGAAGGACCTGCTGGAGCGCATCGTCCATGCGCACTCGGATGGGCGAGCGGACGCGTTCCACCGCGCCATCCGCCACTCGTTCATGGTGAGCGCGGACATGGCTCACGCGGTGCACCCCAACTACTCCTCCATGCACGAGCCCAAGCACCAGCCGCAGCTGGGCGCGGGCCCCGTCATCAAGACCAACGTCAACCAGTCCTACGCGACGGACGGCGAGTCGTGGGCGCACTTCGCGGCGCTGTGCAAGGAGGCGGGCGTCACGCCCCAGCACTTCGTCACGCGCACGGACCTGGGCTGCGGCAGCACCATTGGCCCCATCACCGCGGGGCAGCTGGGCATCCGCACGGTGGACGTGGGCAACCCCATGCTGTCCATGCACTCCATCCGCGAGCTGGCCGCCGCGTCCGACGTGGCCCGCATGGTGGCGGTGCTGACGCGCTTCTTCGCCTGAGCCGCGAAAAGGAAGAGGCGGGCCCGGTGGTGACACCAGACCCGCCTCGGGTGTTTCAAGAAGCTTTCAGCGTTGGGACTAGTTCACGCCCACCGCGGTCCAGGCGTCCTTCACCTTCTGCACCTGGACGGAGTCCGCGCCATGCAGGTCCGTGGCGGCCTTGATGGTGGCCTCGCGGGCCTGGGCGAACGTCGTCTTCGGCGTCATGTACGTGGTGAGGGCGCGGCCGAAGATCTTCAGGCCGTCCTCCATGCCCACGCCGCCCTTCACTTCCAGGCCGGAGGTGCGGTTCTTGCCACCCTCCACGAGCAGGTAGAAGGCGTTGTTGGCGATACCGCTGGAGCCGTGCACCTCCGTCTGCTTCGGGTAGTTCTTGTAGTTGTCGACCGAGTAGCCGTCCTTGGTCGGGTCGTTCATGTAGCGCAGGCCGTCCTCATTGGTGCCGTTGTTCGGCGTCCAGGCGGCCTCGCCCACGGTCCAGTTCCACTTGGCCTCGGGGTTGTTCTTCGCGGCGTACCACTCCACGCCCGTGCCCATGATGTCGGAGAAGGCCTCGTTCAGGCCGCCGGACTCGCCGCTGTAGATGAGACCCGCGGTGCGCTCGGTGAGGCCGTGGGTGATTTCGTGGCCCGCGATGTCCAGCGTGGTGAGCGGGCCGGACTGCTTCCCGTCGCCGTCGCCGTAGCTCATCTTCTCGCCGTCCCAGAACGCGTTCACGTAGTTGTTGCGCACGTGCACGTAGCTGGTGAGCTTCTCACCCGCGCCGTCGATGGAGTCGCGGCCCAGGACGTTCTTGTAGAAGTCGTAGGTGGTGGCCGCGCCGTAGTGCGCGTCCACGGCGGCCTTGGCGCGCGCCGGGTCGGTGGCCTCGCCCCACTTGTCGTTGTCGTCGGTGATCTTCGTCTGGCCGGACGCGGTGGTCTTGTTGTTCGCGTCGTAGGTCACCACGCCCTTGCCGCGCGTCGAGTCCTCCAGCGAGTACGTGCCGTCCGCGTTCTTCGTGGTCTTCAGGTCCACGTGGCCGCTGTACATGGACACGTCGTCCGCGGTGCCCGTGGGCGGGTTCTGCGGATCCGTCGGAGGCGTGGTCTCCTTCGCGGTGATGTTCAGGCTCCAGTTGTTCAGGGTGCCCGTGTCACGCGCGGCCTTGTCCTCGACGGTGACGGTCCACTCGCCCTTGGCGCTCTCGCCCTTGAAGGTCTCGGAGAGGTCGAACGAGCCCGCGATGTCGTCCTTGGAGCCGCCCTTGCGGTCCTGCAGCACGGCGGACTTGCCGGAGGGGCTGGTGACCGTGACCTTCAGGTCGCCGCTCCAGGTGTGCTTGATGTTCAGGTCGACGGACAGCTTGTCCACCGTCACGCCGTCCGGGATGTTGATCTTCGACTGGACCTGGCCCTTGTCCGGGATGGCGACGTTCGGGCTGGCGGTGCCGTTGACCTGCATCGGCGCGGCGGCCTTCTTGCTCCAGCCGCCAATCTTGTTGAAGCTCTCCAGCACCTTCCCCGTGTTGGCGTCGATGACGTAGTTCTGCTTCTTGGGGCGCTCCTGGCCCGCGATCTGCGTCACTTCCACCTGGTAGGCGGCGTGGTACTTGCCTTCCGCGTCCTGGTAGACGACGCGCTCGGAAGAGGGCTGCTTGTCGGCCTTGCCGCCCAGCTCCTTCTTCGCGATGTCGATGGCCTGCTGCGGCGCCAGCTTCACCTTCTGGTTCCCCAGGCCCGCGGGGATGGGGTTCTGCTCACCGGTGACGCTGGACACCTTGCCGTCCGCGCCCAGGTGGCTGATGAGCTGCTCGCCGAAGACCTTCACGCCCTCGTGCATGCGGTCCAGGCGCACGTGGGTCATGCCCAGCTCGTCGCGCTCCACGCTCCGGGGCGCCAGCGTCGGGCCGGCCTTGTTCGCGGCCAGCAGGTTCGAGGCGGTCATCGGCGGGGTGAGGTGCTTCAGGGACGTCTGGATGGCCTGCTGCGCATCCTTGCTGTCCAGCGCGAGGCGGCCGGTCTGCGCGGAGGTGGCCCCCGTGGAGGATGCCTGGGTCGTCGCGGACGCGGCGGCCGTGGGCTGCGCGCCGGCGGCGGCGCCCGTGCGGGAGACGGACTCAAAGCCGTCCTTCACGCGCAGGACGTTCTTGGCCTTCGCCGTCGTCGAGGTGTCGGTGGTGGGGCGGAGAGAAACGGGCGTCGAACCGTCGGTGCGGCGAATGGTCATGAATCACTCACGCTGCAAGGGGGATGAACAATTCTCGCACGGGAACTCCGAGAGTTTCCGATGGCTCGAAGAAGTTAACGCGGCAGCCCAGGAATCAGCGGATACCGCCAGTGGACTTCCTGTGAATTCAGCGGTTGACACAGAAAATCTACTTTCAGTGGGGGTCCGCCACGACCCGAATTCCAGGAATCCCTGATGCGAGAAGTCGCGGATCAACGCGCGGCAGGCGGGGAAAATGCGGGGAAATACTTGGAAAAATACACTCGGGTGGCAACCAGGCAGGCAGGCCGGGTTCGGGAAGGCTGATACACTGCGACACGGTTTCCCGGCCGGGATGGTGCGGGGGCTGGACCCTGGGGGGGTTACAAGACATGGAGCCGTGGATTCATCCGGAGCCGCGAGAGGCCCTTGGCCTTCCGCACCTGGCGGTGCGGGTCCCTCGCCGGAACTTCGAAGGTTTGTTTCAACACGCGCTGAGGCCGTCGGGCCTGTTCGCGCAGGCGCTGCGGGACGTGGGCTACGACCCGGACGCGGTGGAAGAGGTCTTCCCTCTAGAGGTGTGGCGCGCGGCGCTGGCGGTGGCGCGGCGGCATGCGTGCCCGGGCCTGGCGAGCGAGGACGCCAACCGCGTGCTGGGCACGCACTACGTGGAGGGTTTCGCGCAGACGCTGGTGGGGCGCATCTTCGCGGCGGCGGCGCCGCTGTTGGGCGCGGAGCGGTGCCTGGCGCGGCTGCCCACGTACCTGCGCGCGGGCCGCGACGACATGAAGCTCCTGCTGGAGCCCGTGCGTGCGCGCGAATGGCGGGCGCGCGTGGTGGACGCGGATCCGCTGCCGGACTTCGTGGCGGGCGCGGTGGAGCAGGTGCTGCGCCGCACGCGGGTGCTGCCGCGCGTGGACGTGCTGGAGCGCGCCGAGCACGCCTATTCGCTGCGGATCCGCTGGGACGAGGCCTGACGGCCGGCGCGTCTCCCCGCCGCTAGTTGAGGTACGTCTTCGGCGGGGGGCGCTTGCTGGCGGGAGCAGGAGGCGCCGGCCGCGACTGGCGCCACCGGCCGATGACGTCCATCAACCCGTCGAACGTGTCGCGCAGGGCCCAGGCCCGGTCCTCCGCGTCCTTCAGGTTCTCACAGCGCAAGAGGCCGTCGCGCAGCGCGCGCTGGACGCCGGGGCAGTCGTCGCGCTCGTCGATGAGCTGCTCGGCGGTGTGCGCGTAGAGCCGGTAACACCCCTCCACGTCGCCCCGGTTGTAGGCGGGCGCGCCCACGTTGATGGCCTGGCCCAGCAGCGCGGCCACGGACTCCACGGCCGGCGTCGCGCAGCCCTCCAGCAGGCCCACGGGGTGCTGGGGCACGTGGCGCACGCGGGCGGCGCGTTGGCGGGGGGCATCCAGGGCGGACAGCGGGCCGGGCGGGCCGGACGTCTTGAGGAGCGGCGTGATGTAGCGCACCGGGATGACGAGCCCCAGCGCGCGGCCGTTGGCGAGCGCCGCGGTGGCCAGCCCCACCACCTGTCCGTGCGCGTCCAGCACCGGCGAGCCCGACGCATTCTCCGGCAGCGTGCGTGACAGCTCCAGCAGGGTGAGCCAGTCGCCCAGGACCTGCACCGCGCGGACCTCCAGTTCGCGCGCCTGGGGGGAGCGGCCCGCGTGGGCCTGGACCACGTGCAGCGCTTCGCCCTCCCTGGGCAGCGTGGCCGGGCCCAGCGGGAGGGCGGGCACCAGGTCCGGGACGGACAGGCACAGGACGGCCAGGTCGCGCCGCTCGTCCACGGTCGCCACCTGGACGACCGGGGAGCGCAGGCCGTCCGGCAGCACGGCGGTGATGGCGCGCGCGCTGGCCACCGCGTGGAGGCTGGTGACGACGTGGCCCTCGGAGGAGATGACGAAGCCCGTGGCGGTGTGGCCGCCCAGCTCCAGCAACACCAGGGAGGCACTCGTGCGCCGCAAGGCCTCTTCGGCCCGCGCACAGCGTGCCTCGTCGTCGTCGGACATGGCCACCCCCGTTCGTGATGCTCCCGCTGGCATTCCCATCCCTGCGTTTTCAATGGGGCCAGCCGCATTGCGTTGTATCAGCCCGCCCGCTCACCACCCAACCCACCCGGGTGGGGCGATGTTGGCCGTCATGTTGTGATTGGCGCGCGAGTGTCCGGTCGTTAAACCTCCGGCCGGCATGCACAAGACCCACCTCGTCGGCGCCCGCACCCACAACCTCAAGGATTTGTCCGTCGATCTCTCCGAAGGGGAGTTCGTCTGCGTCACCGGCGTGTCCGGAGGCGGCAAATCAAGCCTCGCGCTGGACACGCTCTACGCGGAGGGCCAGCGCCGCTTCGTGGAGAGCTTCAGTCCGTACGCCCGGCAGTTCCTCGAGCGGCTGGAGCGGCCGCCCATGGACGCGCTGGAGCCGGTGGCCGCGGGCGTCGCGGTGGACCGGCGCGCGCCGGTGAAGAGCTCGCGCTCCACGGTGGCGACGCTGGCGGACGTGGAGCCGTACCTGTCCGCGCTCTTCACCCGCGAGGCGATGCCGGTGTGTCCGGACTGTGGCCTGGAGGCGGTGCGCACCGACGCGCGCGTGGCCGCGAAGGCCGCCCTCCGCGAGCACCCGGACGCGCAGGGCGTCATCACGTACCCCGTGCGCATCCCCGACACGTCGGCGTTCCTCGACGCGCGGGCCCGCCTGCTGAAGGACGGCTTCCACCGGCTGATGGTGCAGGGCGAGGTGAAGGAGCTGGAGACGCTCAAGCCGGGCGAGGCCACCGACCCCGCTGGCGTGGCGCAGGTGGTGGTGGACCGGGTGAAGCTGACGGACGCGAACCTGTCCCGCGTCACCCAGGCGTTGGAGGACGCGTGGGCGCGCGCGGATGGGGAGGCGCTGCTCTTCCTGCCGGAGACCGCGCCGAAGCGGCTGCGCCGGGGCCTCGTGTGTCCGAAGTGCGCGCGTGAGTTCGAGCCCGCGCGGCCGGGCCTCTTCAGCTACCAGAGCCCGGTGGGCGCGTGCGCGCAGTGCCGTGGCTTCGGGCGCACCATCGGCATTGACTGGGGGAAGGTGATCCCCAACCCGGCGCTGAGCCTGGCACAGGGGGCCATCCGCCCGTGGTCCGGCCAGTCCACCAGCTGGGAGCGGGAGATGCTCCAGCGGTACTGCAAGCAGAAGGGCATCCCCTTCGACAAGCCGTGGGAGAAGCTCACCGAGGCGCAGCGCGAGTCGGTGCTCCAGGGCGAGGGCGAATACGACGGCGGCCGCGTCTACCCGGGCGTGCGCGCGTGGTTCCGGTGGATGGAGGGCCGCACGTACAAGATGCACGTGCGCGTGCTGCTGGCGCGCTACCGCGCGTACACGCTCTGTCACGCCTGCGGCGGCGCGCGGCTCAACGAGCAGGCCCGCGCGTGGCGCGTGGGCAACCTGGACCTGCCGGGTTGGCACGGGCTGGAGCTGACGGACGCGCTGGCGCGGCTGGACGGGCTGAAGACGCTCACGGGGCAGGGGGACCTGGCGCGGCGCGAGCTGGCCGCGCGCCTGCGGTACCTCCAGCGCGTGGGCCTGGGCTACCTCACGCTGGACCGGCCCGCGCGCACGCTGTCGGGCGGTGAGGCGCAGCGCGTGTCGCTGACCGCGGCGCTGGGCACGTCGCTGACGGGCGCGCTCTTCGTGCTGGACGAGCCCACCGTGGGCCTGCACCCGGGGGACGTGCCGCCGCTCACGGAGGCCATCGCGGAGCTGGCGGACCGGGGCAACATCGCGCTGGTCATCGAGCATGATCCGTTGATCATCCGCTCCGCCCACCGCGTGCTGGAGCTGGGCCCGGGCGCTGGACGTCAGGGCGGCAAGCTCTGCTTCGACGGCACCCCGGAGGCGCTGGCGAAGCGGCAGGACCTGCCCACCGGCCGCATGCTCTCCGGTGGCGCGGAGGCGCCGCGCACGCCGCGCACCCGGACGGGGGAGATCGTCATCCGCGAGGCGCGCGAGCACAACCTGAAGGACGTGTCCGTGCGCGTGCCGCTGGGCGTGCTGTGCGCCATCACCGGCCCCAGCGGCTCCGGCAAGAGCACGCTGATGGACGAGGTGCTCTACCGGCACCTGGCGCGCGGGCTGGGCGTGAAGGACGTGGAGGCCCCGGGCAACGTGGCGGCGGTGGAGGGTGGGGCGCAGGTGGAGGACATCACCTTCGTGGACCAGTCCCCCCTGGGCCGCACGTCGCGCGGCAACGCGGCCACGTACACCAAGGCGTGGGACCGGCTGCGCGAGCGCTTCGCATCCGAGCCCGACGCGGAGGTGCGGGGCCTGACGTCCGCGCACTTCTCCTTCAACGTGGACAAGGGCCGCTGCGAGGCCTGCGCGGGTGAGGGCTACGAGACGGTGGAGATGCAGTTCCTCGCGGACGTGGCCCTCCTGTGCGCGGTGTGCCGGGGCCGGCGCTTCAAGGAGGAGGTGCTCGCCGTCCAGCACCAGGGCTTTAGCGTCGCGCAGGTGCTGGAGATGACGGTGGACGAGGTGCTCCAGCACTTCGGCGACGACTCAGCGTTGAAGCGCACGCTGGGGCCCGCGCAGCGGCTGGGCCTGGGCTACCTGCCCCTGGGCCAGCCTCTGTCCACGCTGTCTGGCGGCGAAGCGCAGCGGCTGAAGCTGGCGCGCGCGCTGGCGAGCGACGCGAAGGGCACGCTGTTCCTCATCGACGAGCCGAGCGCCGGCCTCCACGCGGAGGACGTGCGCCACGTGATGGCGTCGCTGCACGCGCTGGTGGACCGGGGCGCGAGCGTGCTCGTGGTGGACCACGACGTGTCGGTGATGAAGGGCTCGGACTGGATCATCGACCTGGGGCCCAAGGGCGGCCGGGACGGTGGCCGGCTGGTGGCGGAGGGCACGCCCTCGGACGTGGCGAAGATGCAGGGCAGCGCCACCGCCGCCGCGCTCCGGGGCGAGGGCAAGCCGCTGGCGAAGGCGGTGAAGCTGCGCCGTCCCGGGAAGGAAGCGCCGCCCGCCATCGAGGTGGAGCACGCGCGCGAGCACAACCTCAAGGACGTGTCCTGCCGCATTCCCCTGGGGAAGATGACGGTGGTGACGGGGCCCAGCGGCTCCGGCAAGAGTTCGCTGGTGTTCGACGTCGTATTCGCGGAAGGCCAGCGCCGCTTCCTGGAGACGCTGACGCCGTACGCCCGGCAGTTCCTGCCCACGCTGCCGCGCCCGGACGTGGAGCGCATCAGCAGCATCCCGCCCACCGTGGCGCTGGAGCAGCGCACGTCACGCGCGGGGGCCACCAGCACCGTGGCCACCGTCACCGAGGTGGCCCACTACCTGCGGCTCATGTACGCGAAGATTGGCGTGCCGCACTGCCCGAATGACGACACGCCCATCGGCGCCACCTCACCCGCGGCGCTCTACGCGCAGGTGCTGGCGACGAAGGGAGACGGACAGGTGCTGGCGCCCGCGGTGCGCGCACGCAAGGGCACCTACCTGGACGTCTTCAGCGCGGCGGCGCGCGCGGGCATCACCCAGGCCATCGTCGACGGGGAGCTGGCGTCCACGGACGACCCGCCGCGCCTGGCGAAGACGAAGGAGCACGACATCGACCTCGTGATGTACGAGGGCAAGCTCGCGAAGCTTCCCCGTGAGCTGTTCGACGCGTCGCTCAACTGGGGCAAGGGTGCGGTGAAGCTGCGCACGGCCAAGGGGGAGACGCTCCTGTCCAGCGAGCGCACCTGCCCGAAGTGCGGCACCGCCGTGCCGGAGCTGGACCCGCGCTGGTTCTCCTTCAACACGAAGCAGGGCCGCTGCGAGTCGTGCGAGGGCACCGGCGTGCAGGGCGGCGCCACCGCGATGGCCGAGGGCGAGACGGCCCCGTGCCGCACGTGCGGTGGCACCCGCCTGTCCCCGGTGCCGCGCGCGGTGCGGCTGGAGGGCGCTCGCTACCACGAGGTGGTGCAGGCGTCGGTGACGTCCACGCTCGCGCGCGTGCGCACCTGGAAGCTCAAGGGCGACCGGGCCCTGTTGGGCGAGACGGCGCGGCAGGAGATGGTGCGGCGCCTGGAGTTCCTGGACCGCGTGGGCCTGGGCTACCTGTCCCTGGACCGCAACGCCGCCACGCTGTCCGGCGGTGAGATGCAGCGCTTGCGGTTGTCCGCGCAGCTGGGCGCGGGCCTCACCGGCGCGATGTACGTGCTGGACGAGCCCACCATCGGCCTGCACCCGCGCGACACACACCGGCTGCTCGACAACCTGCGCGCGCTGGTGGAGACGGGCTCCACGGTGCTGGTGGTGGAGCATGACTCGGACACCATCCGCGCCGCGGACCACCTGCTGGACCTGGGGCCCACGGGCGGCCGGGGCGGTGGCCACATCCTGGCGGAGGGCACGCCGGACGTTGTGCTGGAGTCGGACTCGCCCACCGCGCTGGCGCTGCGGGCCGCGCAGGTGCGGCCTCCGTCCGGACGCGGCGAGCCCAAGGCGTGGGTGGAACTGATAGGCGCGCGCGCGAACAACCTCCAGCGCGTGGACCTGCGCCTGCCGGTGGGACGGCTCAACGTCGTCTCCGGCGTGTCGGGCTCCGGCAAGAGCACGCTCATCCGGCAGGTGCTGTACCCGGCGCTGCGCGACAAGCTGGGGCTCGTCACGTCGAAGGCCGGCGCGTTCGACGCGCTCAAGGGCACGGAGTCCATCAAGCGCGTGCTGTCGGTGGACCAGTCGCCCATCGGGCGCACGCCGCGTTCGGTGCCGGCGACGTTCCTGGGCATCTGGGACGAGCTGCGCCGGGTGTTCGCGGCCACGCCGGAGGCGAAGATCCGCGGCTTCGGGCCCGCGCGCTTCTCCTTCAACACGGCGGCCGGTGGCCGCTGCAAGGTGTGCGAAGGGCAGGGCGCCATCTCCCACGAGATGTCCTTCCTGCCGGACGTTGTCACGCCGTGCGAGGCCTGCAACGGGGCGCGCTTCGACGCCGCCACGCTGGAGGTGCGCTACCACGGGCTCACCGTGGGCGACGTGCTGCGCCTGTCCGCGGACGAGGCGAAGGACGTGTTCCGCTCGCTGCCCAAGGTCGCCGCGCCGCTGGAGTGCCTGGCGGACCTGGGCGTGGGCTACCTGCAACTGGGGCAGGGCTCCAACACGCTGTCTGGCGGCGAGGCGCAGCGGCTGAAGCTGGCCGCGGAGCTGACGGCCACCTCCCGTCACGAGCCCACGCTGTACGTGCTGGATGAGCCCACCACGGGCCTGCACCTGGGCGACGTGGAGAAGCTCATCACCTTCATGGGCCGGCTGGTGGACCGGGGCGACACGCTGGTGGTCATCGAGCACCACCCGTCGGTCATCGCCGCGGGGGACCACGTGGTGGAGCTGGGGCCGGAGGGCGGCGAGGGCGGAGGCCGCATCGTGGGCGAAGGCACGCCGCGCGAGGTGGCGAAGCTCAAGACGCCCACGGGGCGCGTGCTCAAGTCGGTTTTTTCCACTGAAGAACCCAAGACGCGCGTCGCCGCG
Source organism: Corallococcus aberystwythensis (assembly GCF_003612165.1). GTDB lineage: Bacteria > Myxococcota > Myxococcia > Myxococcales > Myxococcaceae > Corallococcus > Corallococcus aberystwythensis. Next base: position 6,211 of record NZ_RAWK01000054.1, on the reverse strand, counting down.
CGGGGACGGTGAAACGATGAACGCCTTGCGGCATCCTGCGCGCGCCATGCGAACTCCACTGCTGTTCACCGTCGCGACGGTGCTCTCCCTCTCCACGGCGGCCTCCGCCGCGGACAAGACCGAGAAGAAGGCCATGTCCCTCCACCAGCTCTCCGCCAACCGGCTCGACGGCAAGTCCGAGAAGCTGTCGGACTTCCAGGGCAAGGTCGCCCTCGTCGTGAACACCGCGTCCGAGTGCGGCTACACGCCGCAGTACAAGGGCCTGGAGGCGCTCTACCAGGGCTACAAGGACAAGGGCGTGGTCGTCCTGGGCTTCCCGTCCAACGACTTCGGCGGCCAGGAGCCGGGCACCTCCGAGCAGATCGCCAAGTTCTGCGAGCTGCGCTTCAAGGTCTCCTTCCCCATGTTCGAGAAGGTGAAGACGAAGGGCGAGGGCCAGTCCCCCGTCTACGCGTTCCTCGCCAGGGACCACGGCGAGCCCAAGTGGAACTTCCACAAGTACGTGGTGGGCAAGGACGGTCAGGTGAAGGCCGCGTTCCCCAGCAGCGTCACGCCGGACAGCCCGGAGCTGAAGGCCGCCATCGACAAGGCGCTCGCGGAGAAGTGACGGGCGTTCCCCGGCGGCGGATCCGGTCCTCGTGACGTGGATCCGCGCCGGGCGTTGGACGTCCGACGTTGGCTCCGCGCCTGGGGGCCGCTCGGCGGTGGGGTAGGGCGTGCGCAGCTTGGGTCCCGGTCCATGGCTCCGGTCCTCCCTCCCACCCGCGTCGTGACCCTGGTGCTGCTCGCGGCGCTGTGCGGTGGATGCGCGTCGCTGGCGCCGCAGCGCTCGGAGCTGGCCTCGCGCGTGGGGCACTCCGACCTGTCCGTGGCGGCGCTTCGCATCCGGGTGCGGGACCTGGCGCGGCGGTTCTCCGGCCTGCTGGAGGCCATGGCGGACGACCTGGCCGCGCGCTCGGACTCGCCCCAGGTGGCCGGGGCCATGCTGCGGTTCAAGGCCAACGCGGTGCCCGCCGTGCAGAGCTCGCTCTTCCAGCCGGACCCCGTGGCCGCCCTCATCGACACCTGGGCGCTGCTGGCCCAGATGCAGGACGCGCTGCCGCGCTTCGCCGAGGGCATTCCGCCGGAGCTGCTGTCGCACGCCAACGCCACGCTGGTGGACCTGGAGTCCCAGGTGGAGGTCCTGTGGCGCGAGGTGACCGGCGGCGAGGACGTGTCGTCGTCGCGCGCCCGGGTGCACGCGTGGGCCGCGGAGCACCCGCTGACCGGGCCGCTCGTCACGCGCGAGTCCACCGCGTCCCTGCTGGCCTCCCTCACCGAGACCTCCGGAGGAGGTCTGCGGTCCGCGGCCGCCGGTCTGGTCGAGGACACCCGCGACCTCACCGCGCGCGTGGACCTCTATGCGACGAGCCTGCCCCGGCAGGCGCGCTGGCAGGCGGAGTTGGTCGCGACCGACGCGATGCGCGCCCCCACCGTCCAGGCCGCGCTCGCGGAGCTGGGGCGCACGGTGGACCTGCTGGACCGCGTGGGCGCCGTGGCCGCGAACACGCCCGCGCTCATTGAACGCGAACGCCGCGCGGTGCTGGACGCGGTGCACGGCGAACGCCTGGGCCTCCAGGAGTTCGTCACCGGCGAACGGCAGGCGGTGCTCGCGGACGTGGGGCGCGAGCGGCAGGCGGTGGTGGCCGCGCTGCACGCCGAGCGCGTGGCCACGCTCCAGCAACTCGATGGCCTCGCGCGCGGCTGGGTGGACCACGCGTTCGACCGGCTGGGGCCGCTGGTGGACCGCGTGTTCCTCTGGCTCGCGCTGCTGTCGTTGCTCGTGGGCGTGGGCGGCGTGCTGGGCGGCCTGCTGCTGACGCGGGCATGGCGGCGCGCGCGTTGAAGACAGCGCCTACTTCTTCTCCTCCGGCTTGGGCGGGAACTTCTCCAGCATCTTCTCCACGCCCTTTTCAATCCTGCCGCCGTCGGTCTGGGCGCTCGGGCTGTCGCCCAGGTTCGCCTGGGCCGTGCCGCGCCAGACGAGCGTCTTCTCCCTCGCGTCCACCATGTCGAGGATGAGCGTGCCCACGTCGTACTGGCGCACGTACGTCTCCGAGGGCCCGTAGTACGAACCCCAGAACGGATCCCACGGGTAGCCCCAGTAGTTGTCCACCGTCTCCGAGGACAACCGCGTGTCGATGGCGCCCTGCCAGCCGATGAGGAAGTCCGGGTTCTCGTTCGCGGCCACCTTCTGGTAGCCGCGGGACTGGAGGTCTTTGTCCACCGCGCCTGTCACCTGGGCCTCGGTGATGGCGTTGTTGATGCGCGTGTCCTTCGTCTGCTGGGGATGCGACAGCCACGCGTAGCTGCGGAACTCGTTGATGCGCTGGGCCGCGGCGGGGTCGTAGTTGGTGCCGACATCGACGCCCGCGCAGGACGCGAGCCCCAGACCTACGAGCAAGGGAACGACACGGGACAGCAGACGCATGGCGGCCTCCAGGAGGATGGGCGCATCCCCGGGGGGCGGGACACGGTCCGTGCCATGACGTTGGGGATGGCCCCTGGGGATGCCCCGCCCCCGCCCGCCTGACCGCCTCCGACTTCCGGCGGGGGCGTCCTCAGTCGCCGCGCGGTTCCTTGGGTCCCTTGGCCTTCATCCCCTTCGCGCCCTCGGAGCGGGCCATGACCATGGCCAGCTTCGCGCGCTTCTGCGGGGACAGGTCCTTGGCGAGCGCCTGGTACAGCTCCCGGTCCAGCGCGGCGATCTGCGCGCGGGCGTCGAAGGCCTTCTGCGCCGCCGCGTCCACCTGCGACAGGGCCGCGCTGTCACCGCGCGACGCCTGGTGGAGGATGCGCGCCGAGTCCCGCACCTGCTCGCGCAGCGGGCGGCGCCGGTCCTCGAAGCGGCGCAGCGTCTCATCCATCTTCAGGGCCTGTGCGCTGTCCAGCTCCAGCGTGTCCGCCAGCTCCAGCACCTGCCGCAGCCGCTGCCGTTGTTCGGCCCGGGCCATGCGCTCGGTGTCACGCGCTCCCGGCTCCTTCGCCATGGGCTGCGCCAGCGCCACCACCGGTAGCGCGAACGCGAGCGCCCAGGTCATCCGCTTCATCGTCTTCACAGTGTCTCTCCCAGGTCGAAGTCGCCATCCAGGCCGGCGTCATCGCCCTCCCACGTCAGGTCCTCGTCCACGCCGTACCCCGAGCCGTCGTCCTCCAGCGGATCCAACCCGGCCCACGCCTCGAAGGCGGCCAGCGTCTCCGCGTCCACGTCGTCGCGAGCGCTCGCGGACTGCACCGCGGACGGCGTCGCCGCCGGATGGGGCGCCTTGAGCCGCTCCAGCGCGGACGGGCCCAGCATCAGCGCCACCACCGCCGCCACGGCCGCGAGCGAACCCAGCGCCCGGCGGCCCATGCCCTGGCGCGTCTGTTCGCGGCGCCACGCCGCCAGGGTCCTCGCGCCCAGGCCGTCCTGCGCGCGCACCTCCACGGGCGTCTGGGGCGGCAGCGCCACCAGCCCCAGCACCTGCCGCGCGGAGGCCACCTCCGCCTGACAGGCCGCGCAGGACTCCAGGTGGGCCTGGAAGCGCGTGGCCTCCTCGCCCTCCAGCGCCTCCGCGGCGTGGAGGCTCGCCTGCTCCTCGTATTCCACGCACGCACCCATCACTGCGTCTCCCCGGCCACGTCGGCCTTCAAGCGTTTCACCGCGTGGTGGAACTGCACCTTCGCGTTGTTCTCCGTGATGCCCAGCGTCTCGGCGATGTCCTTGAACGGCAGTCCGCCGTCCACCCGCAGCGTCAGCACCTCGCGCTGACGGCGGGGCAGGGCCAGCACGGCCTGGCGCACCCGCTGCCCCTGCTGCGTTCGCTCCAGCGACGCCTCCGCGCCCTCGCCTGGAGCCTCCGCCACGTCATCCGTCACCGGCCCCACCAGCACCGGCCGCCACCGCAGCCCCTGCCGCGCGTGGTTCTTCGCCAGGTTGAGCGCCACCCGCACCAGCCACGAACGGAAGGGCGTGGGCGTGGTGGGTGTGAAGCGCGAGAACACCCGCCGCGACGCTTCCAGGGCCCGGAGGAACGCCTGCTGCGTCAGGTCCGCCGCGTCCTCCGCGCTCACGGTGTAGCGGCGCATCAGTGAGAAGACGAGGCCCCGGTGCCGTTCGAAGAGCTGGCCGAACGCCTTCGCGTCCCCCGCGAGGAAGGCCCCGCACAGGGCCTCATCCGAGAGAGCGCTCACGGCCTCACCGGGCCGCACCAGTCCTAGGACCCGTCCGCTCACAGGGGCTCCAACCCTCCAGGGGCCGGAAGGTTATTTTCCGGCCCGCATTTCGCCTCCAGGGACGTGCGGGGGACGTCCGGTACCGGGCAGGCGGACGGGCGGCGGGCCCTCAAGCGGAGGCGGAGTCGCTGCCCGGGATGGGGTGGGCCTGGAGGTACTTCAGCACGTCGTCCAGGTGGCGGTAGACGCGCACCTCGTGGTGGATGACGTGTTCGACGGTGCCGTCCGCGCCAATGATGAAGGTGACGCGCCGGTCGATGTTGAGGACGGGCCACAGGACGCCCCAGGCGCGGCTGATCCGCCGCTCGTCGTCTCCCAGGAGGGCGAAGTGGATGCCCTCCTGCTGGGCGAAGTCGCACTGGGTGGTGAGCGTGTCCACGGAGACGCCGACCAGCTCCGCGCCCAGCGTGCGGATCCGCTCGTGGTTGTCCCGGAACGCCCGGTTCTCGATGGTGCAGCCCACGGTGAAGGCGCGGGGGAAGAAGAAGAGCACGACGCGCCGGCCTCGCAGCTCCGACAATCGCACGGTCTGCCCATGGCAGTCGGTCGCGGCGAAGTCAGGTGCGAGGTCTCCGACGGCAATCATTCGATGCGCGCTCCATCCCGACGGCGGGGGCTGTCCTTCCCCTACCACGTTTTCCCCGCCATCCCATGCCGCGCCGCGCCGGGTGTCCGCTCCCGGGGAATCTGGCTAAGGTGCCCCGCCGTGTCGCCCCCCTCGACGGACCCTGTCTCCCCCGCCTTCCTCGATGCCCTGGCCCGTGGCCTGGGCGTCACCCGGGTCGCCCGGGTCACCGGCCTGGACCGCACTGGCGTGGAGGTCGCCTGCGCGGTGCGTCCGGGTGGACACGTGCTCCAGGTGTGTAATGGCAAGGGGCTCACCTACGAGGCCGCGGCCCGGGGCGCGCTCTTCGAGACGGCGGAGCTGTGGGCGGCGGAGACGGTGCGGCCGGAGCGGCTGCGCTGGGGGGCCAGGGCGGAACTCGAGCGGACAGGCGACACGGTCTGGGGCGTGGAGGCGCTGGGGTCGGCGGGCACGGTGGTGGTGCCCAGGCTCGCGGGGCCGGAGGTGCGGCTGGCGTGGTGCGAGGCGCGGACGCTGGATGGCGGCGAACCGGTCTGGGTGCCGGCGCAGGGCGTGTACTGCCCTCCTTCCGGGACGGTGGAGCTGGGGCCGGTGTCGGTGGCGTGGACGACGAATGGCTCCGGGGCGCATCCGGAGCCGGAGCCGGCGCTGCTGCACGCGCTGCTGGAGGCCACGGAGCGTGATCAGCTGTCACGGGCGTTGCCGGAGGGCTGGTCGGAGGAGGGCGTGGTGGGGCGGATGTTGCGGCCGGAGAGCCTGGAGGACGGGGCGCCACGCACGGCCGCGCTGCGGGACGCGCTGCGGGCCCGAGGCTTTCGCGTCTACCTCTTCGACGTGACGCCCGCGCCCCGGACGCGAGGGCGGGTGGGGTTGCCGGTGGCTGCGGCGGTGCTGGTGGACGCGGACGAGGGGCCGGTGCCGCTCACGGCGGGCTATGCCTGCGCGATGGACCGGGACGAGGCGTTGCAGAAGGCCTTGCTGGAGGCCGCGCAGTCGCGGCTGACGGACATCCACGGAGCGCGTGAGGACGTGGCGGCGGCGGACCGCGAGGCGGCGCTGGGCTTCGCGCAGGCCCTGTCGGAAGTGCGGCCCCGTCGAGCTGTGGACGCGATGCCGGACGCGGCGGACCGGCGGGCGAAGACCGCGACGGCGAAGGTGCGCACGGTGTTGTCGCTGCTGGACGGCGCGGGGTTCACACAGGTGGCGGGCATCGCGCTGGACGCGCCGGTGCCCGGGCTGCACGTGTGGAAGGTGGTGGTGCCAGGCATGCGCGTCTCGGAGCTCCTGTGAAGCGGCGGTCAGGTGCGGTCAACGGTGCCGGGTCCACGGCGCATGGCGCCCCGGAGGCTGGGAGTGGGCAGGGGCAGGGGC
>NZ_RAWK01000549.1 GCF_003612165.1 Corallococcus aberystwythensis | reverse complement strand
AAGCGGGCCTTCACTTCGCGGGCGACGCGGTCGGGAGGCAGGGCCTCCAGGGTGGCGCGCGAGTCGGCCTCCAGGGCGGCGAGGCGCGAGGGGCCATCGGGTTCACGGGACAGGCGGTCGCGGGCGGCGGCGAGCTCGTCCGGGGGCAGCTCTCCCAGGGCAATGCGCTCCAGCAGCCAGTCCGGGGTGCGGTGGGGGGACGTCATGCGGCCTCCAGCTCCTGCAGGACAGCGGACAGGGCCCGGAGGCGCTTGCGCACTCCGGACACGGACAGGCCCACCTCGCGGGCGGTCTCCTCCAGCGTCATGCCGTCCACCAGGTGGAGCACGGCGATGTCGCGGCTGGACGCGGGGACGCGGCCGAAGAGGCGGTCCAGCAGGCCGCGGGCGGCGGTGCGCGCCTCGGTGTCGCCGGACGCGGCGATCTTCAGCACCAGCTCATCGTCGCGGTCCTCGGGCCGCCGCTTCGCGCCGCGCAGGCGGTTGAGGCACACGCGGGTGGCAATCTGATGGAGCAGGCTGGACGGCCCGGCGTCCTTCAGGGCGGCCTGGTAGCGCAGCAGTTGAACGAACACGTCATGCATGGCGTCCACGGCCTGTTCCTCGTCGCGCAGCAGGAAGCGGCAGCGCCGGAGCACCTGGGGGCCATAGCGTCGGTAATAGGCCTCCACATCGACGGACACCGCGCCTCCCGGTTGGACAGGGGAACACCGGTGCCCCGGAAAGCTGTCACCGGCCTTTTGACGAAAGCGGCGTGCCTACCCCGTTTCCCCCTGTCTCTTATACTCATCT
>NZ_RAWK01000548.1 GCF_003612165.1 Corallococcus aberystwythensis | reverse complement strand
TGCCCTTCGCCTTCGAGCAGGCACACACGCTCAACGCCGCGCTCAGCTACAAGTTCGGCAACAACTGGACCGTGGGCACGGTGGTGCACTTCAACACCGGCCGTCCGGAGACGGGGCAGATCACCTCGCAGACGCAGCGCTGGGTGACGAACCCGGACGGCTCATCCCACTGGGTGCGGCAGGATCTGGACCGCACGCGGCGGCTGGCGCCGTTCTTCCGCGTGGACGCGCGCATCGCGAAGTCGTGGGCCTACCAGGACTTCACGCTGGATGCGTCGCTGGACGTGCTCAACCTCTCCGCGCAGCAGGAGGTGGTGGCCTACGAGTACCGCCTCGAGTCCGAGTTCAGCGGCTCGGAGCCCCGGGACATCCAGCCCACCCGGGCTCCCGTCCGCATCCCCGTCATCCTTCCGCTCCTCGGCCTCAAGGCGACCTACTGACATGCGACGCGCACTCGTCACCTCCCTGGCGTTCCTGGCCTCCGCCACCACCGGCTGCGACCGTTATCCCGAGGACCCCATCTTCGCGTACGGCCGCGCGCTCCAGCGGGACGGCACGCCGTACTCCGGCGAATCGCTGAGCGTCCAGCGCAAGACCCGGGAGGACGAGGCCTTCCAGCCCTTCAGCACCGTCACCCCCGGCGCGTCCGGCGAGTTCACCCTGGAGATGCTCTACGGCGAGGCCGTCAGCGGCACGTACGCCCTGCGGGAGATGAACCGGTTCACCCTGGCGCTGCCCCTGGACGCGGACGGCAGCGGCGCCTTCGTCGCCTTCTTCTTCCAGGACGACATGGAGCTGCCCACGCTGCAGGCCTGGGACGCGCACCCGGCCGTGAGCATCGGGGAGCAGGGCCCCCGCGTGGCCTTCCCC
>NZ_RAWK01000547.1 GCF_003612165.1 Corallococcus aberystwythensis | reverse complement strand
CTAGGGGCTGTCCCTGATCTCCGGCCCGAAAATCAACCTGGTGGATCAAACACCCGAGTTGGACCCAACTTCAGAAGGTTGCCAGTCAGCGTCGGACGTGATCAACGCTGGCTGTGCGCCGACATGAACTGAGCGATGCCGAGTGGAGCCGCATTGAGCCCCTGCTGGGCTCTCGCAGCGGCCCACCCTCGAAGCGAGGGGACCGCGACTTCATCAACGCCGTCATCTGGCGTGTGAAGACGGGCGTGCAGTGGCGGGACTTGCCCGAGCGGTTTGGCCATTGGAAGACCGTCTACAACCGTTTCCACCGCTGGGCGCAGGCTGGCAGATGGGAAGCCATCTTCAAGGCCCTGCGGCTTGAAGTGGATGAGCGCGGCTCGCTCGCGGATGCCTCCGTCGTCCGAGCGCACCAGGACGCCTCGGGCGGAAAAGGGGGGTCCGAAGCAATGCTCTGGGGCGTTCTCGAGGAGGTTTTTCAACGAAGGTTCACGCCGTCACAACGACGGGCGGTAAGCCGCTCCACCTCGCGCTGACGCCCGGCCAGCAGCATGAGTCCACGATGGCCGAGGAGCTTCTGGTGCATGCCGAAGGCGAAGCGTTCATCGCGGATACGGGCTACGACGCCGAGCGCATTCGCACCAACGCCCAGAAGCTGGAGATGAAGGCCGTCATTCATCCCCACCCCAGCCGCAAGCAGCCGCCGCCTTTGGACCGCGCCCTCTACCGGCTGCGCTACCGGGTGGAGTGCTTCTTCCACGACCTCAAGCGCTTTCGCGCCGCCGCCACTCGTTACGACAAGACGGCGACCTGCTACCTCGCCGTCTTGCACGTTGCGTCCATGCTTCTCTGGCTGCGTTAATCAGGGACAGCCCCTAG
>NZ_RAWK01000546.1 GCF_003612165.1 Corallococcus aberystwythensis | reverse complement strand
CATGTCGGCGCACAGCCAGCGTTGATCACGTCCGACGCTGACTGGCAACCTTCTGAAGTTGGGTCCAACTCGGGTGTTTGATCCACCAGGTTGATTTTCGGGCCGGAGATCAGGGACAGCCCCTAGGGGGTGAGCTTCTTGATCATCTCCTGCGCCCTCGCGGGGTTCGTGGCGTTCCTGGGGGACATCAGCATGGCGCGCTCGTGGGCACGCTCCGCCTTGGCCTTGTTCCCGGTCAGCGTGTAGGCGACCTCCAATCCCATCCAGGCACGCCGGATGCCGGACTTCTTCCAGGTGACGTTCTCCAGGAGCTTCACGGCCTCCTTGTGGTCGGCCGGGGTGCCAGGCTGGAGCTTGAGGAGCGCCAGGCCCAGCTCGAGCTTCGTGCCGAGCGAGTCCGGCTTCATCGCCAGGGCGTTCCGGTACGCGGCGACGGCCTCCGGGAACTTCTCGGCCCGGACGGCCGTGTTGCCGGCCTCCATCATGTCGGCGAAGGTCTCCGGCTTCACCTGCCGGCCTGACGCCGACGAGGGTGCATTCGCTTCATCCAGGATCCGCACCACCGTGGGGCGGCTGGGGTGCGTGCTGGGGGCGTACTCCAGGAAGCGTTGGTAGTGCGCCACGCTGGTGCGGTTGTCATTGAGACGCGCGTACAGCATCCCGAGCATCAGCTCGCATTCCCCTTCCCGGGGGAGCCGCGTCGCGCACTGGTTCCCCAGCTCCAACGCCTCATGAAGCGCTCCCCGCTGCATCAGTGACTGGATGCGGTCCTGGTAGTCCACCAGGGACAGGGGGGCCTCCGGGATGAGCGTCCGCCGTGCATCGGGGGACGGGCTCGCGGTGGGTGGACGCTCGATGGGGCGTGACGCACCGAGGGGCTCGGGAG
>NZ_RAWK01000545.1 GCF_003612165.1 Corallococcus aberystwythensis | reverse complement strand
GGCCTCGGCGCACGAGAACTCGCTGATGGCCGCCCCGCGCCTCGTGGACGAGGCCGCCCCGGTGGAGGCCCCGGCCGATGCTCCAGCCCCCGGTGACGCCCTGGCGCTGCCGCACACGCACGCCCGCCGGGTGGACCACGTGGCCCGCGCCCAGGGGCTGCGCGACCTGGGGGACCTCTCCGGCGCCGTGACGGAGCTGCGCCGCGCGCTGCACGACGACCCGGGCGCCACGGACGCCCTGGCGCAGCTCGCGCGCACGGCCCGGCTGGCCGGGGACACGAAGCTCGCCCTGGGCGCGTACGCCCGGCTGGGGCAGGCGGAGCCCCATGACGCGGGGGCGCTGGTGCAGCAGGCGCGGCTCCTGGTGTCGGAGGGCCGCTTCGCGGAGGCCGTCCCCGTGGGGGAAGAGGCGCTCCTGCGCGACCCGGAGGACCCGGAGGTGTACCAGGTGCTCGGCCGCGCCCACCTGGGCGCCAACGAGCTGGCCTCCGCCATCCTGCGCTTCCAGCAGGCGGTGCACCTGGACCCCGAGCACGGCCACGCGCTCAACAACCTGGGCTTCGCCTACCTGCGCGCCAACGACAACGCCCGCGCCGTGGAGGTCCTCACCCAGGCCGCCGGCCTCCTGCCCCACGTGGCCTACGTGCAGAACAACCTGGGCGTCGCCTGCGAGCGCCTGGGCCGGATGGAGGAGGCCCGCGCCGCCTACGCCGCCGCCACCCGGCTGTCGCCCCGCTACGTGCAGGCCCGCGTCAACGCGGAGCGGGTGGGCCGCGTGGCCCGGGCCGACCCGGCCAGCCCGGCCCTGCCGGAGCCGCTCCCGCCCGTCGCGCCGTAGGGCGGGCGGCCAGGAAACACCGCCCTTTGCCGGGGGCCGGGCCCGCATGGGTTCACCC
>NZ_RAWK01000544.1 GCF_003612165.1 Corallococcus aberystwythensis | reverse complement strand
GGGCGAGTACGGGCTGAGCCAGGTGAGCGTCGCCGCTCGCGCGGGATGGCGCCGCGCGCTGACGTCCTCGCTCGACCTGGCCGTGGGCGGGGACGTGGAGCACCGCCGCTCCGCCACCACGCTCACCGGCACCGCACGGCCCCCGGGCTGGCGTCCCTCCGACGACGCGGATCCGCTCAAGCGGCCCAGCGCACTGGCCACCTTCTCCGGTGCGTATGCGTCCGCGACGTGGAGGCCGTCCGACACCTGGGTGGTGACGCCGGGCTTGCGCGTGGACGCGTACCACCTGGTGCCGGGCATGACCTTCACCGCGGTGGAGCCACGCCTGTCCGTGCGCCACACGCTGACGGACACCCTCACGCTCAAGGGCGGCGCGGGCCTGTTCCACCAGCCGCCCACCGTGCTCGTGCACGTGCCGGCCATCGACACCGCGAGCCTGCGCTACGGCCTTCAGTCCGGCGCGCAGTTCGACGTGGGCGCGGAGTGGAAGGCCTTCGAGGGGCTGGAGTTGAGCGCGGACGTGTTCTTCAACCCGCTGTCCCGCGCGGTGGAGTTCGACCTGGTGGACGTGGCGGAGAATCGCCGCCGCCGGGGCAACCTGGGCGAGGACCCCGCCACCACCGGCTACGCCTACGGCTTCGACCTGATGGCGCGCCACCCGCTGGGCCGCCACTGGTTCGGCTGGGTGTCCTACAGCTTCCTGCAGAGCAAGCGGAAGGCGCGCTTCGCCCGCATCGGCGACGACAACCGCGTGATGGAGACGGTGGAGGGCACGCTGCCCTTCGCCTTCGAGCAGGCACACACGCTCAACGCCGCGCTCAGCTACAAGTTCGGCAACAACTGGACCGTGGGCACGGTGGTGCACTTCAACACCGGCCGTCCGGAGACGGGGCAGATCACCTC
>NZ_RAWK01000543.1 GCF_003612165.1 Corallococcus aberystwythensis | reverse complement strand
TAAGAGCCTATTTCGGTAGGGAAGAAGGTCGGCCACCTGCCGGGTTGAAGAGGCAGGAGGACGCGGCCATGGGGTAGTGAAGAAGGACGACGGCTGGCGAGTGCCGGATGAGCTGTGGCGACGCATCGAGCCGCTGCTGCCGGCCCGGCCAGAGCACCCGCTGGGGTGCCATAACCCACGAGTGCCAGACCGACGGGCTCTGGATGGAATCCTCCTGGTGCTGCGCACGGGGATGCAGTGGGGCGCATTGAAGGCCACGGGCCTGTGCCATCCATCCTCGGCCTACCGCCGCTTCCGGGAATGGTTGGCCGCAGGCGTCTTCCGTGAGTTTTGGCGTCAGGGGCTGCTCGCCTATGACGGCTTGGCGAAGATTGATTGGCGATGGCTGGCGCTGGACGGAACCCTGGGCAAAGCGCCGCTGGGCGGGGGAAAAAACCGGCCCCAATCCCACCGACAGAGCGAAGCGGGGCACCAAGAGAAGTCTGCTGACAGACGCGCGTGGCGTCCCCCTCGGCCTCGTGGTCGCTGGCGCCAACACGAACGACTTCAAGCTGGCGCGCTCCACGCTTGAATCGATTCCAGTCCGAAGGCCTCTGCCGAGCCGGAGCCGTCGTCAGACGCTGTGCGTCGACCTGGGGTACGCCTTCAGGCCCGTGCGCGAGCTGGCCCAGGAGTATGGCTTCACGCTCCGGACGCCGAGACGTCGCTCCCAGCTCAGTCCCAAGCCCATGCTGCGTCGACGCTCTTCTCCACGATGGGTCGTCGAGCGAACCCACTCCTGGCTCAACCGCTTCCGACGCTTGCTGGTGCGCTGGGAGAAGCGAGAGGACACCTACGTCGCGATGCTGCACTTCGCGCTGGGCATCATCACCTGGTTCCACTCGCTCCTACCGAAATAGGCTCTAAGC
>NZ_RAWK01000542.1 GCF_003612165.1 Corallococcus aberystwythensis | reverse complement strand
CTTCAAGCCCCAGGGGCCTCCCCCGGGGTGAAGACCAGGCGGTCGCCCTCCTGGGTGCCGCTGGCCCCGAGGACGCCCGCGGGCAATTCCAGGACGGAGCGGGCCTTGAAGTAGATGGACGAGGTGCGCCAGGGGGGCATGGCGGACAGTTGCTTGACGATGCGCCCTTCCGCGTCCAGGAAGGCGACGTCGATGGGGATGCGCATGAAGAAGGTGTGGATGGAGTTGCAGGGCTCGATGTGCATCCCGCCCCCCATGGGCAGCGAGGCGCGGCCCATGAGCCCCTGGAAGCGCTGGATGAAGGACTCGGCCCGTTCGGCGCGGTCCGCCAGCAGCCGCTGCCGCGTTTCGTTGGTCACCCTCCAGTGCATGTCCGGTGTTCTATCCCATGCTTGAGCCCCTGGCGTCCCCCCTGCACCTGGTCCTCGTGTCCCCGCAGATTCCGCCCAACACCGGCAACGTGGCCCGGCTGTGCGCGGTGACGGGCTGCCGGCTCATCCTGGTGGAGCCCCTGGGCTTCTCCATCGACGACCGGAACCTGAAGCGGGCGGGGCTGGACTACTGGGACAAGGTGTTCCTGAAGCTGTACCCGACCTACGACGCCTACGTGGCGGAGTACCCCCAGGCCCGCCGGTGGCTGTTCTCCGCCAGGGCGGAGACGTCGCTGTACGCGGCGCGCTTCGAGCCGGGGGACCACCTGGTGTTCGGCTCGGAGGTGACGGGGCTGTTGCCGGAGGTGATGGACGGGGGGACGGGGACGCCGGTGACCATCCCGATGCTGCCGGAGCGCCGCAGCTTGAATCTTTCGACGTCGGTGGGGATTGGCGCCTACGAGGCCCTGCGGCAGGTGCAGCTGGGGGCAACGGCCAGGCAGGCACCGCCGTCGAATTGAGGGTCGGGCGGGCTGTCTCTTA
>NZ_RAWK01000541.1 GCF_003612165.1 Corallococcus aberystwythensis | reverse complement strand
AGCTGCTGGGTGGGGGTCGTGGACAGGTACACCTGCAGGAACGTGCCGCCGCTCTGGGGATACGCGTCCGCGGAGCCCGTGTTGCAGACCTTCACCGTGGCGGTGAAGGGGCTCCCGTCGCGGACGTTGTCGGGGGCGCGCAGCTCGGTGATGACCAGGTCCGAGCCGTGGTCCAATGGATGGCTTTGACCGCGTGCGAGGGCCGGGTCGGACGACGCGCCCTCACTTCCGCAGCCGGTGATGATGAGTGTGCCAGCGATGAGCAGACACGTGTGTGTCCATGACGGCGAGAGCCGTGGCATGTGTTCTCCTTGGGGGTATGGGTGGTCTACGAGGCGCCGGGCGGGGCCGGTCCGGCGCCGCGTGGACCTTTAAGGGAGTCCGTCGAAGACGAAAAGCCATGGATTCCCAAACCCGTCGTGCCGGAATCGGGGGGCCCCGGAAAAGACAATCGCCGGCCAGGGCGCTCCCAGCCGGCGATTCCATCTCAACCCTTACGGCACCTGACTGATGGGCGAGGCCATCGTCAGCGCGTTGTTGTCCTCCAGCAGCTCCGGCAGCGAGTTCGGCGCGTCGACGAGGGCGCCCAGGTACAGAGGCTGCCCGGGCCGGGCCGAGGCGGGAGGCATGACGAAGCCCTGCACCGGCAGCAAGGTGCACTGGCCCACGGCCAGCGAGGACACCGTGACGCCGCCCACGGGCACCTGGACCTGGGTGTACGGAGGCTGGCCCTGGCCGGGCACGTAGAGGGACGTCTCCGTGGAGATGATCAGCTCCAGCGGGGCGTACCCGTAAACGCCCACGTTGCCCTCGTTGCACAGCTGCACCTGCGCGGTGAAGGCGCTGTTCCGCGTGAGGCCCGTGGGCGCCGTCACCGAGCGCACCACCAGGTCCGGACCGCTGCCCAGCACGAGCCGCGACGTCACGCGGGTGTTGTTGTCCTCGCGCAGCTCCACCACCTGATTGCCCATGTCCACGCGGGCCCCCAGGAAGAGGGGGCTGCTGGGGTCGCTGAGGTACGGAGGGGGTGTGGGGCCGCTGACG
>NZ_RAWK01000540.1 GCF_003612165.1 Corallococcus aberystwythensis | reverse complement strand
ACACGCGCGACTGGACGCCGATGGGCCCTGTCCGTCTCGGCCCCTCTCCGAACCTCACCCCGGCAGTGCAGGAGATGAAGCGCATCGGCTGAACCCTCTCACGCGACAACTACCTTGACGCTCACCGACTTCGTGTCCTCCAGGGAGAACGTGAAGAAGGGCTCCGGGTCCATGACGTTGGGGTTCTCCAGGTCTCCGAAGAACAGGTAGTGACACCCATCCGTGATGATGCCGAAGTGGAGTTCCGGGAGCTGGGAGAGGTATCGGGCCAGTTGCTGGGCGCGTGACTTGAGGTCCGTACCCAGGGGCTTGGTTTCGATGACGATGAGAGGCTTCTGGCCCGTCTGGTCGAAGATGGCGAAGTCCATCCGGTCAGGGAGCTTCTTCCCGTCGCCCTGGACGAAGTCCGCTGCGTACTCGAGACGAACCTCCCGGGGAAGACCGGGGTCGTAGCCAAGCAGCCGGATGAAGGGGACCACCAGGGCCAGCTTGGCGGTCTCTTCGTTGGTGATGAAAGCCTTGGAGTCCTGATAGCGCTTGACCAGCTCCAGCAATTGATTCGCGTCCACGGTATCTCCCCCCTGCAACCCGTCGAGCCCGGGCCGTGCCAGCAGTGTGCTCAGACTGGCAACGTCCAGGACTCCAATCCCCCTGGGTACCTTTGTCGATACCTCCTATGGGGGAGCACGGCTTTCAAGCCTCGTAAGTGAGGACGTCTCACCGTCAGCCGCAGTCAACGTCTGACAGCTTGCGCCAATGCAGGCACAAGCCTTGGCAAGCCCAGCTCCACAACCAGATCGCCAGTTGATCATGACCACGTCCTGGAACCCGAGGCTCTCCGCGAAGACGCACGTTTCAGGAGGCCCAATAGTGGGCCGCGCAGGTGGGCTTGAGTGGGAGGCCGCGAATGGGCCGAGGCGCCTGCCGGAGGCGACGTCGCCCAACTGGTCCGACTGTCGGACCAGTTCGTAACGCCTGGCGCCCGGGAGCGCGCTGTCCCAGCAGGCTTGCCCCGCGCGTCCATGTCAGACCCGTCTGGTTGGATGGGCGAAGCATGGGGCGAGGAGGCGGCGGGGATGGTGAGGGT
>NZ_RAWK01000053.1 GCF_003612165.1 Corallococcus aberystwythensis | reverse complement strand
CCCCTGGGACGCGTGGCGCGTCGAGGCCGCCATCCAGCAGCCGCCCCTCGCCTGGGATGACCCCTGGCTGGCCCCCCCCGAGACGCGGGCCCTCAAGGCGGACGACGTCCACGTCATCGACGACCGCACCCTGGAGGCCAACGTCCAGGTGGACGTCCCGGTGGCGGGCGGCGTGGCCACCCGGAAGGTCCCCGTCCGCGTCCTGCTGCGCTCGGAGACCCGAGGCTCCATCGCCGCCTGGCGGGACTTCATCGTGAAGGAGCTGGAGCGGGCCAGTCCGGCCAACCCCGTGCAGGCCTACCGGCTGCGGCTGCGCGAGGCCCTCGCCACCGCGGGCCGCGGCATCCGCACGCTCCAGGCCCACCGCAACCTCTGCGAGGACTTCAATGAGCCCACCGCCGCCCGCTTCGAGGAGATTGCCCTCTGCGCCGACGTGGACGTCACGCCGGATGCGGACCTGGAGGCCGTGCTGGCCCAGCTCCTGCTCGTCGCGACGCGCCTGCTGGCCCCGCCCGTGCGCTTCCACTCGCTCGCGGAGCTGCTCGCCCGGGGACTGCCGGTGGAGCGGCTTTTCGAAGGGCCCGCGCTGCGCCACGGCTTCCTGCTCGACGAGGATCTCGCCGCCTCTGAGCTGCGCACCGAGGTCCATGGCTCGGACCTGCTGAGCGCTTTCATGGAGGTGGAGGGCGTGGTGGCCGTCCGCTCCTTCACCCTGTCCGCGCATGACGAGGACGGGCGGGTGCTGGTCACGGGCGAGCCTTGGAGGATCGTGCTGGAGCCGGGTGCCTTGCCACGCCTCTCACCGGACCGTTGCCGGTTCGTCTTCTTCAAGCGTGGCATCCCCTTCTCCGCCAACCCGGAGGAGACGCGCCACAAGCTGACGTTCTTCGCCGAAAAGGAGGGCCTGCGCGACGTCACCCGCCCGCGGGGGACGCCGGTGGACCTCGCGCCGCCTCCGGGCACCTGGCAGGGCCTGGATGACTACCGGTCCGTCCAGCATGACCTGCCGCGCGTCTACGGCATCGGTCCCGAGGGCCTGCCGGACTCCGCGGGTTCCCTGCGCCACGCCCAGGCCCGGCAGCTCAAGACCTACCTGCTCTTCTTCGATCAGCTGCTGGCCAACTACCTGGCGCAGCTCGCGCACCTGCGGGAGCGCTTCTCCCTGGACGAAGGCGCGCAGCGCACCCTCTTCTCGGAGCCGCTGCACCTGCGCCCGGAGTTCTCCGAGCTGTTCCAGGAGGGCTACGCCGCCACCCAGGCGCCTCGCGACACGCTGGCGGAGGACGAGGAGGCGTACACGGCGCGCCGCAACCGGATGCTTGACCACCTGCTCGCGCGCTTCAACGAGCGCTTCGCCGAGTACGCGGCGGTGATGGCCACCCTGGACCGCGAGCTGGGGACGGAGCGCGACCTGGCGGCGGAGAAGGCGGCCTTCCTGCGCGCCTACCCCCGGGTGAGCGCCGAGCGCGGCAAGGGCTTCGACACCGGGGACGCCAACAACCTCTGGCCGAGCGACAACGTGTCCGGCCTGGAGCGGCGCCTGTGCGGCCTGCTGGGCATCCACCGCTGCGAGCGCAGGGACCTCGCCAGCCGCCTGGAGCTCCACCAGAAGCAGGACGCGGGCAACGTCACCGGGTACGGCATCCGGCTGCGCGACCCGAACGGGAAGATCCTCCTCAGCGGCAGCACCCGCTACACGGACCTCGCTGCCGCCCGGGCCGGACTGCTCCAGCTGGATGCGTACGCGTCCCAACCGGAGCGCTACGCCCTCCAGCAGGACGCCCAGGGCCGTCACTCCTTCAACCTGCACAACCCGTCCGGCGAGGTGATTGCCCGCCGCATCGAGTCCTTCGCCACGAGCGAGGCCGCCGAGGCCGCCATCGCGCACATCCTCGCGACCCTGGAGGACGTGCGGGAGCGCGAGGGCATGCACCTGGTGGAGCACCTCCTGCTGCGGCCGGTGTCCCCGGCGGCGAAGCTGCTCGCGGTGACGCTGGACCCGGACTGCGAGCCCTGTCCGGAGGACGCGGACCCGTACACCTTCCGCGCCACGCTCGTCCTCCCCGCGTGGCTGGGACGCTTCACCCGGCTCTCCTTCCGCGCCTTCCTGGAGCAGACGGCCCGGCTGGAGGCTCCCGCGCATGTCCACCTGAAGTTCTGCTGGGTCGACCTCGAGCAGATGCGCCGCTTCGAGACCGCGCTGCTGCCCTGGCTGCTGGAGCGGGCCCAGGCCCAGCCCGACCCGGAGCGCCTGGTGCAGCGCCACAACGCCCTGGTGGAAACGCTGGAGTCGCTACGCCCCGTCTACCCGACCGCCACGCTGCACAACTGCCAGGAGGACCTCGGGGAGAACCCCCTGCTCCTCGGACGCACCCAGCTTGGCACCATGCCCCTTGAAGAGGAGTGACCGATGGTCAAGTCCTATCCCCGGTTCTCGCCCAATCAGGTCCTCACGGACGCGCACCTCAATGAAGTCGTGGAGTACCTCGACCGCGAGGACCGCGTCTCGCGCACGCGGCTGCTGGGCGTGGGCATCGTCTGTGGCCTGGAGCCGCGCAGCGACCTGCGCGAGCGCGTGGTGGTGGGCCGGGGCTGTGGAGTGACGACGCAGGGCGAGCTGCTGGTGGTGGAGGAGGACACCGCCTTCACGCACCGCCGCGAGTACACCGACGCCGGCCAGTACTTCACCGGCGCGCGCAAGCTGGACTTCCCACTCTGGGAGCTGGTGGAGACGCCCCAGGCCCCCACTCCCGGCGTCACGCGCATCGGCGATGCGCCCGACTTCCTGCGTGAGCGCGTCGCGGTGCTCTACCTCGAGCGCCAGGAGAAGGACCTGCGCTCGTGCGTGGAGAACGACTGCAACGAGAAGGGGCGCCGACGCTACCTCACGCCCCGGCTGCTGGTGGTGGCACGGCAGGACGCGCTCAAGCTGGCCCTTTCCGAGGACGTCACCTTCACGCCGCCGGCGCCTCCCGTCACGCTCCGGGTGCCCCGGCCCGGCTTCTCCGATCGGGAATACCCCTTCGGCAAGCTGAACTACGCGGACGTGGTGAGCGCCTTCACCGCCAGCGTGGTGGAGGTGGTGAGGCCGTTGAGCGAGGCGCTGGAGAAGTCCATCGAGCGGCTCCAGCCCGCGCTCGGCACGGTGGCCCTCTCCGAGACGGTGGCCGGCCGTCTGAGGGCCGCCCAGCAGATGTTTCTCAAGGACGGCAGGGGTGTGCAGTACCTCTACGACTGGGTGAAGGAGCTATCGGCCGCGTACGCCGAGCTGGCCGAGGTGGCCGCGCGGATGGGCAGCCGCTGCTGCCCGGACGAGGACCTCTTCGCGCAGCACCTGTTGCTGGGCGAGCTGGAGGATAACCTCGCGGCCTCCTACCGGCCGGCCCGGGTGCCCCGGCCGCCTGGACGCCACCGCCACCCCTTCCTGCCCTCGCCCGCCGTGGGCAACCAGGCGGAGCTGCGGGAGCGGGCCGCGTGCCTCCTCCAGCGGCTCATCCTCCAGGTGGAGAAGTTCTCCTGGGCGCCCGGCTCGCGGATCGCCATCACCCCCGACGCGGGGCCCCGCGCGCCGCTCGGGGAGCGCACCCTGCCCCACCACTACTCCCTGGCCGGTGGCTCCCCGTCCCTGTTGGACCACTGGAGCTACGACCTCACCCGCTTCGGCTGGCAGGACACCATGCTCTCGTATTCGGCCGAGCACTACTCGCGCCGCGGCATGGTGGTGGATCCGCTGCGCTACGAGCATGACGGCGCGGCGTTCTTCCGCATCGAGGGCCACCTGGAGCAGCGGGTGGACGATGTCCTCGCGTACCTGGAGGAGCAGCGGCGCGCGTTCGGGCTCCCCTTCCAGGTGGTGGCCGTCGCCTTCGACGACGCCGTCACCCAAGGGGAGCTCGACAAGGACTGCCGCTCCGCCGACCTGGAGGCCGTCTACGACGGGCTGCGCGAGGAGTACCGCTGCCTGCTGGAGCGCGAGAAGCAGTACTTCGAGGAGCTCACACCGCCCCCTACCGAGCGCGGCAAGGTGAAGGGACGCATCACGAAGTCTGCCGATCTGCCCGAAATCCACGACCCGTTGCGCCTCACGGTGCTGGACACGGGGCAGACCGTCACCGCGGACAATGAGGGCCACTTCGAGCTGGAGTTGCCCGAGGGCGCCTACGTCCTCCAGTCCTCCGCCGGAAGCTGGGTCGGCGACCGCATCTTCGTGGAGGTCCAGGCCAACCTTGAGCTGGAACAGGATCTCAACATCCGCCAGGACGCCGCGTCCGGGCCGATGGCGCCCTCCCGGGCCTCGCCCGCCTCAAGGCCGCCCTACCGCTTCGACGTGCCGCGAAAGACCATCAAGGAGTACATCCAGGACTTCATTGGACAGGTCGACCCGAAGGAGGCCCCTGACCGGTTCGACCTGCTGAACCTCGCGAGCATCTGGACCGCGGCTGGCAAGGCCGAGTTCGTCCAGCACATTGGCCTGCCGGCCCGGCTGGCGCTGCTGCTCGGACAGGCGCTCACGATGCTGCCGACGGACCTCGCCGACCTGGACCTGGAGAAGCTGCGCAGGAACCTCACGGAGCTCAAGAAGACGGCCAGCACGCTGGAGTCCAAGCTCCTCTCCAATGAGCCGCTGACGCCCGGGCAGATTCAGCAACTCCAGCACCTGCAGGTGATTCAGGGCCTCTGCCGGGTGGAACTGCTGGCCACGCTGAAGCAGGGCTTCGACGCGCGGCGCGAGGCGCAGAAGCGACGGCTGTTTTTCAGCGCGTTCCTCGACGCGCACCCCTCCCTGGAGCACCTGGGCGGTGTGCCTAGGGGAGGCACCTTCGTCATCGCGTATGAGGACGGCCTGGTGAAGGCGGACTTCGCCCTGTCCTATACCTGCTGCGACCCCTGCGGCCCCATGCTGCTGCGCGTCCAGGACTCGCTGCCGCCCCCGGCGGACCTCTACGAGACGCTGTCCTTCGTGGAGCCGAACAAGACGCTCAGCATTCCCGAGGCCGTCGCGGGCAACGTCTTCGTCCGCGCCATCGTCACGGACCCGGGCGACCTGGCAACCCTCAAGGTGGAGGACCCCGGCGGCAAGCTGCGCATCGAGGCCAGACCCGCGCTCTTCGACCGGCAGGAATACACCTTCGAGTACCTCGTCCAGGCCAGGGGCTCGGAGAAGACGGCGCTCGGGAAGGTGTTCCTCGCGCTCATCAACGACAGCCCGCTCCCGAAGCCGGCGGACATCAGACGGCGGACCGCGGAGGCCAAGGCGGTGCTGATCATCGCTCCGCCCGCGGCCGTGCCCGTC
This sequence comes from Corallococcus aberystwythensis, assembly GCF_003612165.1. Lineage (GTDB taxonomy): Bacteria > Myxococcota > Myxococcia > Myxococcales > Myxococcaceae > Corallococcus > Corallococcus aberystwythensis. Next base: position 37,377 of record NZ_RAWK01000053.1, on the reverse strand, counting down.
AGCATGGTGGTGGTCTCCGCCGCCGTCACCGAAGAAGCCCTGGGCGTGGCGACGGTGGAGAAGACCGGCAAGGAGATCCGCTTCCAGGCTCGGGCGGGATTCGCCCAGAAGAAGCGCGCGGACATCAGCTACACCCTGCGCAACATCGAGAGCAACCGGACTGTCGACGGGACCATCGTCATCCTGCTCGAGGAGAAGCTCGCGCCCATCGAGCTTCGGGAGGTGACCGTGAAGATCAACCGGCTCCGGCTGGTCTCCACGGCCATCGAGCTCCCGCTCAAGGACATGCCAGACGTCATCGTCGAAACCATCGACCCCATGAGCCGGCCGGAACTCGGAACGCTGACCCTCAATGCCGACCGGGGCCCCATCTACTTCAAGCCGTCGCGCAGCAAATCGCCCAAGTCATCCAAGGAGGAGCACCGCGAAAAAGAGGTCGAGCTCGTCACCTACTCGGTGCGGGACACCGTGACGGGAGCGAAGGGCACGGGCCGCATCGTCCTCGATTTCAGCAGCATCCTCGTGGATCTCTAGCGGTGCTCATGGGCCACCTCATCCACCGCCAGATCGTGGAGCTGGAGCTCCACGGAGGAGGCGAACCCTTCTCCATGCAGAGCGAGGTGAGCCGCGTCTGCCGTGAGGAGCTTCCGCTCATTCTCGAGCGGGTGTTCGACGAACTGGTGCCCGGCGCCGCGCATCTGCGCTGGGAGCGGCTCGTGCTGGACCTGGGAGCACTGCGCGGGCTGGACGTGGAAACGCTCGCCACCCGGCTGCGCGAGGCCCTCCGGGAGGTGCTGCGGCGGGCCAGGACGTCCGTGCCGGCGGCCACTCCCGGAGGCACGGGGGCAACCGCCTCTGGAGCGCGGGACGCGGGACTGGAGGAGCTCTCTCCGGAGGCATCCGATGAGGAGCTGCTGCGGGTGTTCCTGGAGACAGGCATGGTGCCCTGGTGGGCCGAGGGCCTGGACGGCGCGGAGCTCAACGCTCGGCTCCTGGCCCTGCTGAAGCGCCCGTCCGGAGGTGTGGCCCCGTGGCTCCGAGGCCATGACGGGGCCGTGCGCATGGCCCAGCGGGTGTTGGGGCAGCTTCCCGCGTCCACGGCCCTGACGTTGCTGGAGGTGCTGGCGCGCGAGGAGGGGGTGGAGGCCGTCCTCGCCACGGTGCTGGGGACGGCTCCGCCTGGAGTGCCCGTCCTTTCCTGGCGGCGGTTGCTGGTGGAGACGCTGCTGCCGGTGGCGCTCGCGTCGCGGCCGGGCTCGCTGCATGCCGACGCCGTGCTGGAGGTCGCGCAGAGGACCGCCGTTGCGCAGGGCTCCGACCCGCGGACGGTCCGGGCACCCTGGCGCCAACAAGTGCCCTCCGCTCTTGCCCTCGCGGCTCCCGCGCGCGCATCGGAAGCTCCCAGGGAAGCGGACCCTGCCGGGGAGTCATTGGTGGCGGAGGCGCTGCCTCCTCCGAAGGAGTCCCCTGCGGCGCGGGAAGAGCGGGCATCGTCCCCGCCGGGCGCGCCAGCACGCGCGGCCGGGCACGCGGCACCTCACCGGGAGGTGTTGCTCCCGCAGGCCTCGGTGCATGAGGAGCCGAGGCCTCCGGTGACGTTTCAGCCGCCCCGCGTGGAGCGCGGGCAGCAGGCCCACTGGATGGAGCGGCCTCACCCCACCGAGGCCGTCGCGAGGGGCGTGGAGGCGACGCCAGGCCCCCCGGAGACGTCGAGCGAGCTCAGGGCCCCGCCTCCGCTCCCTGGCACCCGGCCGCTCCCGCCAGCGGGGCCGCGCGCCGGCTCGGTCCCCCGCGCGCCCTCCGTTCGCCCGGACCCCACGGCTCTGCCCCGAGCCCACGCGGGCCTCGCCGCGGAGGCACTCCTCCAGCAGGGCCTCCCGGTGGACAACGCCGGGCTCGTCCTGCTCCACCCGTTCCTCAAGACGTTCTTCGATGCCGTGGGCCTCCTCGAGGGCAAGGTGTTCCGCGACTTCGAGGCCCAATGCAGGGCGGTGTGCCTGTCGCAGTGGCTCGTCCACGAAGACGGCGCGGAGGACGAGCACCGCATGCCCCTGAGCAAGGTGCTGTGCGGCATCCCCCTGGAGGAGGTGGTGCCCCGGCTGGGGGGCCCTACCGAAGCAGAGCGCGCCGAGGGCGAGGCGCTGCTTCAGCACGTGGTGTCGCAGTGGACGGTCCTGAAGAACACCTCGACGCGGGGGCTCCGTGACGCCTTCCTCCAACGCAAGGGCCTGCTGCGGCGCGACGAGCGGGGCTGGGTGCTGCGCCTGGAGGCGAAGCCCTACGACATGCTGTTGGAGCGGTTGCCTTGGGGGATTTCCCACATCCGCCTGTCGTGGATGAGGGGGCTGCTTCAGGTGGAGCGATGAGCGAGGAACTCCGAGCCAACGCGGCGGCGCTGGAGGCGGAGCTGGACTGGCTCCAGCGCGTCGTCGACGCGCGCATCCGCCTGCACTGCGGCCAGGAATGCCTCGTCGACTCCCCCGCCGCGCTGCCGCCTCCCGATCCCCGGACGCCCGGATCAGCCTACGCCCGCCTCCTCCAGGAGCACCGCCTCACGCCCTCCGAGCGCATCCTCGTCGCGCTCGCGCTGGCGCCGCACGTCCGGCCCCAGGCCCTGGACGTCTTCCTGAGCCGCAACGCCGTGCTGGAGCGCCCCTTCACCGAGTTCGGCGGAGTGGTGGCCCCCCACGGCGGCTTCCTGCCTACCGCGGAAACGGCGCTCTTCCTCCTCGCGGGCGATGCGCTGCACGCGCGGCTGGTGGCCAGCACGCTGCTCGACAGCGGCCATCCCCTCTTCCAGTCGCACCTGCTGCGCCTGGAGCCCCAGCCCGGGTCCGACACCCTGGGCTCGGCCCGGCTGGCGGCCTCCGTGGAGCTCGTGGACCGGCTCACCCTCGGCCGCGCGCGGCGCCCCTCTTTTGGTCCCGCCTTCCCCGCCCGGCGGCTCACCTGCGAGCTGACCTGGGACGAACTCGTGCTGGAGCCCTACGTGCTCAACCAGGTCGCGGAGGTGCGCGCCTGGATGGACTCCGGGCACACGCTGCTCCACGCGTGGGGACTGGGGCGCAAGCTGGGCCCTGGCTACCGGTGCCTTTTCCACGGGCCGCCTGGGACGGGCAAGACGCTCACAGCGGCGCTGCTCGGCCGGCAGGCGCGGCGGGATGTCTTCCGGGTGGACCTCTCGCTGGTGGTGTCCAAATACATTGGCGAGACGGAGAAGAACCTGGAGAGCGTCTTCCAGCACGCCGAGAAGCAGGAGTGCATCCTCTTCTTCGACGAGGCGGACGCACTCTTCGGCAAGCGCACGGGGCTCTCCAGCGCGCATGACCGCTACGCGAACCAGGAGGTCGCCTACCTCCTCCAGCGCCTGGAGGCGTTCGAGGGGCTCGTCATCCTCGCTTCGAACCTCAAGGCCAACCTGGACGACGCCTTCCTCCGCCGCTTCCAGTCGGTGGTGCACTTCCCCATGCCCAAGCCCGCCGAGCGCCAGCGGCTGTGGCGCAACGCCTTCTCTCCTGTCTGCACCCTCGAGCCCGGCCTCAACCTCCACGAGGTGGCCGAGCGCTACGAGCTCGCGGGGGGCTCCATTCTCAACGTCGTGCGCTACTGCTCGCTCATGGCGCTCCAGCGCCAGAGCCGCGAAATTCTCCTGGCGGATCTCCACGAGGGCGTCCGCCGGGAGTACCAGAAAGAGGGCAAGACGCTATGAGCCGCCGCCCGACGTCACGCCACTTCTTGCTGTCCTGAGGACGCCATGGAGCCTCGCCGGACCCGCACCCTGGCCCGTTCCGCGGCGCAGCCCGCCCGGGCGGCGGCCCCTGCCACGAGGCGGGGCGCCGCGCTGACGCCGGTCCGCGGCACGGCCGCGCTCACCCAGATCATCCGCCACGCCGAGCGGCCCACCGTCCCGCCCACGGCCCGGGCGCTCGTATCCGAGGCGATATCTCCCCGTGGGGCGGAGCGCCCGTCCCGAGCGGCCATGCACCCTCCCGCCGTTTCCGTCTCACCCACGGCGGTGCCGGCAGCTGGCGCCGCCGCGCCTGCCTCTCCGCGCGTTTCGGCTGCTCCAGCGGTCTCCGCTGCGCCTGCCGCGTCGGCCGTCTCCGTAGCGCCTGCCACTCCGGCGGTTTCCGCTGCGCCTGCCGCGTCGGCCGTCTCCGTAGCGCCTGCCACTCCGGCGGTCTCCGCTGCGCCTGCCGCTGCGGTGGTCTCCGTCACTTCCGCCGCTCCGCCCGTCACCGCCCCCTCTGCCGAGAAGCCCGTCTCCGTCGCCCCTGCCAAGCCCTTCGTTTCGATCACGCCCGCCGCGATTCCCGTCACGGCCACGCCCGCCGCGGCTCCTGTCACGGCCACGCCAGCGGAACCCCGCATCCGCTCACCCCTCGTTTCGGCCATTCCTGCCGCTCCGTCCGGCTCCGCCACGCCTGCCGCTCCCCTCATCCCCGCGACTCCTGCGGTCCAGGCCATCGCAGCCTCCACTCCGCCGGGCGTGGCTCCCAAGGCCGGCCCCGCCCAGGCGACCGGGCCTGTACAGGCGTCGACCGCTTCGACGGGTGCCACCACCTCAACAGCGGCCACCGCCACGAGCGCCCCTCCACCGACGCCTCCCAGCCCTCCTGCCGGAGCGCCGCCCAGCACCACCACCGTGAAGGCACCCGGCCCGGCGCGCGGTGGCGGCGGCCGTGCCGCGCGCGAGGTCCCCGATAGTGGAGCCGGTGGCGCCACGAGTGGAGCCGCGCCCACGCGTGCCGGCGCGAGCGGCGAACTGCTGATGCCCGAGCCCCCCGAGGGCCTCTCTCCCGCGGCCCAGGCGCGCATCGCCGCCACCAGCGCGCGAGCCTCATCGGCGGCCTCGGCCCAGGCGAGCCTGCCGCCCGCGGACGCGCAGGTGACGGATGCGCGCCAGGCCGTCACCCCACCGCTGGAGGAGCGCGAGGCCCTGGCCCGGAGCGGCCTCGTGGAGGCCCTGGGCCAGCAGCCCGAGCCCAGCCCGGAAATCGAGCAGCTCTGCGCGCGCATCCACGAGGCCATCACCAGCAGACGGCCCCTCTCGGACGCGCAGCTGGTGGAGGCCCGCCCGGACGAGATGGCGCGGGGGGCCGGCGCCGAGGTCGGCCAGGGTGTGCAGGGCGAGGTCCGCGACGTGGAGAGCGCCTACGCGGGCCTCCAGCAGGATCCGCCACCAGCGTCGGCCCCCACCGGCGAGGCGCTCCCCCCCACGCCCGAGGCAGCCGCGACGCCGCACATCGCCGCGCGGAGCGCCACGCCGGACGCGGTGCCCGCGCAGGACGTCTCGTTGGACGCGGACGTCGCGGTCAACCAGCAGCGCATGGCCGACGCGGGGATGACGAGCGAGCCGGCGCTGCTCGTCCCGGGCGGCCCCGTCGCCGAGGCCCGCGCCGCCCAGAACGAGCTTGAGGAGACCGCGGCCCAGGGCCCCGCGGAGGTGCTCGCCCAGCAGGAGGCCACACTCAACCGCTCGCGCGGTGACATGGTCCAGCTCCAGGAGGCGGCGCTCGAGGCGCTGCGCTCCTCCCGCTCCCACACCACGACGCAGGGCCGCGCGCGGCAGGAGCGGATGGTCGGCTCCGAGGTGCAGCTGCGCGAGCAGGCCAGCACCCGCGCCAATGGCATCTTCACCGACGCCCAGCGCGCCGTGGAGGAACTGCTGCAGCCGCTCACCGACACCGCCATGAGCCGCTGGGAGGCGGGCATCCAGCGGCTGTCCTCCAGCTTCCGCTCGGACCTGCGCGAGGTGGAGCGCTCCCTGGAGGAGCGCCACTCCGGCGTGGGGGGCGCCATCGTATCGCTGTGGGACGACGTCACGGGCATGCCGGACTGGGTCGTCGAGGCGTACAACCGCGCCGAGCGAACCTTCGGGGACGGCGCGTGCGAGCTGGCGCGCGACATCGCCCGCGAGGTCAACGGCGTCATCGCCACCTGTGAAGCCCTCATCGAGCAGGCGCACCGGGACATCGCCAACGTCTTCGCCCAGCTCCCCGCGAGCCTTCAGGAGTGGGCCGCGGGCGAGCAGGCCCGCCTGGACCAGGGCCTGGACGGGCTGCGCGACAGCGCGCGCCAGCAGCGCGACAGGTTCAACCAGCTGCTCGTCCAGCAGGCCACCCAGGCGGTCCAGGAGGTGCAGCGGGAGATTCAGGGCCTGCGGGGGCGGGCGCGGGGTCTCGTCGGCCGCATCGTGGACGCCGTCAACGCGTTCCTGGAGGACCCGGCCCGCGTCATCCTCGAGGGGCTGCTGTCGCGGCTGGGCATCGCGCCCTCCGCCTTCTGGGCGGTGGTGGCGCGCATCCGGGACGTCATCTCCGACATCGGGAAGGACCCGCTGGGCTTCGCGGGCCACCTGCTGCGCGCCGTGGGCGAGGGCTTCCGGCTCTTCTTCGACAACGTCGAAGGCCACCTGCTGCGCGGGCTCCTCGACTGGCTCTTCTCGGGCCTGGCCGGCGTGGGCGTGCAGCTGCCGAGGGACATGTCCCTGGGGAGCATCGTCACTTTCTTCCTCCAGTTGATGGGCATCACCTGGGAGCGCATCCGGCGCCTCATCGCCCGGCGCCTCGGCGAGCGGAACGTGGAGCTCCTGGAGCACGCCTGGACGCTCATCTCCACGTTGATGGAGCAGGGCCCGGCCGGCATCTACGAGATGCTCAAGGACCGCTTCAACCCACGGGAGCTGCTCGACCAGGTGCTCACCGCCGCGCGCGACGCCATCGTGGAAGCGGTCATCACCCGGGTGACGGCCCGCATCCTGATGATGTTCAACCCAGTGGGAGCCATCCTCCAGGCGCTTGAGGCCATCTACCGGGTCCTCAAGTGGATTTTCGAGAACGCGTCCCGCCTCTTCACCCTCGTCGAAACGGTGGTGAACGGGATGGCCGACATCCTGAGCGGCAACACCGCGGGCCTCGCGCGCGCGATCGAGCAGGGGCTGGCGAGGCTCGTCGCCCCGGTCATCGACTTCCTGGCCGGCTACGCCGGGGTGGGCGACCTCCCCGAGCAGATCCGCGGCGTCATCGAGCGCGGGCAGAACTGGATGGAGGGCATCCTCGACCGCGTCATCGGTTGGCTGGCGGACCGGGCCCAGGCGCTGATGCGGGCGATGGGGCTGGGCGGCCCCGCGGGGACACCGCCGGCCGAGGGTGGCGACACCGAGCTGGGCGAGACGGTGACCTTCCGCGCGGGCGGCGAGTCCCACAGGATGTGGGTGGACGTCCGGGGGGAGGAGGCGCCGCTGATGATCGCCAGCACGCCCATGACGCTCGAGCAGCGCCTGGAGGATTGGAACAGTCGCCTGGAGAGCCTGGACGATCGGACCCCGGTCAAACCCCACGGCCTGCCGCTACGCCGCCGCGCCGCGAGCTTGATGACCCAGGCCGGCATGATTCTCCGGCAAGCGAGCACCGCCGCGCGCGGGCTCGCGCGGCAGCGCCGCGACATGGCGCGGAATCCTGGGCAGGCGCCCGCCCGGCCCGTGGACGACAACGCCCTGGAGGCCCAGGAGCGGCAGCTCTCGATCTCCGTCCAGGAGCTCTTCACGCTCTTTGGCGACAAACCGGAAGAGGGCTCGTTGACGGTTCGCTTCCGCCAGCAGCTCGAACAGCTACACCCCTCGGCCAGCGTCCAGGTACACGACGCGCTCCAGGCGCTCAGCAGCGCCAGTCCCAGCAGCGACGAGGGCTCGGCCAGAGCGGCCTCCTTCGCGAGCTGGGAGGACATGAAGACGGCCCTTGGCAGCCACGACAAGGTCAAACACGCCCTCACCACCCCGCTCACCCGGGACCATGATTTCGGGAAGTACGCCGATGAGCGGCAGGCCATTCCGCAGCTCAGCGCGGCCATCCGGGATGCCGAGCCCCGCGCCACCTACCCCGGTGTCGTCACCGCGGAAGGACATGAAGAAGACTGGCTGCCACCGCGCAAGGTGAACCTGAACCGGGCCAATGCGCCCTACACCGAGGCCAAGCGGAAGCTGAACGAGGAGCTCTTCGACAAGTCCGTCGAACCGCGGACCAATGACGCGCTCAAGGCCGCGTTCCTGGAGGCATTCAAGGAGGCCCCTCCTCCGGTGTCCCAGGATCTCAAGGATGCCTTCCCCAGTTCCTCCACCACCGTCGTCAACCTGCTTGCCATCATCCGCGGCAAGAAGGTGGGCAATGTGGACTTGCGGCGGCTCAATGACCTCTGGACCGAGCAGGGTACCGCGCCCTCCAACAGGGCCTTCCTCGCGGGCAGACTCCGTGGAGCGGTCAAGAACCAGCACGAGTGGATTCCCGTGAGCCGCCTGATCGACATGGTCAACCGGGATGCACAGGAGAGTACGGTCGATCCGATGGCCAACCCCTGCCAGTGGATCAAGCTCCAGCACCACCTGCGCATCGACACGTCCTGGGTCATCTTCAAGCCGGGCAAGGTGCAGAGGGAAGCCCGCTACGAAGCGGATAATCAAACCTACGCTGTGCTCCAGGGACACCCCGGCGCCATTCGGCTCGCCGTGGCTGGGGCCAAAGCCTGGGAGCAGGATGGAGAGGGCACCTTCCACCACGAGCTGTTTGAGGTGGTGAAGGAGGCCATGCGGTCCAAGGCCACCATTGAGCAGCTCATCGCGCAGCTCCGGGCAAAGTGCATGGAGTGGGTCTGGAACGGGGAACTCCCTGCCAGAGACCTCCACCCGCGACTGATAAATAGCGGCGGCGTGTTGCTCACGAAGAACATGGGCACCGTCATCAGCCAGCAGCGTGCAAGGCTCACCCAGATGGAGGCTGCCTTTGGCGCCGCCCTGACCGCGGTGGCCAAGATGGCACTGTGAGGGCCCACCCTCGCGCCGCCACAGGAGAACCTGGATATGCCCATCAACCCGTCGGACCCTGGTGTCTCCACGGCGCTCGCCCAAGCGCTTGGTCATCCAGGCCCGTTCTCCGAAGCGGAGTGCGCGGCCCTGGAGGGCCCTCTCGTCCTCCTGCATGCCCGGGACGTCTCGGACCTGCGGCACTGCACCGGGCTGAAACACCTCGATCTCATTGCCTGCGACGTCAGGAGCCTTGGGCCCCTGACGGCCCTCACCGCGCTCCGGCAGCTCACCATCCTCGCCACGCCCATCGAGGACCTGGCTCCGCTCCGCGAGCTTCCGACGCTTGCCTTCTTGACGCTGAACTTCACCTACGTCACGGACGCCCTGCCCCTCGTGGGCCTGCCTGCGCTCGCGCGTGCAGAACTCCTGGGAAACCCCTGGACGGAGGAGAGCTACACCATCGTGGCTCAGCGGATCGCCAGCACATCCTCCGCGAGGCTGGGGACGCCACCCCTCCTGCTCTTGTCCCTTCTGGAGGACTGGCAGGTGACCCGGATGATGTGGGAGTGCGGAATCACCGCAAGCGTGGCCTGCCCGGACTCTCGTGAGTGGTACCTCGTTCGAGCCGGCATCCCTCGGGTCACCCCCGGCCCGTGTGATGCCATGCGCAATGATCCCGTCCTCATCGAGCAGGCCCTGAAAAAGAATCCCACGTTCACGCTCGAGGAGCTCTTCGAGAACTTCCTGAAGAAGCGCGCGGAGCCCCCGCGCGTCGAGCCCTCGCGGCTGATGAGCCGGCGCCCCTGGGGCAGCAGCGTCGAGGCGGCCTCCTGGGTCCAGGCCAGCGCACTGGACGCACAGACGAAGGCCGAGTTGCTCCGGTTCATCGCCCGCTTTCCCACGCTGAGCTTCTACCGGGAGCCCCCCGAGTTCCTCGATGAAGTCGAAGCGGCGTCACAGGTCCGCTTCCCTCCTTGGCTCCGCGAGCTGCGGCAGACGCTGGCCTGGATGCTTCCCGGGGAGCCGGAGCGGGACGTCCAGGTGCGGTTCCACCACTTCGACCTGCCGGGGCACGCGGCCAGCGATCCCGCCTCCCACTGGTACAGCATCGCGCCGGGGGTCCAGAGCGGAGAGAGCCCGCCGGGGTTCATGTCCCTCGGCTTCTCGGAGGACCCGCTCTGGTCTCAGCTCGTCATCCGCAAGGACGCGCCCAAGGACACGGTCATCTACGACTTCGCCGAAGAGATGTTCCGCGACCTCCAGTTGGAGGGCGTCGGAACCCAGGGCACCCTGGGCCCCGCCTTCGCCTCCTACGCGACGATGCTGGCGGCCATCGACGCGGTGCGGGTACGTGACGGCGAGCCCCTCCTCGCGGTCCAGGATCCGAACGCTTCCGCCTGATTCACCCGGCCGCGCTCCAATGCCATTGCCCAGCCCACCACTCCAATCACACGAGCGTTCAATCCACGTCGGCGCGCTCCACCTGAACCAGGTTGGCTCCCGCGCCCTCCGCCAGATAGCTGTTCAATGCGAACGCCACCGGCGACATGCGGTGCAGTGCATCGGGTACGTTGGCGTTGAGGTGAACGCGCCAGTGAACGCCGACGCCGAGCGAGGCGAACCGCGCGTCGAGCTGTCGCACGGCCTTCGCGAACGCGTCGGCCGGTGGCGAGCCGCAGCGCAGCGGAGCCACCGTGGGGTTGGACGAATCGACGCGGAGGAGCGCGAGCAGCAATTCACACGCGTCGCGGAAGGGCGTTCCGAAACGACGGGCGACCTGCTCGCGCTCCTCGTCTGAGGCGATGTCGAGCGGCACGCGCGCCATGAGGTTCTGCAGCGACCGTCGGCACTGGCCGAGGACTTGCGCGACGGCAGCCGGAGTCGCCTCCAGCATCGCGATGAAGCCCGGGTGCCGCCACGCCGCGTTCCCGAGCCCCCGCATGGTGATTCCGGCCAGCGCGCCATCGAACGTGCCGGCGTTCGTGTACCGATGCAGGCGCTCCAAGAGGCGAGCCAGAAGTGGCGCCCGCGACTCCAGGCCGTCACCCACAAGCATGGCCATCATCGTCGCCGTCTTCCGGTACAAGGCGGGGTCATCGGCCGCTTCATCATCGAGTCGCAGAAGCCACCCGGCGATATCCGCGGGCGCGTCCTCGTGGAGAAGAGTCAGGATTTCAAGAGCTCGAGGCACCTGCTGAACACTCAGCGTCGGCGTCCGGTGCAGCGCGCGAAGCAGCCCATCTCGGAAGACGGGGAACGCCTGTTGAACAGCAGGCGGAGCAGTCGCAAGGCTTCGGCCTTGTGCCCAGCACGCCCGGGTCACGGCGAAGAGGAACTTGCCGAACTTCTCGTCGTCGAATCGAGCCAGCGAACGAGCAGCTTCGATGAACTTCGCGGCATCCCCGGCCACCCACGGTGCGGCGTGGAACGCGAGCACCTCCCGTGAGGTAGCAGCGGCGACGGTCTCTCCGCCCCGGATCCACCTGGCTTCGACACGGGTGAATGGCGCGTCCTCTCGCGACACTGGCTCCACGACGAACGCGTAACTGGTGTCCAGCCCGTAACGGTAGGACAGCTTGAGGCGCGCTCGGACGTCATGGTTGAGCGGGAACGCCGGGGACTCGAGACGTGCCTCCCATGCAAGCGGGCGGCGTCCGTGCCGGCCGACAAGCAACGGGAAGGAAAACCACCGGTGCCCGCGCGCCAACGTCAGCGTCTCGGGAACCGTGAACTGCACGGCGTCACCAAGGAATGGATCGACGAATGTCCCACGCTCAAGCAATGGGAACTCGCCGAAATGGCCATCGCGCACGACCTCGAGCGACAACTCAGGCAGCCACTCACGCCATGTGAGAGCGCCAGAATCCAAGCGAAGCAGACATTCGCGTGCACCAGCGGCCAGCGCCTGCGGAGCGACGCACGTGCGCCGTCGCAGCCACTCCGTCAGTCGAGGCACCGCGCTGACACGCTTCGCCTCTGCCCCCCTCTTCCCCCGCCCGATCTCGAACTCCACGAGGTCGTCCGAGCGCGGACGACGCTTGCTCACCCAGGCGTTGGCGCGGAAGTACAACTCATCGCCGCCGCCATCCGGGACGATGAACCCGAATCCCTTGGTCTCGCTGAAGAACTTGATGCGCCCTGTCTGCGCCTCAAGCCTCCCGAACCGCGCGTACGCACACGGGCCGCCGATCAGCAGGACGCGGGCTCTCCCGAGCGTCGCGAGCGCGCTCTTCACGTTGGTGTCGAGCCGCTCGATCCAGCGTCCGACCTCATCATCAAACCATGCGGAATCGTCGAAGAGCTCCACGACCTCGGGCGTCGCGCGCTGATTCGAGGGCACCTGGACGAAGACCGAGCCGCCGCGTTCGACGAGCGACGAAACCTTTCCGCTGCGAAGCAGCTCTTCGACGACACGCCCTCGCAGCTCGGGAGCCAGCGCCTCGAACTCACGCGCAACCAGCATCCGGGCGTACGCACGAAGCACATGAGGCCATCCGAGCATCTCCAACTGCTCGTCAGGAGGCAGCGGTGGCTTGCGCTCCCAGTAGAACCCTCGCGAGGCAGGGTGTGCCCGAGCGAGTTTCTCGTCGTAGCGGGCCGTCAGCAGGGTGAGCGAGACGCCGCCAAACTCCACGTCGACAATGACGACCGACTCGCCCTGGCGAGGGCCCCGCTCGTCCGCGGTAGAGACCCACGCCATCGCGGCGGCGACGCTCCTCCAGACGGGGACCGGGCGGTGGAACGACGCGCCGAACGCGCTCCGCAAGCTCCGTTGCGAGAATTCGTCGACCGCATCAGGGACGGCGTAGGCGACCCGCGCATCGGCAGGTACGGCCAGTTCCAACGCAAGACGGCCCAGCATGCGATCGGCGACAAGCGCGAGCATCCCCGCATCAGCCTGCTCGTCCGCGTCGATGACATCGCCGGTCGCCCACAGCGAACGTCCCTCGGCGCCGAGGACAAGCTCTCGTCCCTCCTGGCCATCGAGCCACTCGAAGCTGCCATCGTCGCCAGACAGGTTGAGAGCCAATGACCACGCGGCGGACGTGAGAGGGATCGCGTGTCCGGCGTTCACGCGGAGCGATGCGTTGCCAAGCTCGATGCCGAGCCGGGCGCCGTCCGCGACGCCAGCGGCAACCCGGTCAGGCCGCTCGGCGTGGGGATTCACGTTGCAGCGTTGAAGAATCTGCCGGGCCACCTGCGTTGCAGGCGGTGCCAGCCCGGCGATGTCGGCGTACGCACGCTCTGCACCACCCAGGGAGAGCTCAAGACCGTCGATGGCGATCCCGATCCCTCGTTGGGCCTGGAGGCGCTCCGACGTCGCCCGGACCTCGAAGGCGATCGTCGACCCCCGCTCCTCGCCGGCGAGCCCCCTCTCGCCCAGGGGCACGATGCGCACCAGGATGAACTCGCCCTCCAGCGACAGGCGGATACGGAACGCCGCATCGTCGGGGCCCGCGGGCAACACGAGGAAGTGAAGAGGCGGGTTGAGGTGCCAGTCGGTCCCGAGGACCTCGGCGCCGAGCACCTCCACTCCGAGCCTCGGGTCGTCGTCCCGGCCAGTAGGGACACGACCCAGCGTCTCCGCGATGACCACTCGCTCCCGGTTCGCGAGCTGCGCGGCCACCATCCAGCACAGCAGGACGCGGGCGCGCTGGAGAGCGTCCCTCCATGAGCCGCGCAGCGACTCCTCGTCATCGCGGAGCCACTTCCACGCGCGGAACACCCGCGAGTAGTGCGGGTCGCTCAGCAGAACGTTGTTGGGCTGCATCCGCGTGAGCAGCGGAACGTCCGCGAGTTCGGATCGGCGCATCCGCTCATCACAGAGGCGCACGCAGTCCCCCATGCGACTCACGCGCTCGGCGTCAGCCGGTGTCCCATCGTACGCGTCGGTGAACGCCAGGCGACTCCTCGCACGCTGCACGAAGAGCTTCGCGAAAGAGCGGAGCATTCGGTTCTCGGTCGTGTCCGCAGAGACGTCGCGCTTGACGCCCAACGCGTGGGTACGTCCGGAGAGCTTCTCGCGGATGTTCCTTCCCGGCTGACGGGCGAGCCACGCCATCGAGCGGGTGTCGACCTCCCGAAGCTGATGGAAGGGGAGATTCTCGTGAACCCTGACAATCCGATGGCGATGCCGGTCGAGGAGATACTTGAGCGACTCGGACGCAAACTCGGCTGCGCCAAGCAAGCGATCGCGCGGGAACGGCCGGCTTCCCGTGGCGGTCGCACGGCGGATGTCGCGCAGGATCTCCGTTAGCGGCCGAGGGAGTGGGTCGCCGGTACGGGGGTCGCCGTGCGCGATCGTCGAGAAGACGTGCTCCGAGACCTGGTAGGTGATCCACCACGCCGACTCCACCGTCGGCGTGTCGGTCGCTGCGAGGGCGTCCAATTCCTCGAACGGCGGCAGTGGCGGCGGCAGCGCCGCCTGTCTGGGAGCACCGCGGTCGCGCGCCGTGCGAGCCTTCTTCATTCAGCGTTCTCCAGATACCTCGCGCTGTTCCAGACGAACGCGCCATGCCCGACTCGGCACGCGATCTCGAAGTCGTCGGAGAGCCCGAGCCCGAAGTTCGCGCTCTCGAGCTGCTTGCGGATGGGATCCAGGCAGTTCCGCCTCGACTCTCCAGTGGTCTCGATGCCCCGGAGCTTCGGCATCACCTTGAGCACGAGCTGATCCTCGAACGCCCGTCGCATCGTCCGCTGCAGCGCCTCCTGATCATTGCGCGCCCGTGCGTCGCTCACCTCGGGGTGGTTCGCCATGTAGTACTCAACGGACTGCCAGACGCGGTGACCCAGCGCGCGCCCCACATACTCGAGCCGCTGGTTGATCTCCTCGAGTCCCTGCCGGAATGGCTCAAGCTCGCTCGGGGTAAATGGCGAGCGAAGCTGGAGCCATTCGCGCCACGCGCTCTCGGCGAGCAACGGCGACTCCGCGGCGAGCGTCACCTTCGCGCGACTGTGAAGGGTTCGAGGGCGCGGGAAGTACAAGAGGTTCGAGCGGTCGATGACCTTGTCAGAGAGCGTCTTCGTCGTCTCGTCCTCGTTCATCGTACCGACCCACAGGACATTCCGGCCAAGGCTCAGGGGATACGGTGGCATACCCGCGCCGAGGTCGATGTCCAGGGTGACGCCCCGGCTCTCTCCACGACGCTGCTCGAGGCGGCTGAGGAGGTCGCTGAAGTACTGCTCGACGTGCGCGAGGTTCATCTCGTCAAGCAACACCAGCAGGAGCCGGTCCGCGAGGCCATGTTTGTAGGTCTCGTGGTCCGGGGAGTGCTGCGCCTGCACCATCGCCCGCAGCACGGTCGTCGCATTGAAGCGGTTGTCGACGGAGTTGAAGAACCCGAACAGCGACTGGGGGCTGTCCCAGTTCGGCTGAACGGCGAGCGACAGGAAGCCGAGTCCACCGAAACGTGAGTACAGGCGGGGCAACTCCGACTTGCCCGTTCCGCTCACGCCGGCGAGCACGGTGAGCGGCGAGAGCTCGGCAGCCTTGAGCGAAGTGTGGAAGGCGTGGACCAGGCGCTTCGGGAAGCGCATGCCGCTGCTCTCGCATGCCGTGGCGATCCCATTCAGCCAGTCGAGTTCCTTTGGGGCGGCACCCTCGGCGCGCTTGAAGTCCGTCCTCCACGGCTCTTCGAGCGCTCCGACGCGAGCAGCGCGCTCCTCGGGACGCTCGTACAGCGCCCTCATCCGATCGACCTCCGCACGGTACTTCTCCATCTCGCCGGCCAGCACGTCGAGGCGTCGTTCCGCGACCTCTCGGCGTTCGCGCTGTTGCTCGAGGTCCGCGACGCCGGTCAGCCAGCGGCTCTGTTCTGCCTTGAGCTGCGTGCTCTCGCGGACCAGCCGTTCCCTCTCGGCCGCCCAGACGCGCTCCTTCTCCTGCAGGGTGACGAGCAACTCCTTGTCGCTCGCGCTCGGGCGCATGAGCAACTCCTTCTCAAGCGCGCCGATCTTCTGCATCTGCTGGGCGATGCGACGTTCAATCTCAGCCGGGTTGTCACCAAAGCGCGCCAACAGCGCCTGTGCAGCCGACAACTGCAACTCGAGCGAGATGACCAGCTCGCGGTCCCGTCGATGGTCGTCGCGCAACGCCTCCAACTGACGCTCCAGCGACGACACCTGGTCTCGCGCCCGCTCCTCGATCGAGCGCTCGATGCCAGCTCGCACGCCCGCGAGGTCCTCTTCCTTCCACCGAAGTTCACCGAGCCCCCGGTGAAGTTCGGCAGCTTTTTCCTGCAATTGCGCGCGCTGCCGGTTCAAGTCCTCGAGAGCGGCGCGCTGCTCCTCGACGAATCGAGCGCGCATTTCCGCGAGCGCGGCGTCGTGGGCGGCGCCCTCCGCCGACAGCTTCACGTGATGACGGGTCCGGTCCGCCTGAAGCTCCGCGTCGAGCGCGGCGGTGCGGGCCCGGCGCTCCTCGGCCAGCCTCGTCTCGAGGCTCTCGATGCCCCTCAGTCGTGCCGCGTCCAGGTCGGCCTGGAGACGCTCGACCTCGGCACGAAGCGAGGCATGAGCCTTCATGAGCTCGGCGAGCGACTCGCGGTTCTTCGCGGCGAACCCCGCGCTCGCCTCGACCTCACGCTGGGCCACGTCCCTCGCGCGCGCCTCGACGGAACTATCTGCCTCCGCCACCTGCCGCTGGCTGCTTGCGACGTCGGCCAAGGCGCGCTGGAGCTTGGACTGCGCGACCTCGAGCTCGGTCTCCCGGTCCATGAGCTCCTCGGCATGGCGCTGGGACTGACGTTCGCGCTCCTTCAGGGATCGCTCTCGCGAGTCCAGCGCTTGCTCTCGAGCATCGGGTTGCGTGAGGAGGGCCGTGGCATCAGCATCGAGCACGGGGGGCGTGCTCGCCGGGCTGACGTCGGCGGTGATGGCTTCTTCGTTTCGGCCGCTCATGGCTTCGGTTTCTCCTCAATCAATCGCTTCGAGCACTGCCCGAACGTCGTTGGCAACCATCGTCTCGAGCCCGGCGACTTCGGCAGCCGTGACGACGACATCGTCTCCGTGGCCGCGGGCCTCTACTAGGCGGCCCACGTCCAGGAGCAGCCGGGGAGCCCTCTTCGCCACCTCAAGTAGAGGGTGTTCCGACTGCTGGTAGGCTGCGAGCACCTGCGCCGCGACGCGGGCGGACAATGTCTCCCCCTGGCCCTGCGCCGCGCGCCGGATGCGGTGCGCTTTGGCATGAGTGAGGGACTTCGGGAGCTGCCCTGTCGCTTCGAGGGCAAAGCCTAGCGCGGAGGCAGCCATCGCGAGCTGCGCCGCGTTCTGCTCCCGGTCGTTCGAGACCGCTTCCGTCACCGACGCGGGGGTGGGCACATCCCGCTCTATCTCCGCGAAGACTGCCTCCATCGCGATCGTGATTGCGACCACGGCGTCCCGGAGGCGCGTGTTCAAGGTCTCAGGGACGGTCGCGTCAGAACGAGCGAGCAGCTTCACCAGCAACGACGCATCGTGCATCTCGATGACGCGCGTGCGCACATTCGGACGCTCGGCGAGCCCCGCATAGCCCTCGGCAACTTGCTCGGCCCGTGCCCGGACGCGGAGAAGCAGGTCCGCGCCCCAAGACTGCTCGAAATTCCCAGCTTCAACATTCGCAGGGCCAACTCCCACGAGCGCCCGGAGAAGTGCGAACAATCGCTCTCGCATCTCGCTCGCGGCCTCGGCGCTCGGAACAGAGGACGTGTCGTGAGAGGCGGCGATCCGGAGCTTTCCCATCTCCGCCAGGAACTCGAGCGCGCCCGGTTCGCGTGTGGCGACGGTTGCGAGTGGATGGTTGCTATTGCGCTGTGCTTCGAGCAACGCCGCCGCCAGTCGCCCCGGCAGCGTCTTGTTGCCGAAGCAGATCGCTCCCTTCACGATGCCACGGGTCACTCTCAGGAGTGGCAGGATACCCGGCGATACGTTGAACCCGATCCGTTCGGCGATCCGCTGGAGCAGGAGCGCGTTCTCGGGCGCCGCATGCCCCAGCGCGGAGAACAGGCTCGGGTCAGGGTAGAGCGACACCAGCCAACCGAACACGCTCTCGAGAGCGGCATAGGCATTCCCAAGGAAGTCCTCGATGGGCTTCGCCGTCCGGGCCCCCTCCAGGCGCACATCGGCATCCGCGAGCCGCCCCAGCACCTCGGGAGGGAGCAGCTTCGCGGCCTCACCAAGGCGCTGCGCGACGCGCTCCCTGGCGGCCTTCGTCGCCTCTGCGAAGTAGACCGCGAGATCTCCCTCGTCGACGTGCCACGCTTGCCCTGCGACCTCCTCAAGGAGCTTCGCGACATTGAACTTGCCCTCCTTGGCGAGCTTCGTCACGCCGGGGCGAAGCACGTCGCTGACGCCGAGCCCGCAGGGATCGGTCACGAGCCAGGAACGCTGCCGCGCGTCTTTTGGAAGGAACAGATACGCCGCGACGAAGATTGGCTCTGGGTCAGTGCCGAGGACGCGCAACCCTTTGAACTTCAGTCCTTCGAGGACATCGTCGCCTTCGCGAACGCGTGATGATTCGCGTCGGAACGCGCGAATGCGGCGAGCGTGATGGCGAGCCGCCTTCTGCACCTCATACGCGGTGGGTGCGCCTGGGCGCGCGCCCTGCGTTGGCCAGAACAAGGTCGCGGACACCGTCTCCGGCCTGCCTTCCGGTCCCCGCTGGAACCTGGCCTTCCCTTGCTCCAGATCCGCATCCACGATCGGCAGGCTGCCTCGGTGGACACGCGGCCAGATGCGCAGGCTGTGCCCATCGACGATGACGTAGCCCGCGGCCTCCGCCTCGGCGGGCTCGTCGTCCTCGTTCATCAGCCTCAGGGCACGGGATGTCGGCGCACGCGCGTCATCCAGTGCGTCCATTCCAAGAAGTTGCTCGAGAATGAAGCCAACGAGATCCATGGGGAGCGCGAGGCGCCGGGCGACCTCCTCGGTGTCCCGGACGCCCGCTCTGCACATGTCGAGCGTGGCTCGTTGGAACACGTTGAACGGCGGATTGCCACGCGCCGGCAGGAGCACCTTGTACGCGAACGCCGGCCACAGGAACCACTTCCGCGTGTCCCACTTGATCGGAGACGAGGTCACGCCGAAGTCGACGATGGGCGTGGTGCGATCAAACAAGAGCGGCATCGCGCACCTCGCTCAACTTTCGGAACTCAACCAGGGGGCTGATGGCCTTTGGGGCGTTGGGCGCACGAAGCATCCCATCGTCGCCTGCCACAATGAGGAGCCGCTTCTGGCGGCTCATGGCGACGCAGAGGCGGTTGGGCGAGGTGACGTGACCGAAGGTGCCTCGCGGGTTGCTGCGGACCATCGAGAGGAACACGACGTCGAACTCCATTCCCTGAAAAGCATCGACGGTACCGAAACGAAGGCGCTCGGCGACGCGTCCATTGGGAAGTTGTAGCTCGCGGTACGGTTCGACGATCTCAGTCGAGTCGTCTTCAGCGCGAACGACGACCCCAGCGCGCTCAAGCTCATCCTCGATCGTGTTGACCTGTTCCTTGTAGAAGGAGATCACGCCAAAGGTCAGCTCACGCCCCTCCCGCGAGTCCATGAGCCGCTTCAACTCCGTGACGAGCGCCTGCGCCTCCACCGGCCGTGATTTGCTCTGTCCATGGCGCTCCTCGCCGAGCTTGCGCGGAACGCTCAGCCACGCAGCCGGGCCGCTGTAGCCTGGCAACGAGTGCGCGAACTCCGACGCCGGGCGAGGAGAACGGAAGGCCTCGCCATGCGGCGCATAGAACTGGTCGCTGACGAAGCGACCGAGCACCGGGTGCATTCGGTACTGCTCGTCGAGCGTCACGGTGCGACGGAAGCCATCCCTTTGCTCCCGCTCCTTCAGATTCTTGAAGAGGCGTTCGAAGAGGCTCTCGTTCAGCAGCTCGCTCGTGCGTCGCTCAGCTTCGCTCTCACTTGAGGACAGCGCCTCCTCGAGTTCACGCTCCAGCTCGCGATCGAGGATGTGAGGAAGTTGCCGATGATCACCGACGAGGACGATCCGGCGCCGGGCTCGCGCCAACGGGATGAAGAGGTCGAGCGGGTTCGCGCGTGCGGCCTCGTCCACGACGACCGTGTCGTAGCCCTCGGAGCCCTTCATCTCCGCGAGTTCTTTTCGCGCCGACTGCTGGCAGGTTGCCGCGAACACCGACGTGTAAGAAATGACGGCGCGCTTGACCGCCTCGGGTTCTTCCTCGAGCGCCGCGAGGAAATTCCACGTCGCCTCATCAGCAGCGTCGCGCGGCATGCTCTGGCGCTGCTCAAGGTGGTCGCGGACTTCGCCCAGGAGCTCCAAGACGTCCGTCCTCACGCGAGGAGTCGTGTCCTCGGTCCGGTCCGCAGGGAGCCATTCCAGCAGGAGCCTCCGACGCAGTGCCCGGAGGCCGTCAAGGAACGGCGGCGGTTCGCGACTGGACCAGCAGGCGGCGGCATCGAGGAGCTTGCGTGACGGCTCGTTCTGACGTCCGACGCGAGAGAGCTCTCGAGCGAGTCGATCCGCGTTGCGCGGGCCATCGTCCGCGAAGGATCGCGCTTCGCAGCGCAGCGCGCGCACGTAGCGCACCACTCGCTCCTGATCGGGATCCCCCCGACGCGCGATGCGAGCTCGCTCAGACAGTTCGCGGCCAAGGGCAATCAGGTGGTCGGTGAGCGCTGCGGGCACCGCGCCCTGGACTCGACTCGTAACGCGTTGGAGTAGGGACGCCGTCTGTTCAAGGGTTCCCGGCGCCAAGACGTAGCCCTGTGTCAGCCCGGAAATCTCCTTCTGCTGCGCCGAGGCCGGCCGAGGCGGCAGGTTCTTGCGGATCTCCGCACTCCGCTCACCGCACCACCTATTAATGGTCGCATCGACACGATCGGCGTCTTCGCGGCTGTTCGGTCGCCCCCCGAACTTGATGGGTGGGAGCCCATTCACGGTCATTCGCTGGATCGCGTTCTCGACGGCATCGTGCTGGAAGCCGCTCAGCAGCAAGCGCCCCTGCACCCCGTCCTGCGTGTCCCAGACCTCTTGCAGGCGTTCGACGAGCGCAACGATGATTGTCGTCTTGCCGGTTCCAGGTGGGCCCTGGATCAAGGCGATGTCAGGCGTGTTCAACGCGACCCGCAGCGCGTCCTCTTGCGTCGGCGTCGGACTTCGAGCGCCGAACACCTTGCGTTTCACACTGGAAGTGAGTGGTGCGATGCCCCCATAACGCGAAGGTTCGACAGGCCACTCCTCGAGCAGATGCCTGAGTTGCGGCATCGGACAGCGAGCCTCGCGGATGGCACGCTGTGCCTCCTCTCTGCGTTTCAGCCTCGTCTTGTCACCTTGGAGCGAGACAATCAGGACGCCGGTATCCGGTGGAGCGACTTCCTCGTCCCGTCGTTGGGTCAAGGTGACGGCGCGCTCCCGTCGATGAACCTCCACCCGCGCATCAAACGTAGCGGGCGAGGTCGCGTCTGCCGGGCGAGGCTGGGCCTCGTACTCGGCCCAGGACATCTCGCGCTCGAGCACCTCAGGGACCTCTTCGACCGCTTCGACGCTGAGCCCCTGCTCTTCCGTGAGCGTCCGCCTGAACAGCTCAGCGTCGTCGAGCGCGCAATCGTTGGCCAAGGAGAAGCGGTAGCGACCATCGGGGAGCGACTCGACGTGGTCGTACTTCAGCCACCGCGCCTTCCTCGCTTTGCGCAGCGCGGCTTCGTTCTCGATCGCGCCGTAGCGACTCCATATCTCCAGGAAACCCGAACCGGACGTGACCAGCGACGAGAGCTGTGCAGCCGCGTCAGCACGGAGCTTCCCTGCGACGGTGGCATCAACGAACCGAACGTCCCCCGAGAGCAACGCAAGTTGTTCTCCGCCTTGGCCCCGCCCGCGAGCGATCTTGTCGACGAGGAGCGCTTCGGACTGGTCCGCGCGCTTCACCCTGCGAATGAAGGCGCGCACCGTTCGGCCGAAGAGCGCGAATGCACCGCCCTTGGAAACGGAGTCGACCGTAGCGAACCCGCGCTTGCCATTCGCACCTTCAAGCAGGAACTGCTCGCCCAACCACTCCAGTGCTCGCTCGGGAGCACCAAGCTTCCGGTCCACGCGCTTGAGCGCATCGAGGATCTTCTCGTCGACTCCGAGCTCGATTGGCGGCATCGGGAGGGCGTGCAGGAAGGTATGTGCTTGGATCGTGAGAGCATGTTGACCGACATCCGCCACCCACGCGATCCGGGGAAGGTGCCGCGTGCAGATGTCCGCGAGAAGCACGTCGTGCTTTCGCCCATCGCCCTTGATGCCCAGAACGTCCTCCCCGACCCGGAGCATCGACTGCGACTCACGCTCGGAGAACTGCAGCAGTACCTCGGCGCCGGGCACGACAGAGCTGGGCAGGGCGCCAGTCGCCGACGTCCATCGGAGGCGAAGGCTCTCGATCTGGCCGTAGGGAACCTGGTCGACCTTCACACACCCTCCCAGAGACGAAGGACCGCCATTCGGTGGGGCCGGTCCAACGGGCCGAAGTGGAGGTACGCCTCGTTTCCTGCCTTCGGCAGTGGCAGCTTGATCTCGCTCCCAACGCGCTGCAGGCGACCGCCAAGAACCACATGGACTTCGTGGTTCGAGAGGGGCTCGATGGCAACACCGCTCCTGAGCACGCGAACGCGGAGGACCGCCGCATCTTCGGCGTCGGCGAGGACCGGCTCGACGACATGCCGGAGGACGGTGCTGTCTTTCGTCACGTCGAGCATCTTGTGCCAGACCGCTCGAGAGCTGACCGCGGACGCGCCGGTGTCGTCGAACTCGGGGTCCCAGCGGTTCACCTGCATATGGATGAACGTCGGACGCGGACTCGCCGTACAGAACTGGCAATTCCCAGCGGTCACGTCGAAGGTGGACCCGCAGCCCTTGCAGGACACGACGCGGTCGGCCGCGCGGCGCAGGACTTCGGTCCACTCGGCCATGCTCGGGCGGGCCGTACGATCCTTGCGGCCGGCTTCGAAGGCTCGCCGAAACAGATCGCGAATGGGCTTCGAAAGGACGAGGTGCCGCGCGATGCCCTGGGCCGTGCGGTTGGAATCGTCGCCGGTGTCTTCAATCCAAGGGAGCGCTCCACGAAAGGCGAGCTGCTCGCGGTCCTCTTCGCCGTCGTCGTCCCAGCCGCCTTCTTCGACGTAGTCGCCGAGGAACGGGTGAACCTGGGTGAGCACCCAGAATGCCAGGACGGCGAAGGAGAAGGAGTCCGAGAGCGTCGAGACGCCCGCGCGCCCGGTCACGACCTCGGGGGCACCGAAGCCCGGCGTGAAGATGCCCGGCGCGTCGGCGGAGAGGTAGTCGAGGTTGTCGAGATCGATGAACCAGACCTCGCTCGCGTCGACCGTCGCGGAGACGAAAACGTTGTTCGGCGAGACGTCGGCATAGACGAGCGGCACCGCGTGAATGCGTGCGAGCAAGCCCGCCGTGTTCGCGAGCAGTTCGAGGCGCCGACCGACGCCGCCGGTCGATTGGTAGAACTCGGCGAGCTTCGGCTCGCCGGGCTCGGCGATGAGGCTGCGCATCGGCACCATGCCCGTGAGCAGTCGCATCGTGTAGCCGAGATGATCGCGGAGCATCGCCAGAGGCTGCGCGAGGTGAAGTCGGGGGAGCGGCAGCGCGCGGACGTCCTCCAGCCGCCTTCGAAGCGCCGCGTGCTTCTGCGCGTCGGGCGCTTGCACGATGCCCGGTGCATGGGTGAGCCGGTTCCACAGCTTCTGCGCAGAGCGGGCATCGGGATCCGCTGTGGGTGTTTCAGGCACGGAGCCAATGAGCTTCACGGCGATGTGCGGGCTGCGCGTGCGGAGCACGACGCCCTGCCCACCTCGCCCGAGCGGCTGCTTCAGCAGGTGGTGGACGTTGCCGCCGTCATCAACGACGGTGCTGGGGAAGTTGCTCATGGGGATGCCTCCGTCGTCGTGTCGTTCCAGAGCACGGCCACCGTCTTGTCGTCGCGATGCCGAGGTGTGGGCCACTCACGAAGTTCCTTCGCGATGGCACGGGCCCTCGCCGTAGCGGGGCGGGGGCCGTACTGCGTGACGAGGAAGCTCAGGAAGTCGGCTCGCTTCTCCAACACGAGATCATCGGCCACGCCGTCGGTGGCGAGCAGGATCGACGCGGCTCCCGTGAAGTTCCGCTCGAGGTGGAGCCTCCACTCGCGAACATCCGACGCGACTCCCAACCCGGTCGTCGCAGTTCCGAAGCGCTCATCCGGGGGCTCAAGCGTCGTCGTCCCCTTGGGCGTCTTCAGCATCACCAGGCCATCGCCGAGTTGCGCGAGCAGCAGGCGTCCGTCCTTCGTCACGACCGCGAACAAGCAGGTCGTCGCGCTCTCGTCGCGTCCGGTGTGATGCACGCGCACGTTCCACAGCGCGTGAATGAGCCGCAGCAGGAGTTCGGGCGGCACGACAGGGCCATTGGCCCAGTGGCGAACAGCGTCGGCGACGGCGTGGCAGGCCGCCCGCGAGCCGGCCGCAGAATGCGGGCGACTCCCCAGACCATCGCAGACGACCGCGAGGGCGGTGCCGCGCGCGAGGCGACTCAACCAGGCATCCTGGTTGGGCCGACCGTCTCCGCGATGCTCTGGACCTCGAACGCTTGCCCCCATTGCGCTCCACATTCCCGTGATCCTTAGAGGTGATCGATGTCGAACGGGTTCTGCATCCGCGGAACATCGTTTGGATTCGCGCTCCGCGACCTTGCGGTGACCGACAGCGTGACGAACTGGAAGAAGTCCTTGATACGGCGCGCGTCGGCCACGACGAAGACCTGCTTCTTCTCGTCGTTGAGGAAGCGTCGCAGCATGTCGACATCGGCGTCGCCTCCAATCGCGAGCGCCATGCGGTCCGCCTTCTGCGCGCGCCCCTGCCTGGTCACGCGCTCAAGACCGGCCTGCCAAGAGTCGGTGGGCTGGCCGTCCGAGATGAGGACGATGGTGGGACGATAGGCGCGCACCGGGAGTTTCTCGCGGTCGTCGACGAGGTCCGCGGCCAACGTCATCGCCTGCCCCATCGGCGTGCCTCCCTCGGCGACCAGGTCACTCCACTTCACCGCGCTCGCGGGCTGGAGCGACGTGTGAACCCGGGCCTCACCACCGAAGGTGATGACGGCGACGTGGATCTCGGCGCGGAGATCATCGGTCGAAGTGAACGTTGAGAGCATTTCGCGGACGGACTGGTTGAGAGCATCGATCTTTCCTTCTGCCGCCATGCTTCCGCTGACGTCGGCGAGGAGGATGACGGGCAGCGGGCGCGCGGCCGACGAGGTGAACTCCTTGAGTGGTGAGGTCATGGTTTTCTCCGGTTGACCGAGGGGGACGGGCTATGCAGCGAGAGCGAGACGGCTGCGGCGTGAGTTGCGGCGGTCGCGCAGCCCATTGAAGGAGCGGTTGCGGTACACGGTGAGGATGTAGCCAGGGGACGTGACGACGACCTGGACGCCATCGCACGCGGCGAGGTCGATGCCCTCCTCCGCGTAGCGCGCGATCTCCTTCCGACCGATCGCGTAGACATATGCGCCACGGACATAGACGACGCGCCCGTAGGCGAGCGCTGCGGCAACGGCGTCGGCGCGGAGACCGCGCGTCGCCATGCGCTCCTGGGCGTGCTGGGTGAGGGTGAAGCGGCCTTCATTACAGCGCGTTTCGAAGCAGTTGTCGTTGACGTGCATGCAGCGCCTCCTGGCCCAACGACAACCTCCCGTGATTGCCGTTGGTAGAGACCGCATGAGCAGCCGTCGTGCCAACACTCGATGTGCGCGGAGAAGGTCACGCACCGACCCCATACTTCCTCAGCCAGTTCGAGAGCGTCTGGTAGCTGGGCGCGCCAACCAGCTTCGCGGCGCGCGTCTTGTTGCCAGCCGCTTCATTGAGCGCGCGACCGAGATAGTGCTGCGCCACTTCCTTCAATATTTTCTGCAGGTTGAGGCCGCCACCGAGAGGGCGACCAAGGACGTCCCGCCGTTGCGCATGCGGCACCGCGAGGAGGGATTCGCGAACATCTTCGGCGGAGATGGTGGCCCCGTCGCTCCAGATGGCGGCGCGTTTCACGGTGAGCAGCAATTCGCGAACATTTCCGGGCCAGGGATGCGCGAGGATAAGATTCCTTGCGCCAGTGGAAAACTTCTTGGGCACGTAACCGGGCTCGGTTGCGGCCTCCTGGTTCACCACCTTCAGCAGTTCGTCGACCAGAAGGCCGGTGTCGCCCGGCCGATCACGGAGCGGCGGGAGCTTCAGCACGGCGACGGCGAGCCGATAGAAAAGGTCCTCGCGAAACCGCCCGGCTTCAACCTCCTCGACGACGGTGCGGTTCGTCGCGGCGATGACCCGCACGTCGATTGGCTTCGGCTCACGCGCTCCGAGTGGTGTGACCTCACGCTCCTGCAGCACGCGGAGAAGCTTCACCTGCACCGGCAGGGGCAGCTCGCCCAGTTCGTCGAGGAAGAGCGTCCCGCCGTCCGCCGACTCGAAGAAGCCCTTTCGCGCATCGACTCCGGTACCCACTCCCTTGAGCACGCCGAAGAGCTCCGCCTCGACCAGGCTCTCTGGAATCGCCCCACAATTCACCGGGATGAACGGCTTGCCGCGACGTGGGCTGGCGCGGTGGATGGCCTTGGCAAGCAGTTCCTTTCCCGTACCGGACTCGCCCTCGATGAGAACGGGTACGTTCCGAAGCGCCACCCGACGCGCCCGCTGGATGAGCCGCGCCATCACCTGGCTTCGGTGGATGATGTCCTTGAACTCCGGGGCGGGTGGAGAATCCGCCGTGCTCTGGCTACGGAGTCGCTCGTCGGGTGCTCGTAGCAGGTCGGGCAGGAACTCGGCTGCGATGTCGAACGGAACGTTCGCCGTCCTCACGCCCTGCTCGCGCGAGGACTCGATCAGCTCGGCGCGGAAGATCGTCTTCCCCAGGAGCATCCACACTGCGGCCATCGGCGGTGAGCCGGGGCTCAGGTGGAAAGTGAGCGCTGCGTCCTTCTCCCGTGCGAGGACGTCTTGGCAAGCGCGGCGTGCGGCCTCGTAAATCCCACCGAAGTCGGTGGGCCCAGCGAGCGTTTCGGGGCGTTCGACGACCTCCGCCTTCGTCCGCCCGCGCAGCCACGTGACATAAGGCTGAAGCATGTTCTGGTGCTCGGGCTTGCTGAAGCTCTCGAGCAAGACCACCCGATCGAACGTGCGGACATCGAGTGCCTGCGCGATAGGGCCAACGTCACCAGCTGCCGCCTTCGAAGGGCCGTACAGGTCGGAGGTGCCAACCCACGCGATGAGGACTCGCAGCATCCCGCCACGCTATAAGTTTTATTTCCTTACAACAATAAACCTTGTGGACCTCGCGTGAAGGCGCTCGGAAATGGCGGAGTCTCCAAGCGGCCCGACGCCTGACCGATGGTGGCACGACTCATGCTCAGTACGCGCTCGCTGCCTATCGCAGCCACGACGGAGATGAAGACTCCCATGCCGACCAAAGCCAGCACCGCCACCCTGACGACGAACCAGAAGGTCCACGGGATCGTTCACACCGCGGCCACCGCTGCTGCGGCAGTCGGGGCGGGCCTTGCGCAGCTCCCCGGCTCGGATGCGCCGGTGCTCGCGGGCATCCAGACGACAATGATCGTCGCCATCGCTCACGAGCACGGGGCGGCGATTACGAAGGCCTCCGCCGCCGACCTGCTCCTGACGTTCACAGCCACGCACGTCGGGCGCGGCATCAGCCAGTGGCTTGTCGGCTGGGTGCCGGGCTGGGGCAACGCCATCAATGCCTCTACGGCGGCGGCGTTGACGGAAGCGGTTGGTTGGGCGGCGGACTCATACTTCGGCGAGGAGCGGGCTGCGACTTAAGAAAGCAGCACGGGGAGCCTGCGTGCCTCCCTTGTCGAACCGCTCCCCGCCCCGCGCAGCCCATCGGACGTCAGCGCCGCATCCGCCAGCAGCCCCAGCCGGTTCTCCGGCCGTCCAGTTCGGAACCCCTTGACCCCAAAAACGAAAAAGGCCGGCTGCCACAGGGGCAACCGGCCTTCCTCTTCTTGGAGCCGACATCCGGATTTGAACCGGAGACCTACTGATTACGAATCAGTTGCTCTACCAACTGAGCTATGTCGGCGCACCGAAAGCGGCGCGTAAGTACCATCCGTATCCGGACCCGGCAAGGAGTTTTTCCGCGCTTCTTCAGGCCCCCGGCCCCACGCCCGCTTCTAACCCCCAGAAGCCGTGACATCCATGACACGGTGCATCCGGCCGGGTGACACACCGCGTCGCCTAAGTCCGCGTCTTTTCTCCATTATTTGGAGAAATGGCCCCCTGCCAGAGCGGTTGAACTCGCGTGGCGCCTGTGCTCATAAGGGCGCCGCTTTCCCCAGTGGCCCCCATCCGGGTGGGCCCTCAAGGAGCACGTTCCATCATGGCCAGCGAAGAGACTTTCATGCGCGCCCCGGCCCCTACGCCCAAGCGCACCATCTACACGGAGGCGATGGAGATCTTCCACTTCGCGGCGGATCTCATCGGCCTGGACAAGCGCGTGCGTCTGGAGCTCGAAGAGCCCGACTACGAGCACATCTTCTACGTCACCGCGAAGCTCAAGGACCGCCTGGTCCCCCTCCTCCCGGAGGAGGCCAAGTCCTTCTCCGACCTGTCCGTCACCCAGGTGCGCAACACGGAAGGCCTGGAGCGCCTGGCCAACGGCAACATCATCCTCAACGGCCGCGCCCTGCTGGGCTCCGACGTCGCCATCCGCCACGGCCACCTGCGCCTGCCGGACGGGCTCGTCTACCAGCTGGTCCCCGGTGAGTCGCAGCGCTTCAAGGCCTACCGCGTCCAGCACAACCAGGCCCGTGGCCCCTACAAGGGCGGCCTGCGCTACCACCGCGAAGTGTCCCTGGATCTCTTCAAGGCGCTCGCCGCGGAGATGACCTGGAAGACCGCCATCGCGGAGGTCCCGTTCGGCGGCGGCAAGGGCGGCATCCAGCTGGATCCGCGCGAGTACGGCCGCGAGGAGATCGAGGCCATCACCCTGCGCTTCATGTACCGGCTCAAGAGCCTCATCGGGCCGAACATCGACATCCCGGCGCCGGACGTGGGCACCAACCCGGAGATCATGGCGCTGCTGTACCGCCAGTTCTCCGACGGTGAGCGCGAGCGCCACAACCTGCGCGGCATCGTCACCGGCAAGGACGTGCGCATCGGCGGTTCGGAAGGCCGCGGCAAGGCCACCGGCCAGGGCGTCGCGTTCTGCATCGAGGACTACTACGCCGACCGCGGCGAGAGCGTGAAGGGCAAGACCTTCGTCCTCCAGGGCTTCGGCAACGTGGGCAGCCACGCCGCCATCATCCTGGGGAACATGGGCGCGCGCCTGCTCGCGGTGAACGACGCCGACGGCTCCATCTTCAACGGCGACGGCATCGACGTGAACGCGCTGGCCGCCTACGTGGCGGACCCCAAGAACCTCAAGCGCTCCGTCATCGGGTTCCCCGGCGCCCAGCGCATCGAGAAGAAGGACCTCTGGGACGTGCAGGCGGACATCCTCGTCCCCGCCGCCCTGGGTGGCGAGATCACCGCGGACGTCGCGGAGCGCCTCAAGGTCAAGCTCATCGCCGAGGGCGCCAACGGCCCCACCACCCCGGAGGCCGACCGCGTCCTGCAGAAGCGCGGCATCGAGCTCATCCCGGACATCATCGCCAACGCCGGCGGCGTGACGGTGTCCTACTACGAGTGGATCCAGAACAAGCGCATGGAGCGCTGGAGCGAGGCGGAAGTCGACCAGCGCCTCGAGCGCGCCATGAAGCGCAACTACCGCATCATCCGGGACATCTCGCGCAACCAGCCGCGCAAGACGGAGATGCACGACAGCCGCCCGTACTGCATCGGCAAGACGGTGGACAGCCGCTGCGCCGCGATGATCCTCGCGCTCAAGCGCATTGAAGCCCACTACCTGCTGGAAGGCTTCTCGCAGTAACCGGCCCGTCGAAGGCCTCCCTGCGTCGCCCCCCGGGGCACGGTGTCTTCCCTCTCAACACGGGAAGGGCCGTGCCCCGCGGTGTTTCAGTGCATCACCCGCTCGCGGTCCACCAGGAGCAGCGGCGCGTCATCCAGGGTCTCGTAGGCCACGATGCGCAGGCCCACGCCGCGGCTGTTGCCGGGGCGCCCGTCCTTGCGGCCGAAGGCCAGCGCCACCTGGTAGCGGACCTCGCACAGGCACGTCATCTCCGTGCCGTCCTCGCCCGCGAACGTCACCTTCAGCTTCTCGCCCAGCCCCAGCGAGTCGCGCACCTCGATGAACATGCCCCGCGCGCTGATGTTGCGGCCAATGCCCCGCATCATCCCGTCCTGCGTGGACAGGTACACGGTGAAGATCTTGTCGAAGCGCAGGTTGGAGCGGCGTTCCTGGGGCTGCGTGTTCATTCGGGGAGGGCTCCGAGACAGGTGGGGACAGGGGCAAACTACACGGTAGCCAGATGTAGGCAAATAATCACCTGCATCCACCCTGACGCACCCTGACGCACCATGTCCCGTTTCACGGGAAAGCGCTGCCCCCGGCGCGGCGGGAGTGGCAGCATCCCTGGGCCGTCCTTCCCCCCTTTTTCGGGAGTTCCCCGCCGTGAATCGCTTCCTGGCCGCCGCCTTTGCCCTCCTTGTGCCCACGCTCGCCCTGGCCGACGTGGACTCGCGCTTCGCGAAGCTTCGCGACGAGTCCGAGCCCCTGGGTGGGCTGGGGGCCTTCCTGGAGAAGTACGTGGGCGAGTGTGACGGGGCGCTCGTGGATCCGCAGTGCAAGCAGCAGGCGGAGGCCTTCCGCAAGAAGTACACGGGCAAGCGCCTGTACATGATCGTCACCGAGGACGACGCGGGCATGCTGTCCGCGGGCGACTTCAACCCCGGCACCAACGAGTACACCATCAACATCACGCCCTTCTTCGCGGGCGGGAAGTACGGGCTCTCCCACGGCGCGCCGAAGAAGACGGACGCGCAGGGCAACCCGGTGATGAACTACCTCGTGGTGAGCGGCACGGCGCCGGACATGTGGAACGGCGGCACCTTCCAGCGCGTCTTCAGCACCCGGGGCGTGCGCGCGCAGGTCGTCTTCACGCCGCAGTCGGTGTGGACGCTGCCCAAGAAGGGCGGCGGGAAGATCTACGGCGTCAACGCCCGCATCGAGGCCGTCCTCGTCACCGAGGGCCGCACTGGCAACCAGATGGGGCTGTGGCTCAACGGCAAGGACGCGGGCGCGAAGTAGCGCGCGCCCCCAGGGCCCTCTTTCAGCGGGCGATGGCGATGTACTGGAGCGCGTCGCCCCGCTGGACGCGCAGGAGGATGCTGGCCCCGGCGCTGCCCCGCTCCAGGGCGGCCTTCACCGCGGCGGAGTCCTTCACCCGGCGGCGGTTCACCTCCATGACGACGTCGCCCGCGCGCAGTCCGGCCTGTTCCGCCGGGCTGCGCGGCAGCACCCCGGACACGAGCGCGCCCAGGAAGGCCTCGTAGCCCAGCGGCGCGGCCACCTCCGGCGTCAAATCCCTCAGCACCAGCCCCAGGTCATTCGCGGAGCTGCCGCCCCGGCTGGACAGCCCCTCCGTGGCCTCCTGCGCGGGCCTGGCGACGAGCCGCACCGCCACCTCCTGGGTGCCGCCGTCGCGCAGGAGCGTCAGCTTCGCCTCCGTGCCCGGCGCCAGGAGCGCCACCTTGCGCAACAGCTGCAGGTAGCTGCCAATGGGCCGGCCGTTCACCGCCACCAGCCGGTCCCCGGGGCGGATCCGCGCCTGGGCGGCGGGGCTGCCCCGGTAGACGTCCTTCACCACCGGCGCCGTGGCGGTGGCGTCCGCGCCGTCCTCGTTGATGACGACGCCCAGCCAGCCGCGCTCCAGCTTCCCGTTCTCCCGCAGGTTGGGCAGCAGGTCCTTCACCAGGTTGATGGGCACCGCGAAGCCAATGCCCTGCCCCTCGCTGATGATGGCGGTGTTCACGCCAATCACCTCGCCCTTCATGTTGAAGAGGGGCCCGCCGGAGTTGCCGGGGTTGATGAGCGCGTCCGTCTGGATGAAGTCGTCGAACTGGCCCACCCCCAGCACGCGCTCCTTCGCCGAAATCATCCCGTGCGCCACCGAGTGGTCCAGGCCGAACGGGTTGCCGATGGCCACCACCCAGTCCCCCACCTCCAGCGCGTCGGAGTCTCCCAGGAACACCGCCGGCAGCGTCCCCAGCCCGGCACCATTGAGCCGCAGCAGCGCCACGTCCGTGGACGCGTCGCGGCCCACCACGTCCGCGGGGAACTCGCGGCCGTCCGCCAGCCGCACGGACACCTGCTGCACCGGCACCTCGCGGGGGCCGTCCTTGCCGGGCGTGACGCCGGATCCGGACGGGTACACCGACGGGCCCTGCGCGTTGGCCACCACGTGGTTGTTGGTGACGACCAGCCCTTCGGGCGTGAGCACGAAGCCGGAGCCGGTGGAGCGCTTCACCCCGCCCGCCACCGCGCCGGGCCCCACCGTGGTGATGTTCACCACGCCCGCCTCCACCGCGCGGATCAGCGGGGCCAGCGACGTGGGGGGCGTGAAGCGGGGCAGGCCCGTGTAGCCCGCGGGGCGCTCTCGCCACAGCGAGGACACGCCCGGGGTGGCCGGGGTGTCCACCGTCGCGGGCGGCGGGGAGGCGAACCAGGCGATGTGCTCGCGCACCCGGGCCTGGAGCCAGGGCGTGAGCGGATCCCCGGCGGCCCCCGCTACCGGGGCGAGCGCCACCACGAGAAGGACGCTGAGCAGTCGAACGGACACGGGGCGGCAGCTTACACGGCGGGCCATGGCGTCAGGGCCCAACAGACCATTGCCCCCTGCCCTTCCCGGCCCGCGCCCCGCTTGCAGGGGCACGGGCGCCAGGAGGACTTCAGGCCTGGGCCGGGGCCACGTACCGGGCCACCTTCACCCGGGCGGGGCGGATGATGCGGTCCTTCAGGCGGTAGCCCGCGCGGAACTCGGCGACGACCTTCTGGTCGTCACCCTCCACCGGCGTCACCTCCATGTCCGCCGCCTCGGCGATGTTCGGATCATACGGACGCCCCACCACCTGGAGGCGCTCGATGCCGGTGGCCTGGGCCTTGGACAACAGGCTGTCGCGGATCATCCGCACGCCCTGGACCAGCGGCGAGGTGTCCTGCTGGCTGTTGGCCAGGACCAGGTCCAGCTCGTCGATGGCCTCCAGGAGCGTGCGGGCCACGTTGCCGCGCTCCACGTCGAGCATCCGCTCGCGCTCGCGGGTGAGGCGCTGCTTGAACTCCTCCCGGTCCTTGGTGAGGTCCTGAAGCCCCCGTGCCAGCTCGTTCACCCGGCGGCGCGCCGCCTCCAGCTCCGCCTGGAGCCGCGCCACCTCGCCATCCTGGGCGGCCTCGGCCTGCATGTCGGAGTCACCGGCTTCCGCCTGGGTGTCGGCGGGGGCCTGCGTCTCCGGGGTCTCGTCGCTGCGGGGATTGCCGTCCATTGTCGAACCTGCGCCAGGGGTTGGAAGAAGCGGACCTCGATGAGCGGCGCGAACGTAACCGCGAGGGCGGCCCTGTCAACGCACCTAGTGGTTGGACGGGGCCGCGGGCGGCGCTTCCGCCATGAAGCCGTGGTCCACCTGCCCGGTCACCTCGTCGATGATCTCCACCTGGGCGGCGCGAAGGGAGTAGTAGAGGAGCCACCGCTCGGCGGCCGTCAACGTCCCCGGGGGCAGCGCCTCCTCGATCTCCTGCACCGTGAGCCGGCCGTCCTTCAGGCCCTTGGCGAACAATGCCTTCCTCGCGATGTAGCTCTTTCCAATCCGGTTCTCCACGGCGACGCCTCCTTGTCGTTGGAAAGTAATTTCGCCCACCGGCCACCGCAGGCTGGCGGTGGATCCGGTGGGCGAAGGGCTGCCCGGAGGGCAGGCAGGCAAAGGCTCAGGAGTCGAGCTTGCCTTCAGCGTGCTGCGTGGGCGGCACGACCGGCTCGGACTCCGCCCCTCCCACGGGATGCGCGGAGATGACCGTGCGGGCCTCCGGGTGGAGCAGGCCACGCTGCGCCTGCACCTTGGGCCCCAGGATGGTGATCATCGCCTCCTCCTCGATGACCTCCGTCGCCAGCAGGCGCGCGGCCAGGGCCTCCACCTTGTCGCGGTTCGTGTGCAGGACCTCCCGGGCGCGGTCGAGCGCCTCGGAGACCATCTTGCGGACCTCTTCATCAATCATCCGCGCCGTCTGCTCGGAGTAGCTGCGCGACTCCGGCAGGCCCGCGGACCGCAAGAAGCCCGGCCCCTGCTCACTGCCCAGCGCCACCGGCCCCAGCGAGCTCATGCCGTAGTCGCGGACCATCATCTTGGCGATCTCCGTCGCCTGCTTGATGTCGTTGGACGCGCCGGTGGACACCTCGCCGATGAAGATCTCCTCCGCCGCGCGGCCGCCCATCATGCCCGCCATCTTGTCGCGCAGCTCGTCCAGCGACATGAGGTAGCGGTCCTCCAGGGGCAGCGACATGGTGTAGCCCAGCGCCGCCAGGCCTCGCGGGATGATGGACACCTTCGTCACCCGCTCCGCGTAGGGCAGCATCCAGCCCACCACCGCGTGACCCGCCTCGTGGTGCGCGACGATCTCCTTCTCGCGCTCGTTCATGGTGCGGTTCTTCTTCTCCAGACCCGCCACCACGCGCTCGATGGCCTCCTCGAAGTCCGCCCGCATCACCGCGTCGCGGTTCTTGCGCGCGGCCAGCAGCGCCGCCTCGTTGACCACGTTGGCCAGGTCCGCGCCGGCGAAGCCCGGGGTGCGGGAGGCGATCTGCTTCAGGTCCACGTCCGTGCCCAGCTTCACGCCCTTGGCGTGGATCTCCAGCACGCGCTCACGGCCGCGCTTGTCCGGACGGTCCACCAGCACCTGCCGGTCGAAGCGGCCCGGGCGCATCAGCGCGCTGTCCAGAATCTCCGGGCGGTTCGTCGCCGCCAGGATGATGAGGCCCGCGCGGCTGTCGAAGCCGTCCATCTCCGCGAGCAGCTGGTTGAGCGTCTGCTCGCGCTCGTCATGGCCGCCGGCCACGCCCGAGTTGCGGCTCTTGCCGATGGCGTCCAGCTCGTCGATGAAGATGATGCACGGCGCCTTCGCGGTGGCCTGGGCGAAGAGGTCGCGGACACGGGCCGCGCCCACGCCCACGAACATCTCCACGAACTCCGAACCGGAGAGGTTGAAGAAGGGCACGCCCGCTTCACCCGCCACGGCCCGCGCCAGCAGCGTCTTGCCCGTGCCCGGAGGGCCCACGAGCAGCACGCCCTTGGGGATGCGGCCACCCAGACGGCGGAACTTCTCCGGCGTCTTGAGGAACTCGACGATTTCGCGCAGCTCGTCCACGGCCTCGTCCACGCCGGCCACGTCCTTGAAGCCCACGCCGGTGTCGGCCTCCGCCTGCACCTTCGCGCGCGTCTTGCCAAAGGACATGACGCTCTGCGGACCCTGGCCCATGCCGCCGGACATCCGGCGCATCATGAAGCTCCAGAAGAGGATGAGGAGGCCCATCGGGATGAGCCAGATCCACAACACTTCGCTGAAGCTCGACTGCGGGACGGCCTCGAACTGGATGCCCTTCTGCTCCAGCAGGGGCACCAGGCCTTCGTCACCGGGGACGCGGTAGGCCATCCACGGCAGGGCGCTGGGCTCGCTGCGAAGCGTGCCGCGCTCACCCGGAGGGGGCTGGGCGTTGTCCTTGAGGAAGCCCTTCACCCATTCGTTTGAAATCTGGACGCGGCTGAACTGGCCGTTCTCCACCGCGTCGCGAAGTTGGCTGTACGACACCCGGCGCACGCCCGCGTCCTGAAACACGTTCCGGAACAGCAGGAACCCCAGGACGAGCAGGAGGATGTAGCCCAGTGGTGAGCCGAACTTGAACCCACCTTTCGTGGGTGTTGGCTTGTCGCTCTTCTTTCCGCGCGGGCCCATCCCCGGCGGCAGGTCCTGTGGCTTCATCGTCGGCACGCTCGCCCTCCCCCTCCCCCGTACACACGACACCATGTCGTATGACGGTTCCCTCAGCCGGCCAAAGATGGTCACCCCCGCCAAGCCGTCAACCGCCGGGCGTGATCGGACGACGACGAACGGGGTCAGGACTGTCCGATCAGCGGCAGTCGACGCGGACCAGGGGCTCGCCCACGAACTCACTGCCCAACAGGTAGCCGCGGCCGTCCTGGAGGAACGTCACGGCCTCCGCCTGGGCCTGGCTGGCGCCGGGCACCTCCACCACCTGCGCCTGGACGAAGTCCTCCAGCCGCTTCGCGTCCGGCCGGCGCAGCTCCCACAGGCGGGTGTACGTGCGCACCAGCAGGCGCTCGCCGGAGGGGTGCAGGGCGGCGGCGGTGGACAGGCGGTCCACGTCATCCGGCACGCGCAGGGTGCCCAGCTTGCGCGCCTTGCCGGTGGCGCCGGGCTTCAGGCCCTCCACCGCGTACAGGTCGCCCAGCGACACGCGCGTCTTGGTGAGGATGCCCACCTGGCCGGAGCGCGCGTCGACGATGAGGGACTCCGCGTCGTGGGCGCCGTCCTCGTAGGTGAAGGGCAGCGGCTCCACCGGGACGGAGGTGTTCTCCACGGTCGCGGGCTCGGCCAGCCGGAACAGGCGCACCTCCTTGCGCCGCTCGAAGTTGTCGCCGGTGTCCGCCAGGAAGATGCAGGTGTCCTTGCCGCCCGGCGTGCACGGGCCCACGGCGACGTCTTCAATGTCGCGGGGGTCCGCGCCGGTGAGCGTCAGCGTGGCCTTCACCGCGCCTGACTCATCCAGGGCGAACAGCTCGAAGGCGTTGTTGGAGTCGTTGTGTCCCCAGAAGATGCCCGGGTGCCGCTGGCTGGCGGCCAGCCCTGACAGCTCCGGGACCTGGCGGGGCACGGTGCCCGTCTGCCGGCCGTCCGCGTAGAGCAGGCAGCCCTCCATCCCCGTCGCGGGCACCTGCTGCAGGCCGGCGTCCGGGGCGTTGGCGCCGGTGGGGGCGGGACGGGAG
This sequence comes from Corallococcus aberystwythensis, assembly GCF_003612165.1. GTDB lineage: Bacteria > Myxococcota > Myxococcia > Myxococcales > Myxococcaceae > Corallococcus > Corallococcus aberystwythensis. The sequence continues at coordinate 651 of NZ_RAWK01000053.1, read as the reverse complement.
CTGGAGCAGGCGGCGGACAGCAGCAGGCCCGCCGTGGCGAGCAGGCGCGTGGAGGGGCGCACGGTCAGTGGTCCAGGTCCAGCAGGCGGGCCAGCGTCTTCGCGTCCGCGTCCGGGAAGCGGTACTGGCCCATCTCCTCCAGCGCGACCCAGCGGTGGTCATGCACGCGCAGGTGGTGGATCTCCGCGTCCGGGTGGCTCAGGCGGCAGCGGAACACGCGGAAGTCGATGTCGTAGGTCGGGTACTCGTGATGCGTGTGCATGACCTGCTCGAGCACCTCGATGCGGACCCCCATCTCCTCCTGGAGCTCGCGGGCGAGCGCCACCGCGTCGTGCTCCCCCTCCTCCACCCGGCCGCCCGGGAACTCCCACAACAGGGGCAGCGACGCGGTGGGAGGACGCTGGGTGATGAGGTAGCGACCCATCTCGTTCTGGAGCATCGCGCCGACGACGCGCACGTGACGACGGGTCATTCACTTCTCCTCGATTGGAGTCCCAAAGATGGAAGTCGGGGTGCGGCGGCGTAACACAGCCCCTGCCCGGCGCCAATGCGCAAGGCCCCTCCTCAGGCAGCAGCGTGCACACGGCCGGGACGCGTCGCCACCCCACTCGGCCCCGTCCGGAAAGGGCTCGCCACAGCCCTGGTACGGGA
>NZ_RAWK01000539.1 GCF_003612165.1 Corallococcus aberystwythensis | reverse complement strand
GGATGGGCGGGCCGGTGGTCATCAAGCGGCTGCGCAACCCGTCTGGCTTCGTGGAGCGGCGGCGGCTGGTGGAGGAGGTGGAGCTGACGTTCCGGCTCAACCACCCGGGCATCGCGAAGGTCTACCACCTGAAGGCGTACCGGGGCGTCCCGCACGTGGTGATGGAGTACGTGGAGGGGCGGTCGCTGGACACGGTGCTCAACCTGGTGGCCATGCGCCGCAAGCCCATGTCACCGCCCTTCGGCGCGTGGGTCATCTCCGAGGTGGCGGAGGCGCTGCACCACGCGCACACGCTGCGGGATGAATGGAACCGCCCGCTGGGCATCGTGCACCGGGACGTGAGCCCCCGGAACCTGCGCCTGGGCGTGCATGGCGAGGTGAAGCTCACGAACTTCACCGCCGCGTTCTCCACGCTGCCAGGGCGGGAGATCACCAGCCGTCCGCTGGTGAAGGGGGACGTGGCGTACGCCTCGCCGGAGGCGCTGCGGCGCGAGCCCGTGGACGCAAGGAGCGACCTGTTCTCACTGGGGCTGGTGCTGCTGGAGGTGCTGACGGGGGTGCACCCGCTGGCGCAGGGGGACGCGGCGCCGCCTCCGCCGCCGGACCTGCCGCCGGTGCAGGCGCAGGGGCCCACGTGGATGCCCCTGACGGAGGTGGCGGCGCGCATGGCGCTGGTGGGGCCCCGGGAGGTGGAGCACCTGGCGCGCGACGTGCCGGAGGGCCTGCGCGCGGTGGTGGTCCGGGCGTTGCGGCAGTCCCCGGCGGACCGGTTCGGCACGGCGGCGGAGCTGGCTTCAGCGCTGCGGGAGTGGCTGCGCGACCACGCGCCCGCGTACGGACGGCAGGCCGCGGCGGAGGAGGTGGAGGAGGCGGCGAAGGAGGCCACCGGCCGGCGCAACCAGGCGGAGCTGCTGGAGGGAGGGCTGCACCCGGCGGAGCTGACCTCCGAGGAGGCCGCGATGACGTCCGAGGCCTCCATGGACTCCGGCGCGGAAGGTCCGCCGCCGTTCCTGGGGGGTGACGACGTGACGCCGGACGTGAATGACGAACCCCTGCCCCTCCAGGACCTGGTGGAGGACCTGGACGAGCTGGCCGGACCGGATGAAGAGGCCCCGGGAGACGGCTTCGAGGACGACGACGGCCACCAGCCGGTGTGAGCC
>NZ_RAWK01000538.1 GCF_003612165.1 Corallococcus aberystwythensis | reverse complement strand
ATTCACGGCTCGGATGAATCCGTCGATGGTCGCGGGTTGAATTTGCATGAGCCGGCTGGAGCTGAGTGAGGAGCAGAGGGGCGAGCTGGAAGCGTGCTTCCGAACGACGGAGGACCGCCGATTGCGCGACAGGTGCCAGGCGGTGCTGATGACAGCCCGGAGCCGTCCTCAGCAGCAGATTGCCGAAGACCTGGGTACCACGGCGCGTAACATCCAGCGCTTTGTGGCCCGCTACCGAGCAGGGGGACTGGAGGGGCTGAGGATTCAGTGGGCGCCGGGCAAGACGCCCCTCATCCCAGAGGAACTGGGGCCCACCATTCTGGACTGGATACGTCAGGGCCCCCGCGCCTGCGGCCTCAAGCGCGCCAACTGGACGCACGTGGCCCTGGCCGACTTCCTCCAGCTGAAGACAGGCATCCGCGTGCGCGAAACCGCCATGGGTGACTTCTGTCGCCGCCACGGAGTCCGGCTCTACCGGCCTACCTACCGCTTCCTGCGGGCAGACCCAGCGCGCCAGCTACAGGCCCGGCAGGAGTTGAGCGAAAAAAACTCCAGGCGCAAGCAGGCGACATTGCCCTCTTGAGCCAGGACGAAGCGCGCTTTCCCATGGTGCCCACGCTGACAGCCACCCTGGGCCTCAAGGGCGAGCGCCCCGTCATCGCCACCCGCGACTGCAAGGACGTGGTGCACACCTTTGCCTCGGCCAACGTCACCACCGGCGCGGTGACGAGCCGTCTGTATGGCAGCCGCACCCGCACTCGGCGCAAGGACGGGCTGTCCAAGACGAAGCGCATGCAGGTGGCCTTTGCCCACCACCTGCTCGACGTCGCACGCGCCTACCCGGCTGCGCAGAACCGCGAAGTCATCCTCGTCATCGACAACGCGCCCTGGCACCGCGGCCGCCCGGTGGATTGGGCTCTGCGGCGCTACCCGCATCTGACGCTGTACCGACTCCCACCCTACAGCCCGCAGCTTCAGCCCATTGAGCGGCTGTGGCGGCCCCTGCGCCAGCGCGCCACGCACAACGTCCTCTTTGACGAGATGACCGAACTGCAGCACGCGCTGCGCTCGGGGCTTGGCTACTACCGCGCCCGGCCCCAAGCGGTGCTCAGTCTCCTCGGCTCTCCCTGGAACCCGACTCAATCAGTCGAGGCGTGAAT
>NZ_RAWK01000537.1 GCF_003612165.1 Corallococcus aberystwythensis | reverse complement strand
GAGATTTGGATAAGAGACAGGGCCTGGGCGTGGGTGTTGGGCTGCGTGCTGATGGGGGCGGGGCGTGCGGAGGCCGCCAGCCCGCGCATGCAACACGTGGGGGTGGTCAACCTGAATGAAGCCACGGCGGCGGAGCTGGACCTGCTGCCGGGCGTGGGTGAGAAGGCGGCGCAGCGCATCCTCGAGCACCGCAAGAAGCGGCCCTTCGGTCGCGTCGAGGAGCTGGTCCGGGTCAAGGGCTTCGGAAAGAAGAAGTTCCTCAAGCTCAGGGCCCACCTGGCCCTCAGCGGCCCCACGACGCTCAAGGTGGAGCAGGTCCCCGCCGGGTCGCCGCCGGGAAGGGAGGGAAGCGTCACGAACCCATGAAACCCATGGCTTGAGTCAGGCTCATGAGGGCCGCCGCTCCCGGGCCCCGGCATGCCCGGGGGCGGTGGCCCGCTTTTCCGGGGATGACACACCCAGCCAGCACCCAAGCCCATAGCGTCACCGCCCCCAAGGCCCCCGGGCGGGCGGGCCCGTCCTCCCGAGAGCACCCCTTCCGGATTTTGCTGGAACGCCCAGGCCGACGCGCTAGGACACGCCCATCTTTGGAACACATCGGAAAGACAGGGAGGCCGGAGTTGAAGGAGGATGCGCCCATGAAGGACACACAAGCCCCGGAGTCGATGGCAGGCCCGGACGGCAGCAAGTCCCGGGGTTCGCCGCAGCAGCTGGGTGAGGTGCTGGAGTTCATGCGCCTCCTGTGGGCCGTGGACCATGGCCTGCAGTCCACGTCCAAGCGGATGGAGTCCACGCTGGGGCTCACCGGCCCGCAGCGGCTGGTCATCCGGCTGGTCGGACGATTCCCGGGCATCACCGCCGGCACGCTCGCCAACATCCTCCACGTGCACCCCAGCACCCTCACCGGCGTGCTCAAGCGCCTGGAGAAGCGCGGCCTGCTGGAGCGCAAGTCGGATCCGCTCGACGGCCGCAAGGCCCTCTTCGCGCTCACCGACTCCGGCCGCGCGCTGGACATCCCGTCCGAGGGCACCGTCGAGTCCGCCGTGCAGCGCGTGCTCGCGCGCCTGCCCCGTGACCGCATCGTCTTCACCCAGGAAGTGCTGACCGCGCTCGCCGAGGAGCTGGGCGGCCTCTCCGCGCCCCTGGAGGACGCTCCGGCGGCCTCCCGCTCCACCCCTCCCGCCGAAGGCTGAAGCACGCCC
>NZ_RAWK01000536.1 GCF_003612165.1 Corallococcus aberystwythensis | reverse complement strand
GCCCACCAGCGGGCGGCGGGGCTCGGCGGTGGGCGCGAAGGCGTTGACGGACAGGCGCGCGGGCATGCCCTTCACGCCGTGCAGCGACGCGGCCACGAACGCGGCCAGCTCGCTGTACTCCACCTGGCCGTCGCCGTTGATGTCCGCGCCGCCCAGCAGGCCGGAACGGGCCACGTGGCTGAAGACGCCCGCGCGGATGCGGGACCACTCGTGCGTCTCCCCGTCCTCGCTCTCCGCGAAGAGGGCGCCCACGTGCGGGCGCGACGCCAGCTGTTCGCGCGCGAGCACCCCGCGCAGCTCCGCCAGCACCGCCGCGTCCGGCGTCCCACCACGGCTGCCCAGCACGCCGGAGGCGCGGCACGCGTCCGCGATGACGTGCACGTAGTCCGCGCCCAGCGGATCCACGACCTCCGTGTAGAGGCTGGTCCGGTCCAGGCGCGCGTCCGCGAGCGTGAAGTAGGCGCGGCCCGCGTCGTCCGTGTTGCCGTGGCCCACGTAGACGATGAGCACGTCCGTCTGGCGTCCCGCCGCGTGGTCCGCGAGCGCCGCCGCCTGCAGCCGCTTCACGGCCTGCTCCACCGCCGCGCGCGTGGGGACCTGCGCGGACTTCAGCACCAGGCTGCCGCCCTTGCGCGTGGGCTCGTCCGGATCCACGAGCAGCGTGGTCTCCACGCCCAGCCGCTTGAGCGTCTCCGCCCACAGCACGCCGTCGTCGTCCGCGTAGCGCAGCGGGGCGAGCGCCGGGTCATCACTGCCGTTGTGGGCAATGACGAGCGCGCGCCGCACGGTCTCCGCGACTGCCTCCGGGGCCGCCACCAGCAGGGCCGCGCCCAGGAGCACTTCCAGCTTCTTCATGGAGAATCCTTTACCCGGACCTCCTGCCTGAGCACCACCACCCCCTCCGTCCCCCCGCCACGCAGGGCCGTCAGGGTGGCATCCGGGTGCTGGGAGAACGTGGCGGTGATTTCCGCCATATCGGCGCCCGTGGGCAGCGCGACCGTCAGCTCCAGCGGGCGCTCCTCGCCGGCCTTGCCGCTGAGCGCGAAGGGGCCGTTGACCTCGTCATGGCCGCCGGCGCGCACCCGCACCGCGACGTGGGTGTAGGGCGGACGGGCACCCGCCGCGAAGGCCAGCGTGGCGCCCGGGGTGCACGCCGTCCCGGTGCGCAGCTCGCGCAGCGACTGGCCCGGCGCGGCGCAGAAGACGCGCAGGACGGGCTGGGCCAGTGGAGGGG
>NZ_RAWK01000535.1 GCF_003612165.1 Corallococcus aberystwythensis | reverse complement strand
GGGCAGGGGACGCCGTGGGCGCCCGGGGTGACTCCGTGCAGGCCAGGCAGGCAGCGAGGAGACAGGCGGAGAGGAGGGGAGCGCGGTTCATGTCCCCGGGTCTAGTCCATCACGGCGGGGTGACGGATGGGGGCGCGAGGCCTCTGTGCAGGAGCCATCACGCGGAAAGGCAAAGGCCCGGAACCCCTGGGATTTCCCCAGTGATTCCGGGCCTTTACGTCTGCGCGCGATGCAGGATTCGAACCTGCGGCCTTTGGCTCCGGAGGCCAACGCTCTATCCAGCTGAGCTAATCGCGCAGAACTACTTTCCGGTGCCGGAGGAGTAACCGAAGTCCTCATGCGACGCAAGCACGCATTCCAGGTCCCCTCGTGGGAGGAGGGGGCACATGTTCCCCTGGCCCAAGCCGGTGCACCCCACGACGAATGGCGGCGTCATCACCTGACGTCTTCCCAGAAAACCGCGTCTCCGATGGGCCAGCGCCGTCTTGAGGAATGCGCCGGCGGACACTGCGACGACCTTGCCTCAATGAATCTCGAATGCCGCGAGCAGGTGGGCTTTGACGGCAATCCGGTCTGCACCCTGCGGGAGGAGGCGCAGTTCGGTGTCATGCATTGCCCCAGCCCGGTGGAACACTGGGGGCCCGGTATCTTCTTTATATAGAAACATGGGTGTCGCTCGAGCGGCGCGGCTGTTCTTCGCCTGTGCGACTGGGGGATGCACTCATGGCTGATGTGAATCCGAATGAGATTCGCAGCTCGAAAGATGTTCCGAATATTCCGGTGGGGGAAAGCAACCGGATTGTCGAAGCAGGTGGACTCACGATCCGCATGGGAACGATCTATGCCGGAGGCGTCACCGCCGCGAACTCTCCCAGGGTCATCCCGGTGCGGTTTGGAAAGCGCTTCGCGTCACCGCCTGCCGTGCACCTCGCCGTAGTGAGCTTTGACATCAGTGGCAGCAGCCATCGTCTCGGAATGAGCGTGATGGAGGTGTACGACGATTCATGTGTCATCCATGTCTCTACGTGGGCCGACACCGTGATCCACGGGGTCTGGGCGAATTGGATGGCCATTGGCGGATAGCGGGCCATGCTCTAGCTTGAACTGGGATGCTGGGGACGAAGTGCTCACCCGTCCAGCCAGAAGTCCTCGTCCCCGCTAGGGGCTGTCCCTGATCTCCGGCCCGAAAATCAACCTGGTGGATCAAACACCCGAGTTGGACCCAACTTCAGAAGGTTGCCAGTCAGCGTCGGACGTGATCAACGCTGGCTGTGCGCCGACATGA
>NZ_RAWK01000534.1 GCF_003612165.1 Corallococcus aberystwythensis | reverse complement strand
CACCCAGCCGCCCCCGGCCGTCCAGACGGAGCCCGCGCGAGTCGTCCAGGCGCCCAAGGACAGCACGGCCCGCGGCGGCAACGTGATGGACGTGGATGATCTGCCCACCGCGCGCAAGGGCACCCGGACGGAGTCGCCAGGGAAGGCGGTGCGCTCTTCCGCCAGCAAGGCCTCCATGTCGGACAGCTACATGGCGAGCAAGCACAAGCAGATCTTCCACAAGTCCACATGCCGGAGCGTGAGGCTCATCAAAGACGAGAACCTGCTCACGTGGAGCACGCGTGACGCGGCGGTGAAGTCGGGCCGCAAGCCCGCGGGAGACTGTGACCCGTGACGAAGAAGACGAAGCCCCGGTCCAGGGCCACGGTGGACCGCATCGAGGACGACGTCGCCGTGCTGGTGGTGGACGGCCAGCAGGTGACCCGCGCGCTGGACACCCTGCCGCCCGGCGTGCGCGAAGGCGACGTCGTGGACCTGGAGACCGGGAAGGTGGACGCCGAAGCCACCGAGTCCCTGCGCGCCGACGTCCGCGCCGCGAGGGAACAGGCGATGCGCGGCAAGAAGCCACCAGCGGGCGACTTCGACCTCTAACGCCGGAACGTCCTGCTCGACGTGCCGGAAGCCCCGGCCGGAGCAGGACGCGGTGGGTGGGCCTGCCCGCCGCGTGGCGCGGAAGCAGGCCCACTTCACGGGTGGACTACGGCGTGGAGCCTTCCGCCGGAGCCGCGGCCTCACCCGCCGCGGCGCCCTGCGGAGGCGCCACCGGCTCGGCGGCGCCCGGAGCGGGAACGGGAGCGGGAGCAGCCTGACGCGGCGCCGGAGTGACGGGCGGCGGCGCCTTGCCCGTGACCTTGTTGACCACGTCCGCCAGGGCGGGAGGCAGCATGCCCGCCGCCGACAGGCCGAACAGCGCCACCACCGGCAGGACGATGAGCAGCAGCAGCACCAGCGCCACCACCTTCAGCGGGCTGCCACGGCGCGCGGGCACCACCGGACGCTTGCGCGCGGCCTTCGAGTCCACCTGGCGCGCGTCTTCCTCCTCCTCGTCGTTGCGAGGGTCCTCGCGCGTCTCGTCCTGACCGGGGTCCTCCTCGTCCTGGGCGTCGCCCCGGTTGCCGGGCAGGTCCAGGTCGGAGAACAGCTCGTTGAGGGGCGCACCGCTCGCCGCGGGGGCATCCTCCACGGGCGGCGCCGCGCGGCGCGGGGCGGGCGTGGGCACCGGGGCGGGCGCCTGGCGGTTGTTGCCGAAGAGCGTGCCGTCGTCCTCGTCGCCATCGCGCTCGAAGTCGCCGTTGTTGTCGTCCTCGGACGGGCCGGGCTCGTTCTCCGCGTAGAAGGGCTGCTGGGGCT
>NZ_RAWK01000533.1 GCF_003612165.1 Corallococcus aberystwythensis | reverse complement strand
CCTCCACCCCGGCCGTCGAGCAGCAGCAGGCGCCCATCCTCACCCAGACGAACGTCGACGTGGCCGCCGAGTGCTACGGCATCATCGACTTCGCGAACACGGCGTCGTACTCGATTCTCGACCGCTACCTGCCCAGCAACGTGGTCACCAACATCGTGAACCGCCGCGCCACCGCGCCGTTCACGTCCCTGGCGGACCTGTCCACCGTGCCGCTCGTGGGCCCGGCCCGGCTCAAGCAGATTGAAGGCGGCGCCCGGACCCTGGACTACATCGACGCGGACTGTGTCGGCATCGTGGACGGCATCGCCATCTCCCGTGACGACCAGACCGCCATCGTCGCGCTGGTGAACAGCATCGACGACTCGGAACTGCACGACGTCCTGCCGGACGCGTGGAACGGCGCCGTCAACCTGCTCAACACGCGCCCCTTCACCACCGCGCAGCAGATCGCCGACACGGCGGGCATCGGTGACGTGAGCTTCCGCAGCATTCGCAACTCCGCCACGCTGAGCCGCCCCCTGGAGGCGCTCTTCGCCGCGGTGAACGCCATCCCCAGCAACGGCTCCTACGGCGCCACCACGCTGCGCCACTTCGACTGGTGGAACATCGCGTCCGAGAACCACTACTACCGTGACGACAAGACCTGCTTCGGCCTGGAGCCGAGCAGCGTCCCGTACGGCGCCGCCATCCGCCCGAACCTGGCCAACGCCGCCGAAGTGCGCGCCGCGGTCCAGAACGCCGTCGCCTACGTCAACGGCAACACCCTCATCCCCGCCTCGGTCCGCAACGCGGGCTTCGCGAACCTGGACACGCTGATCCAGGGCCGCAGCTTCAAGGGCTGCATCATCACCTACGAGAACGACCCCTGGAGCCGCAACACCGTCCACATCTACGTGGACACCGTGACCGGCTTCAGCGTGATGACCGAGACCTGGTGGGCGGAGTAGTCCTCCCCACCTGACCGTCCCTGCCGTCCCTAAGCCCCGGGTTCCTTCAAGGAGCCCGGGGCTTTGTCGTGTCCGGAAGCAGGCAGCCCCCTGGCCGGCAGGCCTCCGGCTCCCTCTGCTTGGGAAGGAAACCGTGCATCCCCGTGTGTCTACGGGTATAGACACGCCCCATGTGCCCCCTGGTGAACACGAAGGACCTGATTGACGCCCAGGAGGTGGCGGGCCTGTTGCGCCTTGCCCACCCCAACAGCGTCAGCACGTACCTGCGCCGCTATCCGGACATGCCCCGTCCGGTGCTCGACCTGGGCGCCGGGCGCCCGCGCCTCTGGCTCAAACCCCAGATGCTCCGCTGGGCCCGCGCCCGCCAGGCCGCCGCCACCACCGACACAAGCTCCCGAGGTTCCCGATGACCACCGCC
>NZ_RAWK01000532.1 GCF_003612165.1 Corallococcus aberystwythensis | reverse complement strand
CCGCCCAGCCCCTGCCCTCTCGCGCTGAAGGTGCGCCCGCCATCCGTGCTCGCCCACAGCTTCGAGCGGCTGCCGTCCAGCGCCAGCGCGTACACCGTGCCCGCGCCGTCCACCGTCAGCACCTCGTGCGTCGTGTTCGTGAACACGGGCTCCAGCGTGAGCGGTCCCTGCACTCCGCCATCCACCGGCGGCGTCCCCGCATCCACTCCGCCATCCGTGCCCGCGCCGCCATCCGGCGTCCCCGCGTCCACGCCTCCGTCCGTGCCTGGACCCGCGTCCGGCGCGCTCCCGCCATCCGGCGTCCCGGTGCCGCCATCCGCACCGCTGTTGCTCCCGCCATCCGGTGTCCCCGCGTCCTGCCCGGAGCCGCCGCCCCCTTCCGGCTGGCGCGGCAGGGCCACGCGCATCACCCGGCCGCTGGAGTTCGCGTCCACCGAGTCACCGTAGAAGCACGGCACCTCCGTGGCGCTGTCCGGCAGCACGTCCAGCGCGTTCAGGTAGCCCTTGAAGCTCGTGCGCGAATCCAGCGTCACCGGGTCGCTGAACACGCCGTCGCGCAGCACCCGCACCCGGATTTCGTAATCCGAGGCCGTCTGGAAGTGATTGTAGAAGACATACAGCGCGTCTCCGACGCGCGTGGTGGCGGGCTGCAACGCCCAGTCCGGCGTCCCCTCCACCAGGATGCGCGAGCCGAAGGACGTCCCGTCGAAGCGCCGGTAATACAGCCGCTCCGTCTCGTCCTTGTAGACCAGGTGGATGCCGCCCTTGCCGTCCTCCACCGCGCTCAGCGCCGCGCCATGGTAGATGCCGTCGGAGAACGCGTCCCGCTGCGGCCCCCACGTGTCCAGCGGATCCGCGGCGTCACGCACCCGCATCCGCGTGGGCTCGAAGCCGTCGTGCATGGCCCAGAAGAAGACGAGCTTCGACCCCACGCTGAGCAGCCGCCCTCCGCCCCGCTTCCGCGTCCGCCCCAGGTCCGGCTGCTTCTGGAAGCTCGCGCCGCCGTCCGTGGACACCGCCACCACCGCCGTGGCGCCGCCGTCCGGCTCCATCCGGAACGCCTGCACCCACAGCCGCCCCTTCGAGTCCCGCGCCAGCAGCGCCCGCGAGTACGCCTGGGTGCTGTCCGCGTTGAACACCCGCACCGCCGGCTCCGGCGTCCAGGTGTCCTCCTCCTCGTCGTAGCGCCACCACTGGAAGTACACGTCGTGCCGCGACGACGCCGCCAGCGACGGCGCCTCGTACGCGTAGACCATCGCCACGTCGCGTCCCACCGTGACCAGCTCCGCGCGGTCATGGTGCGACGCATCCGGCTGGATTTCCGCCAGCTTGGAGAAGCTCTGGAACCCGTCCTCGGAACGGAACAGGTTCAGCC
>NZ_RAWK01000531.1 GCF_003612165.1 Corallococcus aberystwythensis | reverse complement strand
GAGTGGCCCGGGGGCGGGGGGCGGCGGAACTCCGCGCCACCAGCGATGTTGACCGAGTCCTCCGCGCGGGGCGTCGTCTGGGCCAGGGCCGCGGCGGAGGAGAGCAGGACAACTGCGAGGGTCAGGGCCTTCATGGTGTGCATCCTTGGGGGTGTTCTTGCTTCCTCCCATCTGACGGGACGAAGGGCCGCTGATTCAAGCCCCCCTCCCGGAACACCCTTCAGGCCCTGCACGCCACGAGGCGTCAGGCTGCTTCTTCAGCCGCGCTTGGAGACGACCTGGCCGTCGGCGCCAATCTCGTAGACGAGCGGCACGCCCGTGGCGAGCTCCAGGCCCACGACCGTCTCACCGGACAGCTTGTCCAGGCGCATCACCAGCGAGCGGTTGGAGTTGCCGTGCGCCACGACGAGCACGTTCTTGCCCTGGCGCAGGTCGCCCGCGATGGACCGGTCGTAGAAGGGCAGCACGCGCTTGGCGGTCATCTCCAGGGACTCGCCGTTGGGGGGCGGCACGTCGAAGGAGCGGCGCCAGATGTGGACCTGCTTCTCGCCGAACTCCTTGGCGGCGTCCGCCTTGTTGAGGCCCTGCAGGTCGCCGTAGTGGCGCTCGTTGAGGGCCGCGTCGCGGATGACGGGCGGGGTCTGCCCCAGCGCCTCCAGCAGGATGGCCAGCGTCTGCTGCGCGCGGGTGAGGGCGGAGGTGTAGGCGACGTCGAACTTCACGCCCTGGAGGGCGTCCGCGGCCTTGCGGGCCTCGTTGCGGCCCTGCTCGGTGAGGGGCACGTCCACGAAGCCGGTGAAGCGGTTCTCGAGGTTCCAGAGAGACTGACCATGACGGACGAGGGCGAGGATGGGCATGGCCCCCCTGCTAGCCCAACCGGGGGCGGGGGGAAAAGAGGCAAGCCCCGTCCACCCGCCCGGCCCGTCGTCTTGCGGCCACGCGCCGTCAGCCGGTGGCCTGGGACTCCGACTGGAGTCGCTCGCAGACGGCCGCCACCGCGCTCAGCGTGTTGAACAGGTCCACCATGCCCACCTGGAGGCCCAGGTCGTCCTCGATGCGGTTGGCCAGCATCGTGGCCAAGAGCGAGTTGCCCCCCACCTCCAGGAAGTGGTCCTCCGGCCGCACGGCGTCCACGCCCAGCAGCTCCTGCCAGTACCCGGCCAGCCGCGCCTCCATGGGCGAGGGGACGGCGCTCTGTGTGGTCATGGGGGCTCCTCCAGGAGGTGATGGACAGACCGCAAATTGAGGAAAATAGAACTACCGCGTCAAGTCTGACAGCACCAGGGCAGGCAGGCGGGCTTGGTGGCTCCCCGGGCTCCGGTCGTCCCTGGCAGTCTGGCCGGCATGGACGACGCGAACGCGAGCGAAGCGACGGCCTCCGAGCCGTTGATGGCGGTAGCGGTGGTGGGCCTGGCCCTGCGCTTTCCGGGGGCGGCGGATGCGCGGGGGTTCTGGCGCAACC
>NZ_RAWK01000530.1 GCF_003612165.1 Corallococcus aberystwythensis | reverse complement strand
TCCCCCACCTCCACCCGCGACACGTGCAGGGACACGCCGCCCACGTCCCTCTCCGCGCCGTCCGCCCGGGCCTGGCTCGCCGCCAGCAGCGCGGGCGCCTGGACCGTGTGCAGAGACTGCGCCACCAGCCGGGGCCCCACGTGCAGCAGCGACTCCAGCTGCTCGCTGCCCACGCCCAGCCGCCCCAGCTCCTGCGCGCCCAGCTCCGCTCCCACCACCAGGAAGCCCACCGGCGAGCCGTTGACCTGGAGCGGCCGGGCCACCGCGAGCAGCGGCGCGCCCGTGGCCGGCAGCAACACCTGTCCCTGCTGACGCACCACCTTCGGAAGTCCCGCCAGCTCGCGCGCGTCCGTGGAGGCGATCACCGAACCGTCCACGCCCACCAGCGCCAGCAGGTCCACGCCCAGCACCGCGCGCTGCTCGTTCAGCAGCACGGCGGCCTCCGAACGCTCCCGGGAGAAGGCCCGCGGGAGCGCGGGGTTCGCCGCCGCAACGCGCCCCAGCTCCGCCAGCACCCGCAGCTCCTGGTCCTTCAACGCCTGCCAGCGGGTCACGTCCCGCGTCAGGGCGGAGGCCATCTCCGATTCGACGCGCGAGCGCAGCGACAGCCCCATCAACGTCACGGTCAGCAGCGTTAGGGTGATGACAACGGCGGTAAGGGCCGCGGTCAGGCGCGCGGCAAGGCTGAGCGTCATACGCAACGGGTGCTCGGACAAGGGAGGGGGACGCGAGGGGGAAGGCCCAAGATTAACCTGGAATAAACGAAGGATTGAAGTCCCTGTGACAGGTGACTCCCCCTTCGTCCGGGCGGACCCATCGCGTCGGGTCGGCGGTCAGGACCGACCTGTGGGGTTCATCGCCCACGCACGCCCCGCGGGTGACACGGCGGGGGACTTCAGACCCCCACGCGCAGCACGACGGCGGTGATGTTGTCGCGGCCCCCCGCCTCGTACGCGGCGGAGACGAGCGCGTCACACGCGGCCTGGGCGGAGGAGGCGCGCAGCTGCTCCTTCATCACTTCGGGGCCCAGTGGCTCATACAGCCCGTCCGAGCACAGGAGGAAGATGTCCCCGGGTTGCGTCTCCACCACCTGCACGGTGGGCTCCGCGTTCTCCGTGCCCAGGGCGCGGGTGATGAGGTGGCGCAGGTTGGCCGGGTTGCCGGGCGGCTCCCGGCCCGCCGCGCGCAGCTCCTCGATGAGCGAGTGGTCGCGCGTGAGCGACTCCAGACGGCCCTCGCGCAGGCGGTACAGGCGGCTGTCCCCCACGTGGGCCACGGCCGCGGTGCGCGCTCCCACCGCGAGCGCGACCACCGTGGAGGCCATCTCCTTGAGCTTGCCCACGCGGCGCACGCGCAGGGTGCGCTGGGCGGCCGCGGTGCACGCGGCCAGGTAGTTCTCCTCGCGGCTCCTCGCGGGGTCCACCGCGTCCGGCCAGGTGCCGTCGCGGTCGCGGTCCAGCCGGTCGCTGAACCCCACGAAGGTGTCCACCACGCACTGGCTGGCGACCTCCCCACCCTCCTGCCCGCCCAACCCGTCC
>NZ_RAWK01000052.1 GCF_003612165.1 Corallococcus aberystwythensis | reverse complement strand
GTGTGAAGGCTGGTACAAGGGCGCGTTCTCCCGAGGCGCCCCGTGCCTCCGTCCCCCCGAGGCTCCGATGGATTTCTCCGCGCTCGCGCTGTCGCCCCCGCTGCTCCAGGTGCTGGAGGAACTGGAGTTCAAGACCGCCACCCCCATCCAGGCGCAGAGCATCCCGGTGCTGTTGCAGGGAAAGGACCTGGTGGGCCAGGCGCGCACGGGCAGCGGCAAGACGGCGGCGTTCGCGCTGCCCATCCTGCAGAAGGTGAAGCTCACGCAGGACCGGCACCTCCAGGCGCTGGTGCTCTGCCCCACGCGCGAATTGTGCGCGCAGGTTGCGGGAGAGATTCGCCGGCTGGCGCGGAGGATGCCGGGCGTGCAGGTGCTGGCGCTCGCGGGAGGGTCGCCCATCCGGCCGCAGGTGGAGGCGCTGGAGAAGGGCGTGCACATTGGCGTGGGGACGCCCGGCCGCATCATCGACCTGCTGGACCGCGAGGTGCTGGACACGCGGCACCTGGCCACGGTGGTGCTGGATGAAGCGGACCGGATGCTGGACATGGGCTTCCGGGAGGACATGGAGCGGGTGCTGGGCGCGACGCCCGCGAAGCGGCAGACGGTGCTCTTCTCCGCGACGTTCCCGGACGACATCGAGAAGCTGAGCCGCGCGTTCCAGAAGGACCCCGTGCGGGTGTCGCTGGCGCAGGAAGAGGCCGCGCCGGACATCCAGCAGGTGGCGTACGCGTGCACGCCGGAGGAGAAGCAGGCGCTGCTGTTGCGGCTCCTGCGCCAGCACCAGCCGGCCTCCGCCATCGTGTTCTGCAACTTCAAGGCGGTGGTGGTGGAGTTGACGCGAGCGCTGGTGCAGGCGGGCGTGAGCGCGGACGGCTTGCAGGGGGACCTGGAGCAGTTCGACCGGGACCGGGTGATGGCGAAGTTCCGCAATCACAGCACGCGCGTGCTGGTGGCCACGGACGTCGCCGGCCGGGGCATCGACGTGGAGGCGCTGGACGCGGTGGTGAACTACGAACTGCCGCAGCAGCCAGAAGCGTACGTGCACCGCATCGGACGCACGGGGCGCGCGGGCCGGCGCGGGCTGGCGCTGTCACTGGTGACGCGTTCGGACAGCCGCAAGGTGGACGACATCGAAGGCACCACGGGCGTGAAGCTGGAGAAGGGGGACGTGGACGCGCTGGTGCCGGAGAACGTGCCGGGCGTGTCGCTCATCTCCGGCTGGGAGACGCTGTCCATCTCCGCGGGGCGCAAGGACAAGATGCGGCCCGGAGACATCCTGGGCGCGCTCACCGGTGAAGCGGGCGGCCTCAAGGCAGAGGACGTGGGCAAGATTGAGATCCACGACCACCACGCCTTCGTCGCCGTCTCCAAGCGCGTGGTGAAGGTGGCGTTCCAGCGGCTGAGCGAAGGCCGCATCAAGGGCCGCAAGCACCGCATTGAACGGGTGCGGTAGGGAACGGCCAATTACCCCGGCGCGCTCTTGCGCTCCGTCGCCACCGGTGCCGAGGGGTGCTTCGCCAGCGCCTCCATGATCTGCTCCGCCTTCCAGCCTGGATCCAGCATGGGGCAGAAGTAGCCCGGCCCCGCGCGCTCGCGCACTGCCCAGGCGAAGAAGTCCCTTGCCAGGGTGTGGACCTCTTCCGGGAGGAAGAGCGCCGCGACGTCGTACTCCGTGAAGCGCATGAGGCCTGGGACGCGCCACTCGCGCTCCCAGTCGAAGCGGTAGCTGTAGGGCGCGTTGTGCGCGTCCCCCTGGATGTCCACGAAGGGCGTCACCGCCCAGACGGGCTCGTTCCGCGGCTCCTTCGCCGACAGGGCCTGATCCAACTGGTGCTTCATCGCCAGGTGCGCCGGGGAGCCGTATTGCACGTACCAGACGGGGCCTCCGCCCTGCGACAGGATGAAGCTCTTGCGGAAGGCGATGCCGTACAGGCTCCGGCGCTGCACCAGCCTCGCGAGCTGATCCAACGGAATCTCGCTGAAGCACACCGAACGGTGCCGGTCCGCCACCACCGCCTCCCGCCGCGCGATGCCAAACCCCTCCGCGCCCGGGATGAGCGTGCGCGCTCCCAGGATGCTCATCATGTTCTGGTAGGCGTCGTGGTACGGGGGCCCGGGCTTCGTGAAGTGCACCACGAAGTCCGACATGTCCCGCCACTGCGCATTCGCCTGGTACCCGAGCATCGCCTCGCGAGTCTCCCGGCCCGGTCACCCCTTCGCAACACAACGTGCCGGGTAGTCCCCAGGCCTGCCCGCTCTCCTGACGTGCGGAGGCGTCAGGGCAGGCGGACGGGCGCTGGCTCCCTCGGCCGCGACAGGCGCATCAACGCCAGCCCCGCCAGCACCGCCACCGAGGCCACCGCCGCCTCCCGCGCGCTCGCGCCAAACGCCACCAGCGTCAGTCCCAGCACCAGCGTGGGCACCGCGAGCAGCGCGTGCACAGGCCGCAGGTTCCGCTCCCGCCGCAGGGCCAGCACCGCGAGCGCCGCCGCCGTGACACCGAATTGCATCAGCACCGCGATGGCGGAGAGCGCGAAGAGCTCCGACAGGTCCCCCAGGTTCACGAACCCCAGCACCAGCCCCCACGTCACCGCGAGCGCCCGCATGGGCACGCCCGACGCGGACATGCGCTCCAGCCCGAACAGCGAACGCTCTCCGGAGGCCAGCGCGGACAGGTAGCGCGGCGTCGTCACCATCATCCCCACGCAGATGCCCAGCGCGGACACGCTGGTGCCCGCGCCCACCAGCCGCTCCAACCCCGCGCCACCCCAGACCCCCGCCGCCTGCGCCAGGGGCGCCGCCGCCCGCGCCAGGTCCGGCAGCGCCGCCACGCACGCCCACACGAGCCCCACGTACAGCAGCATCGCCAGCAGCAGCGACCCCACCGTCGCCATGGGCACCGTGCGCTCCGACGTCCGCACCTGTCCGGCGATGACCGGGACGATTTCGAAGCCCTGGTAGGCGAACATCACCGTCAGGCCCGCCTTCAGCCAGGACGCCCCCGTGGCGGGCAGCGGCGGCGGCACCTGTCCGGCGGGCAGGAAGAAGAACGCGGCCAGCAGCGCCGCCAGCGGCACCAGCTTGAGCACCGTGAGCGCCGTCCATGTCTTGGCCGACACGCGGATGCCCGAGGCCACCAGCGCCGCCAGCCCCGTCACCAGCGCGGAGGCCAGCAGCCGCTCGCCCACGGGCCCGCCCAGGC
This sequence comes from Corallococcus aberystwythensis, assembly GCF_003612165.1. Classification (GTDB taxonomy): domain Bacteria; phylum Myxococcota; class Myxococcia; order Myxococcales; family Myxococcaceae; genus Corallococcus; species Corallococcus aberystwythensis. The sequence continues at coordinate 39,740 of NZ_RAWK01000052.1, read as the reverse complement.
CCACCGACGGCGCCACCGCGCGCGCCAGGCCCGCCATCACCGCGGACGTGCTCAGGAAGGCGCTGACGTAGGCCACCCAGCCGACGAGGAACGACACGCGCTCGCCGAACGCCGCGCGCGCGAACACCACGGGCCCTCCATCCGAGTCGAACCGCCGGCCGAGCACCGCGAACGCGAACGCCACCGGCACCAGCGCCAGCCCCGTCAGCGCGAAGGCCCACACCGCGCCCAGGCCGGGCGCCTGCGCCGCGACCTCCGCGGGCGCGAAGAAGATGCCGACGCCCACGATGCCGTTGACGCCCAGGGCCAGCAGTTGGAGGGGCCCGATGGTGCGCTCGGGCGCGACGCCGGAGGGAAGGGTGGACACGGCAGGGACTTCACTACACCCGAGCCCCGCGTGCACGCTCTCAGGGCTGGGAGAGCAGCACGCTCAGCGCCGCCATGCGCCCGGACGCGGACTCCTGCTCCAACGGCTTGGGGATGGCGAGGAACACGTCGTTCTCCCGCTGGTCGCCGCAGGCGCGCGTCCCCCGGTAGTGCTTGCGGTCGCGCTCGATGATGAGGTTGTAGCCGCACGGCCCCACCGACCCCGTCAGCGCATCTGGACTGAGCGTCAGCGACGAGGGCTGGCCCGCGAAGGTGCCCATCATCTCCACCACCTCCGGGCGCTCGCGCACGGTGAGGTCCACGGGCTTCTGGTCCACGGTGCCCTGGATGCGCTGGTCCGACAGCTTCAGGTCCACGGGCCGCTCGAAGGCCTGTCCTTGCAGCGCGCTGTCCGTCATCCGGAGCTTCACCTCCGGACCCTGGAGACCCTGCGCGTCAACGCTCGCACGCACGGTCGTCCCGGGCGTCCGCAGCTCCACGGTGTCGTTCTTCTTCGCCACGGCGGATCCGCCCGCGAGCAGGGCGGCAACGGTGAGGATGCGTGCGATTCTCATGCCCCAAAGCTGGGGCATCCGGCCGCGCGCCACCAGGGTCACACTCCGGCTGCTCGGCGGGCAGCACGCGGCGGCCTTCGTGATATCCGTGCGTGCGTGTCCCGCACGCGCCTGCTGGCCCTCCTCGTCGCACTCGTCGCCATCGTGGTCGCCGTCTGGCAGCGCTCCCAGGCGGTGGAACGGCTGGGCCAGGACTTCGACGAGGCGACCTACCTGCCCATCGCCTTCACCTACGCACGGATGCTCGATGAAGGGCGCTGGGGCGACATCGGCAAGCTGCGCGAGAACTTCGAGCACCCGCCGCTGGTGAAGCTGCTCTTCGCCGGGACCGTGCGCGCGACGGGCGCTTCCGAGCCGGATTGGTCGGATGTCCCCATGGGCCGGCCCATCCCGGACGCCGCGCGCCCCACGTTCCGCGCGACGCGGAGCCTGTCCGCGGTGGCCGGCGTGCTCCAGGTGGGGCTCGTCGCCTTCGTGGATCCGCTGGGCGCGCTCCTGCTCGCGTGGGACCCGTACCACACGAAGTACACGTCCCAGGCGTACCTGGAGGCCGTGCCGGGGCTGTTCGCGGTGCTCGCGCTGCTGGCCTTCGAACGGGCCCGCCGTCAGGGCTTCGCGCCGGGATGGACGGCGGTGTCCGGCGCGCTGCTGGGGCTGGCGGCGGCGGGGAAGTATCCGTATGGCCTGGTGGGCGGGCTCACGTTCCTGCCCTTCCTGGTGGCGGGCGCACGCACGCGGTGGCGTCCCTGGGCCGCCATCGTCGTGTCCACGGCGGCGGTGTTCCTCCTCGCGAACCCCGCGCTGTGGTCGTCGCCGTTCGCGTCGCTGTGGGAGTCCATCACCTTCCACTGGGACTATTCACACAACGAGCATGTGCGCCGCAGCGCGCTGCCCTGGTACCAGCCGCTCGTGTTCCTCACGGACACGTGGCTGTCGGGCTCCGACCCGGGCATCTACCTGACGCACTTCAACGCGCGAGCCCTGCTGGCGCTGGCGGTGCTGGGCCTGCCCCGGACGTGGCGCGAGCGGCCCGTGTGGGCGGTGGCCGCCGTCGTGGGGCTGGTGTTCCTGCTGCTGTGGAACACCAAGTGGCCGCAGTACCTGCTGCTCGTCCTGCCCGCGCTGTGCGTCTGCGCGGGCGGCGGTGTGCGGACCCTGGCCCATGGAGCCCTGCGGCTCTTGCGCAAGGTCCAGGGCTCGCGCGTCAGCGCAGGTGCGTGAAGACGCACGGGTCGGCGGGCAGGTCCAGGTCGCAGGTGGGCATCAGGCACGTCACCTTCGCGCGCCGGGGCAGGGGCACCCAGCCCGAGCGCAGCAGCAGACAGGCCTCGGTGCCCGGCCCCCGCAGCATCCCCGCGCAGGCCACGCCCCGGCGCTCCATGTCCTGCATGGCCACCTGGAGCAGCCGCTGCCGGTCCGCGGCGGACACGGAGGCGTGGAAGGCCATCAGGTCCACGACCTCCGCGGTGAGCTCCCCCACGCCCGTCATCAACAGGCTGTGTGAGCTCACCAGCCCGCGCACCTCGCCGTCCTGCTCCAGCACGAAGGTGCGCGGCACGTCCCGGTACTGGAGCTGCGCCGCCAGTTGCTCCGTCGTGTACGTGTAGCCCAGCGTCACCGGGCGCAGCATGTCGTGGACCAGCGCCGTGCAGCGGCCCAGGTCCGAGGGCTGGTAGGGGCGGATGCCTTCGCGGTCCGCCTCCCGGAAGCGGTGACGCAGGAAGGGATGCGCCAGCGTGAACAGCCTCCGCTCGTTGTCCGTGAAGGACCAGCGGGCGAGCGCACGCGCGTCAAAGGCATACATCCACATCCCCAGCCCGCCGAAGAGGCGTGTGTTCCACGTCCGCCGCCAGAAGCCCGGCGGGCGGGGCTCCGTGGTCGTGAAGCCCAGGGTGAGGCGCGCCGCCCGGTCCTGGTGGCGCCGCAGCAGCTCCTGCGCGAGCTTCGCGCCAATGCCCTGTCCACGATGGGAGTTCGTGACGGTGGCCCGCAGTCCGTAGCTGCCGTCCACTTCCAGGCGTCCCAGGCGCAGCTTCGCCGGCTCCGCGAAGAGGGTGCCCACCAGGTGCTTTCCCTCGTACGCCGCCAGCAGGTAGTCGCGCGGCGCCTGCCCGCCCCGGAACAGCCGCCAGTCGCAGAAGCGCGGGTCCCAGACGGGGAGCGGCGCCGTCTTGCCGTAGGTGGACTGCCAGACGCGGTTGAGGAACCAGGAGGCCTCGGAGGCGTCACCCTCGAAGGTGCGCACCTCAATCATGGCCTGCCCCCGGGGACGGGATGCCGGAGCGCCCGGGGGTAGCGTGCCGCATTCGCCATGCGCTTGCTTTCATGGCGAGAAGGTAGGGAGGGGGAGCGTGCTGGAAAGCGGCCGCCGTGGAAGGCTCCGCCCTGGCTGTCATTGCCGCGTCAAAGCCAGCCCTTCCGCGTGCGGTGGGCTACAGGCACCGCGCTGACAGGGAGGGGGAGTGTCCGCGGCCCGCCGTCCCACGCCTGCTCAAGGGGGCGGTGCGAGGGCGAAGTCCGCGTACACCGCGCCGTGGTCGGAGCCGCCGTAGCCGCCGGTGGACTCGCGGGCCACGCGGAAGGAGCCCGGCACGTAGGTGCCGCCGCCGCCGGGCGCGAGGTACAGGTGGTCGATGGCCTGACCCCGGCCGGAATAGAAATACGTCCACGTCTCGGCGTCTGGCCGGTCCCTGGCGACACGCAAGAGGGACTCGTCCAGGGCGTTGATGGGGTCCGAGCCGGGGACGTCGTTGAGGTCTCCGCCAAGCACCACCAGCGCGTTGGGGAACTCCTTCGCGGAGTCGAGGAGGATCAACCGCGAGGCAGTGGCCTCCGCGAAGCGGCGGCCCGGATCGTCGTCCACCTTGGAGCGGAAGTGCGCGGCGAAGACGATGACCCGCGTGCCGTCCACGTCCAGGTGGACCTCCAGCAGATCACGCGAGAAGCGGGTGGCGGAGCCATCCGGCCTGTAGATGTATTGGCTGCGGTGGCTGCGCGTCTCGATGATGGGGCGGCGGGAGATGACCGCCACGTCCACCGACGCCGCGGAGTAGGTCTCCCCGAGCTTCGAATATTCGAACTGCGGAACGCGGCCCAGGAGCCCGTTCAGCGACTCCTGCGTCTCCACCTCTTCCAGCAGCACGATGTCCGCGTTGAGCGCGGTGATGGCCCGGCCCAGCTGGCCCACCTGCGCCGTGAACTCCGCCTCAGTGGGCAGTTCCTCGTAGTTGGACCCGCCGCAGGCGCCCGTAGCGCAGACGGTGTCGAAGAGGCGGTGCACGTTGAACGCGGCGATGCGCACGTGCGCGCCGGACAGGTCCGGTGATCCGCTGTCGGGCTGCGGGCAGTTGCCTTGGACGCAGGACCCGGCGTCCGGAACCGACTGGGTTCGCGGCGACTGGCCATCACAGCCCGCGAAGGCGAGCGCCAGGCCCCACAGGGCGAGGTTCGAGCGGAGACGGAAGCGGAAGGGGGGCCGCGACGAGGGTGACATCGGGGCGGCAACCTAACACCGCGCCTCCTCATGGGCCGTCTGAACTGGCCCGAGTCTTCCAGCGACGCGGCGCGGCTCACCCCTTTGGACCGGGTGCGGACTCCGGGTACCGGCGAGGTGGACCCGGGGTGGAGCGACTCCCCCTCGTGAGGCCGGAAACGGGCGCGGTGAGATGTCATGCCACCTGGGTCCGGACCGATGCGGCACGCTTTTCGACCGCTCACGGCAAGGACTCCGCTCCAGCCCCCGGCGGTGCCGACCGGCCATGGGAGGGCCGGCGCCGTTCGGCGTGGCTTCGCGACCGCTCGCCCCCGAGGTCTCCGGCCGTGCCGGCAGGCGTGTGCATCCTGCCTCCATGCCGGGCGCGTACGCCCGCGAGGTGCCGACGCCATGAACCCGTCCGTTCCCATGTCTCCCCTGCCTTCTTCCCCTGAACCCTCCGCCACGGTCCCGGGCTGGCCACCGCTGCCGTGGGTGCGTGCCCCGCGCAAGACGCTGGCGGCGTCGCTGGCCCTGGGGGTGTTCGCGGAGGTCCTGCTCGACAGGGCGAGCTGGGGGCTGGGCTTCCCGCTGGTGGTGGCGGCCCTGGTGGGCGCGCTGGCGTGGCTGGGCGGACGTGAAGGCTGGCAGCGCGCGCGGCCCAATGCGTGGCTGCTGGCGCCGCTGGGACTGGTCAGCGTCTTCGTGGCGGTGCGGGACAGCTCCTGGCTGCTGGTGCTCAACGTGCTGACCGCGGCCGTGCTCCTGATGCTGCTGGCGCACTTCTGGGCCGCGGGGCGGGTGGAGCGGCTGGGGCTCACCGGCTATGTCTCCGTCTTCTTCAGCTCCGCCGCGCGGATCCTCATCTACCCGCCGACGCTCGCGCGGGACGGAGTGGACCTGCGCGGCCTCAAGACCCACTCGCGCCTGCTGGGCGCGCTGTCGCGGGGGCTGCTGCTGACGCTGCCGGTGCTGCTCGTGTTCGGGCTGCTGCTCGGGTCCGCGGACGGGGTGTTCTCCTCCACCCTGGGGCGCCTGCTGTCATTCGACCTGGACCTGGGCACGGTGGTGTCGCGCGGCATCGGCGTGGCGTTCAGCGCGTGTGTCGCGGCGGGCGTGCTGGGCCACGCGCTGCGCCGCCGCGCCACGAAGGAGCTGGGCGACGCGGAGGTGGCCTCCGCCACGCCGCGCCTGGGTTTCATCGAGGCCCTCATGCTCATCTTCGCCGTGAACGCGCTGTTCTTCGTCTTCGCGGCCTTCCAGGTGGCGTACCTCTTCATCGGTGACGCGTCGTCCCCGGTGCCCGGCTACTCCTTCGCGGAGTACGCGCGGCAGGGCTTCTTCGAACTGGTGGTCGTCTCCGCGCTGACCCTGGCGCTGGTGATGGCCCTGACGCGCTGGACGCGGCGCGAGACGCGCGTGGCGCAGACGGTCTTCCGCGCGGGCACGTCGCTGATGGTGGTGCTGACGCTGATCATCCTCGCGTCGGCCATGCGGCGCCTGGCGCTGTATGAGGACGCGTTCGGCTACACGCTGCTGCGCCTGTACACGCATGTCTTCATGGGGGCGCTGGGCGCGGCGCTGGCCTGGCGCGCGGTGACGCTGTGGTGGAAGCCGGAGCGCTTCGCGGTGGGCGCGTTCATCACGGCGCTGGCCTCGGTCCTCGTGCTCAACTTCCTCAACCCGGAGGACTTCATCGTCCGTCGCAACCTGGAGCAGGCCGCGCACACCCACTCGTTGGACGTCCGAATGTTGACCTACCTCTCCGCGGACTCGGTGCCCGCGCTGGTTGACGGGGTCTCCTCGCTCGGAGAGGTCTCTGCTGGGTCCGTGACGGACCTGCTGGAGGAGCACCAGGACCGGCTGTCCCAGCGGGAGACGGTGCCGGAGTGGAACCTCTCCCGGCTGCTCGCCCGCCGCGCGCTGCTGCGGACGGGGGCCTGGAGTGCGCCCGTGAATCCGTGAGGCACCCTGGCTAGATTGCGGCGCCATGAGCGAAGTCGCCGGACGCCGTGTCTCCTCCCTGCCTCCCATTCCCGCGGTCCTCATCGCCGTGGTGAGCGTGCAGGGAGGCGCCGCGCTCGCGAAGGGGCTCTTCCCCGTGCTGGGCGCGGTGGGGGCCGCGGGCCTTCGGCTGGTGCTCGCGTCGGTGATGCTGCTGGCCTACTTCCGTCCGCCGCTGCTGCGCTACACGCGGGCACAGTGGGCGGCCGTCGTGCCGTATGGCGTGGCGCTGGGCGTGATGAACCTCACGTACTACCTGGCCATCGCGCGCATCCCGCTGGGGCTCGCGGTGACGCTGGAGTTCGTGGGTCCGTTCGTGCTCGCGGTGGTGGGTTCGCGCAAGGCCTTGGACTTCGTCTGGGTGCTCTTCGCGGCGATGGGCATCGTGTTGATTACTCCCTGGACGGCGCAGCCCGGCGGGTTGGATCCGCTGGGCGTGGTGCTGGCGCTGACGGCGGGGGCGTGCTGGGCGCTCTACATCCTGATGGGCGGAAGGCTGTCGCGCCGCGTGCCAGAAGGGGAGGGCGTGGCGGCGGGCATGGTGGTGGCCATGCTGACGGTGCTGCCCTTCATGTTGCGCGAGGGCCACCTGGAGCGGATGACGCCGGGCCTCTTCGCGGCGGGCCTGGGCGTGGCGCTGCTGTCCAGCGCGTTGCCGTACACGCTGGAGATGATGGCGCTGGGCCAGCTCTCCAGCCGCACCTTCGGCATCCTGATGAGCCTGGAGCCCGGCGTGGCCACGGTGGTGGGCTGGCTGTTCCTGCGCGAGCACCTCACACCCCTGCAATGGCTGGCGGTCGCGCTGGTGAGCGTCGCGTCCGCGGGGGCGACGCTGACGGCGAAGCGGCCCGCTCCGCCGGTGGAGGCGTGAGGTGGTAGCGTTTCGCGGATGCGATTGTCCGCCGCTTTGAAGCAGCGATGCTCCGGGATGCTCGGCACGGCCAGCGTCCTGTTCGCCTCCCCGGCCTGGGCGCAGGGGGCCGATGACCCCCGGGGGGTGGTTTTCGGCCTGGGGGCCGCCTTCGTGGGCTTGTCTCTGGTCGCAGGGGGAGTGTTGCTCTTCCTCACCGTCACCAAGCGTGAACGCCCGTACGTCCCGCTCCTGGAGGTTGTGTCGGGCCTGGGGAAGGTGGTGCTGGGGGCCTGGTTCCTCAGTCTGTCCTGGGCGCCCAGAAATGATGCAATCATCTACGGACTCATTGGCGGGATCTTCATCCTCAGCGGCATCGGCGAAATCATCGTGGCGGGGTTGAGGCGGCGTGCCAGCCGGAATGGGCATGCATCGCAAAGGGCTGCTCAAGACTGACGGATGGGCGCTGTTCAGAAGTCGTGGACCACCAGGTCGAACCGGCAGTGTCGCGCCAGCAGGTCCAACAGGTCATCCAGCGGCGCGTTCAGGCGGCGCCGGTAGAGGTCCAACCCGATGAGGGATTGATCCACCTTCCATGCGTCGTTGGCGTCGAGCATGGGCCGCAGCCGGCCCGCCAGCCACGAGCGGGTCCACGCGCCTTCGGTCCGGGCCAGGATGGGACGCCGGTCCCTCACGACGAACTCGACCCACAGGTGCCCCGATGTCTCGAGCGTGGAGCGGAAGCCCTTGGGCAGGAAGCTGTAGGTCTTCTCGCGCCAGCCTTCGGGATGCCGCGCCATCGTGGGCGTCAGGCAGACGAACTCCACCTCCGGCCACGCGATGAAGACCGGCTTCGCGAGCAGCGGGCGCAAGGTGACGCCCGGCTCGTCGAAGTCCACACGGAGCGGGAGGCTCCAGTGCGTGAGCGCTCCCGGCATCAGGGCAGCGAGTCCAGCGCCGCGAGCAGCCGCCCCACGTCCTCCGCCGTGTTGTAGTGCAGCAGTGACGCGCGCACCGCGCCGTCGGGCATCAGCCCCAGCGCCTGCGCCGCCATCGTCGCGTAGTAGTGCCCCGCCGCGACGCCCACGCCCTGTTCCGCCAGGTGCTCGGCCACGGCGCGCGGTGCCAGGCCCGTCACGTTGAAACAGAACGTGGCCACGCGTCCGGCGGATGTCTTCGGTCCATAGAGCTGCACGCGCGGGTGCCGGGACAGCTGCTCCAGCGCGGCCTCCAGCAGCGGCTGCTCCAGTTGCGCGATGCGCTGGAAGGCCCGCGCCAATCCCTCACGTCCCGGCTGACCACCGCCCAGCACGTCGCGCAGGTAGCGCAGCGAGCCCAGCCAGCCCGCCCAGCCTTCGTGGTTCGCCGTGCCCGGCTCGAACTTCTGCGGACCGTCATCCGGCATGAACCACAGCTTGTCCGCCGGCAGCCCCGCCAGCAGCTCGCGCCGCACGAACAGACAGCCCAGGTGCGGACCGAAGACCTTGTACGGCGAGAACACCGCGAAGTCCGCGCCCCACGCGCGCACGTCCGGCAGATGGTGCGGACCGGAGTGCACCGCGTCCACGAACAGCCACGCGCCCACGCTGTGCGCCACCTCCGCCGCCGCGGCCACGTCCGGCGTCGCGCCCACGGAGTTCGCCGCCGCAGACACCGCCACCAGCCGCGTGCGCGGCGTGATGAGCTTCTTCAACTCCGAGGCCTCCAGCCGGCCCTCCGGCCAGCTCGCGCGCCAGGTCGTCACCTTCACGCCCTGCGCCTCCAGCGCGCGCCACGGGGCCGCGTTGGATTCGTGCTCCAGCTCGGAGATGACCACCTCGTCGCCCGCCTGGAAGAGGCGTGAGACGGCCCGGCCCACCTGGAAGGTGAGCGCGGTGGCGCTGGGGCCGAGCATCACTTCATCCGCCCGGCAGTTGAGGAACTCCGCCGTCTCCTCGCGCGCCCGGACCTTGAGCGCGGTGGCCACGCGGGAGGCGGGGTAGGGCTGGCCCACGTTGCAGCTTCCGCCCGTGAGGAACTGATGGATGGCGTCGATGCAGTGCGTGGGCACCTGCGCCCCCGCCGCGTTGTCCAGGTAGCTGAAGCCGGACCGCAGCGCGGGGAAGTGCTCGGCGAAGGGGGAGGGCATGGGCGCGAAGCATAGCCCTCCGCCCCTGCCCGGGAACTACGGCGTGCCGAAGTCCTGCGTCCAGTAGGCCTTGTAGGTGCTGGACGGCGCGTTGAAGTAACCGATGCCCGTCTGCTTCAGCGCCCCGTTCATGATGTTGTTGCAGTGGCCGGTGCTGTTCATCCACCCCGTCACCACCGCCGCCGCGGTGCCGTAGCCCGCGGCGATGTTCTCCGCCGCCGTCCGGTAGCTGTAGCCCGCGGACGCCATGCGCTGCCACGGCGTGGTGCCGGTGGAGCCCGTGTGGCTGAAGAAGTTGTTCGTGCCCATGTCCTTGGAGTGCTTGCGTGCCGCGCAGCGCAGCTTCGTGTCCAGCGTGAGCGCGCCCACCGCCGGCTTCGCCACGCCGCCACAGGTGGCGCCCGCGGCGCGGCGCTGGTTGATGAGCGTGAGCACGTCGTTCTCGAACTGCACCCAGGCCGGATCCCACGTCGTCACGTCGTCGCAGTACGCGGCGCTCGCGCTCAGGCCGTCGCCAGCGGTCTCCGTCTGGACGGGCGGCACGATGACGCCTTCCCCCTGCGGCGTGGGCGCCTCCTCGCCTCCACAGCCACCCAGCAGGGCAGCGGCGCTCAGCAACGTCAGACACAGCGAACGGGACGAGGGCTTCATGGACAGACCTTTCACCGGCGGGGGCCGGCCAGGGGGAGGGGTTCAACGAAATGCATCTTTATCCAGGGTTTCTGGTTTCTGCCATGGACGCCCCGTGCATTGTGATTGGCTGCCAAGAGAGCAGGGTTGTGTCAGCAGTGTTGGTGACGGAAAGTTCCTGCATCGTGAAGACTCCTTCCGCTGTGCCTGCCACTCGTTCCGTGGTGCTGGACACCAACGTGGTGCTGGATGTGTTCGTCTTTGATGACGCGTTCACCCGGCCGTTGAAGCAGGCGCTGCGTTCGGGCGCGCTGACGGCGTGGGCGGACCGGCACACGCTGAAGGAGCTGGCGCTGGTGCTCGCCTATCCCTCGTTCAAGTTGGCGGCGGAGGCGCAGCACGCGGTGCGCGACGCATACGGTGCGCTCGTGCGGGTCGCGGAGGGAGAAGGGACCCCGGTGGAGCTGCCGCCGTGCCGCGACCGGGATGATCAGAAGTTCCTCGCACTGACCGCGCGCGTGGGGGCCACCTGGTTGGTCAGCAAGGACAAGCGCGTGTTGTCCATGGGCGGTGGACGGCGGCTGCCGTTCGACGTGCTCACTCCGCGCCGTGCCTCGCAGATGCTGGAGGCGGAAGGCTTCACGCAGAGCGTTTGAGACAGGCATGAAGCAGGCAGGCAGGGGTGCGCACGCGCAGTCAAAATCGCGCTCCGTGCTTGGTGGCCCGTGCATCTCGGGTCATCCTGCGGCCCGGTGCGTTCCTCACTCCTGATCCTCCTGTTCTGCGCTGGCTGCGCCGCGCGTGTCGTCACCCCCGTCCCGGCACCCGCTCCGGCTCCGGTCCAGGCCTCGCCCGCGACGCCGCCCGTGGAGACGCCGCCCGCGCAGGCCGCGGCTCCGGCCCCGGGTGGGTCCCAGGCCACGTCTCCGGTGACCGCGTCCGGCGCCCCCGTCGCGATGCCGTCCCCGGCGGAGGTGGCCGCTGTCGTCACCGACGCCGCTGTGCGGGAGAATCCCTGCCCCGTGGACGCGGAAGAAGAGGACGACGAGGCCACCGCGGCCACCGACGACGAAGGCGTGAGCGAGGAAGGGGAGATGCAGGCGCCGCTCGCGCCCGCCGCCCCCGCGGGACCGCTGTACACTGCCGACCTGTCCGACGAGGCGCTCACCGAGGCGTGGAAGAAGGACCCCGCCACGCTGGGCTCCATGTCCATCGGCTTCGTGGAGAGCGGCCGGCAGCTCAACAGCGTGCGCGTGCCGGATGACAAGGATTGGCTCGTGGTGTCGCCGGAGATTGCCTACGGCACGCAGGAGACGGTGGACTACGTGGTCGCCGCCATCCGCGCCGTTCGCGCGCAGTACCCGAGCGTGCCCCCGCTGCGCGTCAACCGCCTGTCCACCAAGGACGGCGGCTACCTGCGCCCGCACAAGAGCCACCAGAACGGCCGCGACGTGGACTTCGGCTTCTACTACCCGACCGCGGAGCCGGTGCGTGAGCGCGAGCGGGAGCGCTACATCGACGTGGCCATGAACTGGGCGCTGGTGCGCTCGCTGGTGGTGAACACCGACGTGCAGATGATCCTCGTGGACAAGCGCGTGCAGAAGGTCCTGTACGACTACGCGCTCTCCATCGGAGAGGACAAGGTGTGGCTGGATTCGCTGTTCAACGCGGGCTTCAACTCGCTCATCAAGCACGCGCGCCGGCACCGCGACCACTTCCACGTGCGCTTCTTCAACGGCCGCGCGCAGGAGCTGGGCCGCCGCGTGGCGCCGCTGCTGGCGCTGCAGCCGGACCAGAACCTCATGATGTACAAGGTGCGCAACGGGGACACGCTGGGCGGCATCGCGATGCGCCACAACTCCAGCGTGGTGGCCATCAAGAAGGCCAACCGGATGCGCAACACGTTCCTGAGCATCGGCCGGCGGCTGGTGATTCCGCTGAAGGGGCCGTGCACGCACTGCCCCATCCCCCCGCCGGTGCAGCTGCCGCAGCGCCGGATGCCTCCGCAGGCGCCGGCCCCCGCTTTGGTGAACACGGACCCCGCGGCTTCGGGCAAGCTGCCCAACCCGTGTACACCCGCCGCGCCGGCACCGACGCCGGTGGCCGTTCCCACGGGTGCTCCGTCCGGTCTGTCGACCGCGCGCTGAAAGGCCTCTGCTTCCATGGCAACTCCGCACATCTCCGCGTCCCCCGGTGACTTCGCCGAAGTGGTCCTCATGCCGGGCGACCCCCTCCGCGCGCGCTACATCTCCGAGCGCTTCCTGGAGAACGCGCGCCCCGTCACGTCGGTGCGCAACATGCTGGGCTTCACCGGCACCTTCCGGGGCAAGCGGCTGTCGGTGATGGGGCACGGCATGGGCGTGCCTTCCATCTCCATCTACGCGACGGAGCTGGTGAAGACCTACGGCGCCAAGGTGCTCATCCGCGTGGGCAGCTGCGGCGCGCTGCGCACGGACGTGAAGCTGCGCGACGTCATCGTGGCCATGGGCGCGGGCACGGACTCCAACGTGAACCGCATGCGCGCCATGGGGCACGACTTCCCGGCGGTGGCGGACTTCACGCTGGCCCGGCGCGCGGTGGAGGCGGCGGAGAAGCGCAACAAGCCGGTGCGCGTGGGCAACGTCTTCACCTCCGACCTGTTCTACCACCCGCAGGAAGCGCTCAACGCAACGCTGGCGAAGATGGGCATCCTGGCGGTGGAGATGGAGATCGCCGGCCTGTACGGCGTGGCGGCGGAGTTCGGCGCGCGGGCGCTGGCGCTGCTCACGGTGTCGGACCACATCCTCACCGGCGAGCACCTGTCGCCGGAGGACCGGCAGACGACGTTCGACGAGATGATCGAACTCGCGTTCGACGTCGCCGCTTCCGAGGCGTGAGGACCTGAGCGCATGGCCTTGCCTCCCCGCAGGGGCCCGGGTTCCCCGCTGGCGCGCAAGGCCGCGCAGCGCACGCCGGGCCACCACTACAACGCGAGCTTCCTGTCCTCGGCGGACCGCACGGAGATATTGACGTGGCTGGGCACGCTGCACCCGCTGTGGGAGGAGCGCTATTCGAAGCACTTCCCGCCGCCGGAGGGGCAGCAGCAGCGCCGGTTGCTGCGGCCGGTGTACTGGCTGGGCAACTGGCAGTTCGCGTGTCTGGACTACTACCGGCCGCCAAAGGGCGTGAAGGACCGCTGCGTGAAGGCGGAGCCGTTCCCCGCGGTGCTGGAGCGGCAGATCGTGAAGGTGGAGGCCCTGGCGCGGCGGATGTTCCGGGGACCGGACATGCCGCAGGGCTGGCACCTCAACACGTGCCTGGTGAACTTCTACGGCAGCCGGTTGGAGGATGGCCGCTGGGTGGACACCGCGCGGGTGGGTGAGCACAAGGACTTCGAGCCGGGCCCGGTGGCGTCGCTGTCCCTGGGCGAGCGCGCGCTCATCCAGTTCGTCACGTCCACGCGGCCTGGTGAGCGCGACGCGGTGGTGCTGGAGCAGTGGCTGGATGACGGGGCGTTGCAGCTCTTCGGTGGGGCGCAGTGGAAGGAGCAGACGTTCCACCGCGTGCAGCGGGTGGACACGCGCGCGGGCCACGTGATGCCGCCGGAGCTGCCGGACTTCCGCACGCGGCGCATCAACCTGACGTTCCGCTACGTGCCGGACGCGCACGTGACGCCGTTCGCGGCGCTGAGCGCGGAGGCCCGCGAGGACGTGCGCCCGTACATGGCGAAGCTCGCGAAAGGCAGCCGGTTCTTCCGGGAAGAGCTGGCGCGCGAAGTGCCGGTGACGGCGGAGTAGGGCGCGCCCGCGGCAGTGCGGTCGTCCAAACCTGTCCGACTGTCGGACCGGTTTGTGCGGCCCGGCTCGGACGGGGCGGGACCCCCAGGCATGGCGGCTGACGCGGCGGGTCAGCCCCCGGCGACCAGCGTGGTCTCAACTGGTCCGACTGTCGGACCCGTTCGTGCGGCTCGGCTGGAGACGAGGCCTCAGGCACGGCGGCTGACGCAACGGGTCAGCCCCCGGGGACCCGCAGTGGTCTCAACTGGTCCGACAGTCGGACCAGTTCGTGCGGCTCGGCTGGGGGAGGTTCCAGGCACGGCGGCTGACGCGGCGGGTCAGCCCCCGGGGGACCCGCAGTGGTCTCAACTGGTCCGACAGTCGGACCAGTTCGTGCGGCTCGGCTGGGGGAAGCTCCAGGCACGGCGGCTGACGCAGTTGGTCCGCCAAATCGGGACGCGGGCCTCAAACTGGTCCGACAGTCGGACCAGGTCGAGCGGTGCGCCGCGGACGGGAGCCCCTTCCGTGAACCTAGGAGGAGCCCGTCTCAGGGTTCGAGGACGAGGCCGCGGGCGGACGGCCCACGTAGCTCACCTGGGGCGCGGAACCCCGGGACGGACGTCCCGAGCCGCGCTCCGGGCCCTGACGGGGCATCCGAGGGCCGTTGTTGGGCAGGTTGCCGCGCGCCTCTCGGGGGCCCGGGCCCCGGCCATTCTGGCGCGGCTCGCCGTCCTGCGGGGGGGCGCCGTCCTGGAAGGAGCCGTTGTTGCGCGGAGGCCGCCCGTTCATCCGGGGGCCGCCGTTGCGCGGCTGTCCATTCGCGCGGGACTCCTCGGGCGGTTGCGCCGGCGTGCCGTTCATCCCGGCCTCGTCATGTCCGTGCCGCGCCGGGGCTTCCTCCGCCCGGTCGCCGCCGTTCCGGCGGAGCTGCCCGTTCATGCGCGAGTCGTCCTGACGGGGCCCGTCGTTCTGCTGTGGCCGGCCATTCGCGCGCCACTCGGTGCGCGGCGCCCGGCCGTTCTGACGCGGCGACTGCGCGTCCGGGCCGGACTCACCGCCAGCCGGCTGCCCGTTCAGGTCCTGCTCACCACCGCGAGGCTGGCCACCCTGGCGCGGTTGGCCATTCAGGCCCTGCTCACCACCGCGAGGCTGACTACCCTGGCGTGGCTGGCCATTCAGGCCCTGCTCACCACCACGCGGCTGGCCATTCTGGCGCGGCTGCCTGTTCAGGCCCTGCTCGCCGTCGCGGGACTGGCCGTTCTGCCGCGGCTGCCCGTTCAGGCCCTGCTCGCCGCCACGGGACTGGCCGTTCATGCGCGGCCCGTTCTGCCGCTGCGGTGCCTGGCCATTCTCGCCGTGCTGCTGGCCGTTCATGCGTGGCTGCTCGTTCAGGCCCTGCTCGCCACCAGGGGGCGGACCGTTCCGCCTCTGCTGACCATTTTGCCGCTGGGGCTGACCGTTCTGCCGTTGCTGGCTGTTCTCGCCGTGCGGCTGAGCGTTCTCACCGTTCGGCTGGCCGTTCATGCGCGGCTCGCCGTTGGGCGAACGCGGCGGACGTCCATCACGGCGCGGTTCATTGCGCGGATTGCCGTTGCGAGGCCCGCCCTGCTGCGGCCGGCCGTTCGTGCGCGCATCGGCCTGCGCCGCCGGAGGATTCGCTGCCGCCTGCGCCGGAGCAGCGTTGCGCGGCGCCCCCTGCTGCGGACGCCCGGGGTTGCCGTTGGGCCGGTTGTTGTTGCCACCGCCCTGCGCCGGACGCGCTCCCGCGTTCTGCTGCGGCCCCGCGTTCCCGGGCCGGGGCGCATTGCCGGTGCGCGGCGGCGGCTTGCCACCGAACCCACCACCCCTCCGGCGACCATCGCGCGGGCTCGACGTGACGACGGGCCGTCCGCGCTCGCCGCCACCCTGGCGCAGCACCAGTGCCTCCAGCGCGCGCAGCTCCGCCTCCTCCGCGCTGAGCCCTTCCTCCACCTCCACCGCCACGGGCGCCGGAGCGGGACGGAACTCGTTGCGACGGGGCTCCTCCAGCGGGAAGCGCTCCTGCCGGGCGCCCTGACGGCCCGCGCCTGCCTGCTTGCGCGGGGGCTCGCGGAACGCTCCCGACGGCACGAACTCCGGCGTCAGGTCGCGCCGCACGTACGCGTTCCAGATTTCACCCGTGTCGCCCGCGCGGCCGTCCAGCCGGGGCGAAATCCCCGCCAGGAACTGCCGCACGTTGTCCAGGTCGCGGCGGAAGTAGAACTCCGCCTGGCTGTTGCGCGCCGCCGCCACCGTCTGCGGAAAGTCGATGATGGTCGCGCCGGACCCGCTCATCAGGATGTTGTAGGGCGACAGGTCCCCGTGAATGAGGTCCGCGCACAGGGTGCGAATCACCTGGGCCCGCAGGTCCATGTAGAGGGCCTCGGCCTCCTCGGGCGTCTGGGGCGGGGCCTCCACCAGCCGGGGCGCGGGCTGGCCTTCCGCGTCCCGCACCAGTTCCATCAGGAGGATGCCTTCGTAGAAGAGCACCGGCGTGGGCACGCGCACCCCTTGCGCGTGCAGCTTGTAGAGCGAGTCCGCTTCCGCGTTCTTCCACGCCTCTTCCGCGGCGGCCTGCCCGAAGCGGCTGCCCTTCTCCATGGCGCGGCGGGTGCGCGAGTTGCGCACCTCACGGCCTTCCTTGTAGCCGGAGTTGTTGCGGAAGTTGCGCTCGTGGCGCTCCTTGTACAGCTTCGCTGCGACGATCTGGCCGGCGTGCTGGACGAGCCACACCTCCGCCTCCTTCCCCGTCTTCAGCTGGCCGATGACGGCGTCAATGATGCCGTCGGCGAGGAGGGTCTCGAGGGAGTCATTCATTCTTAGGCAAAAGGCCGGAACGGCACGGGGCGGGGAGCTTCAGTCGATGCGCACACCGGCGGCCCCTGCTCGCCTTGATGCACGTTGGAGATGAGAACATCTGGCGGCCCCTGGTTTCCATCGCCGTCACGCTGAACGTCGCCCAGAAGGCCCACGAACCGCTTGCTAGCAGCTTGGGAAGCAGGGGGCCAGGGGTGCCCACGGGCCGGTATCCTGTTCGCCGGCCACCCCTGCCCGGGGACCGGCTTGACGTCCGCCAGCGTCCAACCGTTTTTGACCCAAGGAGCATTCCGCCCATGAAGACCCTGCTCGCCTGGGGTGTCCTGTTGGCCTCGCTGTGCGCGCACGCCGAGGACCGGGTCGCCGGGGCCCGGAAGCGCCAGACGGCCGGCCTGGTCCAGGAGTTCAAGGCGGCCGGTGTCGCCTGGCCCCCGGAGGAGCTGTACCTCCGGGCCTTCAAGGTCGAGCGCGAGCTGGAGGTGTGGGCGGGGCGCAAGGGCCAGCCGCTCGTGAAGGTGCGCACCTTCCCCATCTGCGCGGCCTCCGGCGAGGTGGGCCCCAAGCGGGCCCTGGGCGACCTGCAGGTCCCGGAGGGCTTCTACACGGTGGACCTCTTCAACCCGAAGAGCGCCTACTACCTGTCGATGCGGGTGAACTACCCGAACGCGCTCGACCGCAAATGGGGCGCCGCGAACCCCGGGGGCGACATCTACATCCACGGCGACTGCGTGAGCATCGGCTGCCTGGCCATCCAGGACGAGCCCATCGAAGCGCTGTACCTCATCGTCTCCGAGGCCCGGGCGCGCATGGGCCGCGACGTGCCGGTGCACATCTTCCCACGCCGCATGGACGCGGCGGGGCTCGCGGCGCTGGAGGCACTCGAAGGGGTCCCCGACGCGTACAAGGCCTTCTGGCGCGGCCTGGAGCCGGGCTACCGCCTCTTCGAGGAATCCCGCCGTCCTCCACGCGTGAAGCTGGACACGGCCGCGTCCGCCTACGTCGTGACGCCCGCCCTCCAGGTCCGGGAGGCCCGGGCGCGGTGAGGAGCTGGTAGAACCCTGGCCTCGAAAACAGGTGCCGCCGGGGCCGGCCCGCGGGGAGCCAACGCACATGGAATCGACTGTCGCGCCGCGGGAACCGGGCGCCTCCGGGGGCGCGCGAGCGCTCGCGTCCCTCACGACCACGGAGCTGGCGGCGGCCCTTCGCGAGCGTCACGTCAGCGCCGTGGAGGTGCTGGACGCCTTCCTCGCCCGGGCCCGGCGGCTCAACCCCGCGCTCAACGCGGTGGTGACGTGGGACGAGGCGCAGGCCCGGAAGCGGGCGGAAGCGGCGGACGCGGCGCTCTCACGGGGCGAGCTGTGGGGCCCGCTGCACGGCGTGCCCTTCACGGTGAAGGACGCGTACAGCACCCGGGGGCTGCGCACGACGTCCGCCCACCCGGCCCTCGCGGAGTACGTGCCCGCGCGGGACGCGACCGTGGTGGCCCGGCTCCAGGCCGCGGGGGCCATCCTCTTCGGCAAGACGAACCTGCCGCCGTTCGCCGGGGACTTCCAGACGGACGGGCCGCTCTGGGGCCGGACGAACAACCCTCACGACCTGGGGCGCACGCCGGGCGGTTCCAGCGGCGGCGCGGCGGCGGCGGTCGCGGCGGGGCTCACCCCCTTCGAGGTGGGCAGCGACATTGGCGGCTCCATCCGGCAGCCGGCGCACTACTGCGGCATCGTGGGCATCAAGCCCACGGAGCACCGCGTCTCCACCTTCGGCCACATCCCGGACCCGCCGGACGGGCCGCGCCACGTGCGCCACATGGCCTGCGCGGGGCCGCTGGCGCGCTCGGTGGCGGACGTGCGGCTCATCCTGTCACTCATCGAGGGGGCGGATCCGCTCGCCCCGGAGGTGCCGCCCGTCGCGCCGCTGGGGGCCGCGAAGCCCCGGGCGCTCAAGGGCCTGCGGCTGGCGTGGGCGGACACGCTGGGCCCCTTCCAGGCGGACCGGGAGACGCGTGAGCTGTTCCAGCGCTTCACCGCCGCCGCGCGTGCGCAGGGCGCCGTGGTGGAGCAGGCGGTGCCCGCGGGGCAGGACTTCACGGACCTGGTGGAGGTGTGGGGGCTGATGGAGGGGGGCGAGGTCGGCGCGCCCCTGTCTCCGCCCATTCGCGAGGGCTTCCGGGGGCAGTTCCTTCCGCTGGAGCGCGACCTGCTGGCGAAGGCCATCGTCCAGGGGACGCGCATCGACATGACGGGTTACGGCGCGGCGCTGTCCCGGCGGGACGGGCACATCGCGCTGCTGGAGGACTTCCTGTCCGGTTGGGACGCGTGGCTCGTGCCGGTGGCGATGACGGCCGCGCCGGTGCACACGCCGTTCGGCGCGCCGGTGGAGGTGGACGGGGTGCCTCGCCAGTACCTGGAGGCCTTTGGCGGGTTCACCTGCCTGTTCAACGCGACGGGGAGCCCCGTGGTGGTGTTCCCCATCGGGTGCACGCCGGCGGGCCTGCCGGTGGGGGTGCAGCTCGTGGGGCGGCGGTGGGCGGACGGGGCGCTGCTCGACGTGGCGGAGGCGCTCCTTCCGCTGGGCGGCGGCGTGCGGTGGCCCCCGGCGTTCACGCCCTGAGTCAGTAGACGCGCAGCAGGCGCGAGCGGCATTCGAAGTGCGGGTTGCGCACGTCGATGACGTAGACCTCGCCGGTGGTCTCATCGAAGTTCCCGGCGAGGAGGCCCACGGCGGCCAGGGCGGCGAGGTAGACGTTGTCCGTGCCCTTCTTCATGTCGCTGACCTTGCGCGCGTAGATGACGCGGCCCTCCACGGCCCACACGCTGCGGATGCCGTCGGTGTGCACGCCCATGGCGTCCGGGGGCGGCGCGGGGAACTTCCCCAGCGCGGGCGGAACGGACTGGAGCACGTAGTCGTCGTAGGCGCGGTTGCCGCTGCGGCTGATGAGCTTCACCTCACGCAGCACGCCGTCCGGGCCCTGGAGCAGCTCCAGCGTGACGACGAGCTTCATGGTGCTGACGCCGTGGGCGAAGTCCTGGAGTTCCTCGCCCGCCTGGCTGAGCCCGCGCAGGCGGTTGTAGCCGGGTTCGTCGCGGGCGCGCTTCGCGACGAGCTCTCCCGGCTTGGGGGGCTGGCGGGGCCCGGGCATGCTCCCGGGAGAGCCGGTGGCACCGAATTGCCGGGCCTTGTCCGCGTACGCGTACAGCATCTGCTTGGGGAAGCTGGGCATGTCGAAGAGGGGCGGTTCGTCCATCTGCTTCTCCAGCTGCGCGCGCAGCTGGCCGAAGTAGGGGTGGACGCGGCCGGTGTCCACGCGGTCCCGCGCGCGGCGTTCGTCGACGATGCCTTGCACGCGCTCCGACACGAGCGCTTTCTCGTCGGCGAGGCGTGACTCCGCGGACAGGCTCGGGTCGCCGGGGCGCAGGGTGCGGCCTCCGCCCCGCGAGCTCTCCGGCGTCGTGATGATCACCCCTCCGGACCTCAAGCCCGGAGTGGGAAGCAGGTTCGAGGGCAGGGTGCCCGGAGGCTGTGCCCGGGGAACATCCACCGTGGGCCGGTCCGCGTCTGGAACAGGCTCACGCGTCGCGGTCACCGGGGGAGGTAAGGGCTCGGGGGCTGGTTCGTTCCTCGGTGGCTCACGCGTCGCTACGGGAGGGCGCGGCGTGGGAGCACGCTTGGGAGGCTCACGCGTCGCGATGCCCGACGGTGGCGAGGCGGGCGCCTGGACCGGCGGTGACGGGGCGGTGACGGGGAACGAGGTGATGATCTCCACCTCGACCGCCTTCCCGCGCGGCCGGGCCTTGCGTCCGGTGGAAGACGGCGCCGCCCACAACAGCCCGAAAATCAGGACGTGCAGCGCCAGGGATATCAGTCCTGCCCATCCGAGACGTCGCAGCCGCCGCATGCTCGGACGCTTCCAGAAAGGCCCCTCTGTCACAACCAAACTCGGGGATGCGTTGGCGAACCGACTTCCCACACGCCGGGCAGGCGACCCTCCAACCCCTGGAACGTCCCCAGGGTGACTCGACGCAAGCCGCGACACCTGCTGTGCTGGCTCCCATCCGCGTGCCTCCCATGCCCCTCGCCTGTCTGGACGAACCCACGTTCATGGACCTCCTGCTCGGGACGCTGCCTCCCGACAGGGCCGCGCTCGTCGACGAGCACCTGGACACGTGCCCCTCCTGCCGGCGCATGGTGTCCGAAGCGCTGAAGGTGCAGCCGCCCGCCACCCCCGGGTCCGTACTGGAGGCTCCGGAGGAGGAGGTCCTCGACAGCCAGCTGGCGACGCTGGCCGTGGACCCCTGGCGTGGGAAGAAGCCGCGCCTGCGCCTGCCCACGCCACCGCTCGCGCGCGGCACGGCGGTGGGCCGCTACCTCATCCTGGAGATGCTGGGCGTGGGCGGGATGAGCGTCGTGTACGCCGCCTATGATCCGGAGCTGGACCGCCGCGTCGCGCTCAAGCTCCTCCAGGTGGAGGCGCTGGGGCTGGGCGCGGAGGCCGGCCGCACGCAGGTGCTGCGCGAGGCGCAGGCCATGGCCCGCGTCTCCCACCCGCACGTCGTCTCCGTCTTCGACGTGGGCACCTTCGGCCGGCAAGTGTTTCTGGCCATGGAGCTGGTGGACGCGCACACGCTGCGCAAGTGGGAGCACGACGGTCCGCACCCGTGGCGCCAGGTGGTGGAGGTGTTCCTCGCCGTGGCCCGGGGGCTCGCGGCCGCGCACGCGGTGGGCGTCGTGCACGGCGACGTGAAGCCGGAGAACATCCTCATGGGCCAGGACGGCCGTGTGCGCGTCACCGACTTCGGCCTGTCGCGCATCATGTCCGGCGCCGTGGCCCCGCCGGTGACGCCCGGGGGCCTGCCCCATCCGCGCGCCATGGAGGGCGGCACGCCCGCGTACATGGCCCCGGAGCAGTTCCCGCCCGAGGAGCGCACCGACGCGCGCAGCGACCAGTTCGGCTTCTGCGTCGCGCTCTACGAAGGTCTCTACGGCGAGCGCCCCTTCGCGGGCGCCACGGTGGAGGAGCTGTCCCAGGCGGTGCACGCGGGGCGCGTGAAGAGCGTGCCCCGGCACTCGGGCGTGCCGCAGTGGCTGCGCCGGGTGGTGGTGAAGGGCCTGTCGGTGAAGCCCGAGGACCGCCACGCCTCCATGGAGGCGCTCATCGCCGCGCTGGAGACGGACCCCGCGGCGCGCCGGACGCGGCGGCTGCGCGTGGCCGGTGCGTCGCTGCTGCTCCTGTCGGCGGTGGGCCTCACGCACGTCCTCCACGGCCGCGACGCCACGGGCTGCGAGGGCGCCGCGCGCGCCCTGGACGGCGTGTGGGACGCCCCCCGGCAGCAGGCGGTGGAGGCGGCCTTCGTAGGCACCGAGCGCCGCTTCGCGCACGATGCCTTCCGCCACGTGCGCCGGGGGTTGGACGCGTACACCGCCGCGTGGGTGACGACGCGCACGGCGGCCTGCGAGGCCACCCGCGTGCGGCACGAGCAGAGCGAAGCGGTGATGGCGCTGCGCATGCGCTGCCTGGACGCGCGGCTGGCGGACGTGGCCGCGCTCACGCAGCTGTTCACGCAGGCGGATCCGGACCTCGTGGAGCGGGCGCCCCGCGCGGTGGAGGGGCTGGCGCCGCTGGCGGGCTGCTCGGACGTGGAGGCGCTGACGTCGCGGGGCCACTCCTCGCCGGACGACGCCGCCGCGAGGGACCGCACCATCGCGCTGCTCCAGGCGCTCGTGGACGCGAGGGCCCTGCGCGCCGCCGGCCGCTATTCGCAGGGCGTGGCGCGCGTGGAGCCGGTGGCCCAGGCCGCGCGAGTCGCGGGGGACTGGGCCGGCGCCGCGGACGCGCTGCTGCTGCTCGCGGAGCTGAAGGACGGGGCCGGGGACTACCGGGGCGCGGAGGCCACGGTGCTCCAGGCCGCGTGGACCGCGGAGGCCGGCCGCAATGACGACGCCGCCGCTCGCGCGTGGACGCTGGCCGTGCGCGTGACGGGCGAACGCCTGGACCACTACGCACAAGGGCAGCAGGCCGCGGAGCGCGCCAGCGCCGCGGTGGAGCGGCTGGGCGGCAGCAGGGAACTGGCCGGCGCGCTGGCCATGAACCTGGGCCGGCTGTTGTCGCGCCAGGGCCGCTACCCGGAGGCCCACGAGCAGCTCACCCGCGCGCTGTCCTTCCTGGAGAAGCGCTTCGGTCCGGAGGCCCTGGAGGTCGCGGACGTGCGCGTGGAGCTGGGCACCGTGCGCCGCTCGCAGGGGCGCGCGGAGGAGGCCCTGGGCCTGTACGAGCGCGCCCTGGGCACCGTGCGGGGTTCGCTGGGGCCGGAGCATCCGGACGTCGCGCGCATCCGCCTGGAGCAGGCCAGCGTGCGCTGGCAGCAGGGCGACTTCGTGCAGTCGGAGCGGCTGGCGCGGGGCGCGCTGGCGCTGCTGGAGCGCTCGCTGGGAATGGACCACCCGCAGGTGGCGGACGCGCTCAACAGCCTGGCGCTGGCGCTGCAGTACCAGGGCAAGCGCGAGGAGGCGCTGCCCCTGTACGAGCGCGCCCTGCGCATCGCGGAGACGACGGAGGGCCGCGACAGCTCCACGGTGGCCATCATCGTCAACAACATCGGCACGCTGCTGGTGCACATGGGCCGGCTGGAGGAGGCCACCCAGCGCTTCGCCACGGCGCTCGTGCAGGTGGAGAAGAGCCTGGGCCCGGACCACCCCACGCTGGCGCTGGTGCTCCGCGGCATGGGCCAGACGCTCAGCTACCGCAACCAGCCGGCCCAGGCGCTGCCGTACTTCGAGCGCGCCGCCGCGCTCCAGACGTCCCTGCCAGACGACGTGAACGGCGGTTGGACGGGGGCCCTGGTGGACCTGGGGCGCACGTACATGGTGCTCGGCCGGCCGCGTGAAGCGCTGGCCCCGCTGGAGAAGGCCGTCACGGGCTGGGAGCGCGCCCGTCCGCGTCCGGCGGAGGGCCCCGCCGCGCGCTACATGCTGGGCCGCGCGCTGTGGGACGCGAAGCAGGACCCGGCCCGCGCCGTGCGGCTCGTCGCCGAGGCCCGCCAGGAGGCCGCCGCGCTTCCGGACGATGAGTCCTCCGTGCCGGAGCTGCGCCAGGCAATGGACCGGTGGATCGCCAGGCTGCCCCCCAGCGCGCGCAGGGACCTCAAGGCCGCCATGGCCACGCCGAAGCCCGCGGACCCCGCGCGGGATGCGCTCACCCGGTGAAGGCCTTCTCCGGCGAAGCGGCGCCCGAAAGCCGCCAGCCGCCCCCCTCTCCGACGGGCGGCACCACGGCCTCCGGGCGGGCACGAAGAGCCCCCGTTATACGGAGCGTGGAATGACGCCCCTCTCGGACCCCCCTGTCGACGCCCTTCCGCCCGAAGCGGGCGTGGAGGCCCTGACCTCGCTGCTGCGTGGACGCCGCGTCGTGGTGCTCACCGGCGCCGGATGCAGCACCGAGTCCGGCATCCCCGACTATCGCGGCCCGGAGACGCGCCACAAGGTGCGCAACCCCATCCAGCACCGCGAGTTCCTGCACAAGCCGGACGTGCGGCAGCGCTACTGGGCGCGCAGCCTGCTGGGCTGGCCGCGCTTCACCTCCGCCCGTCCCAACGACGCCCACTTCGCGCTGGCCGCGCTGGAGAAGGCGGGCGTGGTGCCCGGCCTCATCACCCAGAACGTGGACGGGCTGCACGCCGCGGCCGGCAGTGAGCGCGTGCTGGAATTGCACGGCGCGCTGTCGCGGGTGCGCTGTCTGGCGTGCGGCGCGCAGGAGCCCCGCGCGTCACTCCAGGCGCGGATGCTGGGCCTCAACCCGGACTTCGCGCACGCCGTCGTGGAGCTGCGTCCGGATGGCGACGCGGAGCTGCCGCCGGAAGCGGTGGAGGGCTTCCACGTCCCCGCGTGCACGCGGTGCGGCGGGACGCTGAAGCCGGACGTGGTCTTCTTCGGGGACAACGTCGCGGCGCCGCTGGTGCAGGACGCGTTCGCGCTGGTGGAGGAGGGGGATGCGCTGCTGGTGGTGGGCTCGTCGCTGACGGTCTACTCCGGCTACCGCTTCGTCACCCGCGCCGCGGAGCGGCACATGCCCATCGGCATCCTCAACATCGGGGAGAGCCGGGGCGACGGCCTGGCGGATGTGCGCGTGGAAGCGAGAGCGGGCGACGTCCTGCCCCGGCTCGCGCAGGCGCTGACGCCCACCTGAGGTCCCCCTCCCACACCGGGCGTGCGGCCGGGCCCCGGAGCTCTGGGGCGGCGGCACCGAATGGGCACGCCGGGAGAGGGGACAAGTGTGCCATCATTCCCGGCTTCGCAAGGCACGTGCGCCAGGCCGTGCCCGGGACGGAGACACAGGGCTGATGGACACCGGGCGCCCGCTGGGCGGCAGGTACGCGCTGGAGCGCAGGATTGGCGGCGGTGGCATGGGCGCCATCTGGCGGGCCGTCGACCTGCAACTCCAGCGGCACGTGGCCCTCAAGCTCATCGCTTCGGACGTCGTGGCGCGCACGCCGGAGGCCCACCGCCACTTCGAACAGGAAGCGCAGGCCGTGGCCCGGCTGCGCCACCCGCACGTGGTGCAGGTGCACGACTCCGGCGTGGACGGCGGCATGCCGTACATCGTCATGGAGCTGCTGGAGGGCGAGGACCTGGAGACGCGCCTCACCCAGCAGGGGCGCCTGTCCCCGGCGCGGGTGGCCGCGCTCGTCACGCCGGTGGCCCGGGCCCTGGCGGCGGCGCACGCGGCGGGGCTCGTCCACCGCGACCTGAAGCCCGCCAACCTCTTCCTCGCCCACGTGGACGGCGAGGAGGTGGTGAAGGTGCTCGACTTCGGGCTCGCGCGCTCACTCTTGCCCACCGCGGCGCCCGCACAGGCCGAAGGGCTCACGGGCACGCTGCGCTACATGAGCCCGGAGCAGCTGCGCGCGGATCCGGACCTGGACGCGCGTGCGGACCTCTGGTCGCTCGCGGTGGTGCTCTACCGCGCCCTCACCGGGCAGTTCCCCTACGGCCCCGAGTCCGTGGGCGGCCTCCTGCGCGGCACCTTCCATCCGCCCGCGGTGGCCGTGTCGCAGTTGGTGCCGGAGCTGGGGGCCAGCGGTGACGCCTTCTTCCAGCGCGCGCTGCACCCGGCGCTCGCGCAGCGCTTCACCTCCGCGCGGGAGCTGGCCGCGGCCTTCGTCGCGCTGGTGGAGGCGGGCCGCGCGGCCCAGGCGGCCACGGTGCTGGTGGTGGACGACGAGCCGGACGTGGAGCTGCTCATGCGCCAGCGCTTCCGCCGGCACGTGCGCGACGGCGTCTACCGCTTCGTCTTCGCGCGCGACGGCGAGGAGGCGCTGGAGGCGCTGCGCCAGCACCCGGACACGCACGCGGTGCTGTGCGACCTGAACATGCCGCGCATGGACGGGCTCACCTTCCTGTCGCGAGTGGGGGAGGTGGATCCGCTGGTGAAGGTGGTCATGGTCTCCGCTTACGGCGACATGCCCAACCTGCGCACGGCGATGAACCGGGGCGCGTTCGACTTCCTCGTGAAGCCGGTGGACCTGGACGACCTGGAGTCCACGCTGGCCAAGACGGTGCGCCACGTGGCGGAGCTGCGCCGCGCGGTGCGCTCCACGGAGGAGAACGCGCTGCTGCGCATGTTCGTGCACGGCGGCATCGTGGACCGGGTGCTGCCGCTGGTGCGCGGCCCCGGAGTGCTCGCGGGCGAGCAGGTGGACGCCACGGTGGCCTTCCTGGACGTGGCGGACTTCACCGCCGTCACCCGCCAGCACTCCCCGGAGTCCGCGCTGCGCCGGCTCAACGCCAACTTCGAGGTCATCCTCCCGGAGCTGGAGTCGCGCGGCGGCGTGGTGGACAAGTTCCTGGGCGACGCGGTGATGGCCGTCTTCCAGGGCGAGGGCCACGTGGCGCGCGCGCTGGACGCCTGCCTCGCGGTGAGGCAGCGGCTGCAAGGGCTGGCGTGGAGCGGCGGCGACGCCTCCCCGTACGCCCACGGCCTCTGCATGGGCGTGGACACCGGGCCGGTGGTCTCTGGCAACGTGGGCGCGGCGGGACGCGGACGCATGGATCACACCGTGCTGGGCGACGTGGTGAACACCGCGGCGAGGCTCGCCACCCTGGCGGCGCGCGACCAGGTGCTGGTGAGCGAGACGCTGGCCGCACGGCTCCACGACGCCTTCGACTGCCGGCTCGCCGGAGAGCGGCACCTGCCGGGCCCCGGAGGCCAGCCGCTGACAGTCCGCGAGGTGGTGGCGCGCCACGGCAGCCAGTCCGCGTCCTCCGCCGACCGCACCTCCGAACAGGTGGCCCCCGCCGTCCTGGAAGCGCCCGCCTCCACGCCCCGAGCGGAGGCCTTCACGGCCAAGGGGCGCACCTGAGCCCCGCCGTCTCCACGCGGTCCTGAGCCCATGCGCCTCGTCCTCAACCCAGGCCAGGTGGATGAACGGGTGGTGATGCTGCCGGAGGGCACCACCACCATCGGCCGCACGGAGGAGAACGGCATCCGCGTGCCGCACCCCAGCCTGTCGCGGCGCCACGCGCGGCTGGAGCGCGCGGGCGGGCGCGTGGTGCTGGTGGACCTGGACAGCAAGAACGGCAGCTTCGTGGGGCCACACCGCGTCTCCCGCCAGGAGCTGGGCCACGGCCAGTCCTTCCGGTGCGGCGAGGTGTGGTTCCGGCTGGTGTCCCCGGACACGCCGCTGCCGGACGGCTGGGGCCCGCTGCGCACGCAGCCCCTGGAGACGCGCTTCTCCGCCGGGCCCATGGAGTCGCTGCTCGACACGCGCTCGCCGGACCGCACCCGCGACAAGCTCCAGGTGCTCCTCAAGGTGGGGCAGATCCTGTCGTCCCCGGGGCCGGTGGACGGGCTGTTGGAGCGCGTGGTCCAGCTGGTGTTTCAAATCTGGGCGGTGGACCGGGCGGCGGTGCTGCTGGTGGACCGGGACAGCGGGGCGCTGGTGCCGCGCGTGGCCCGGGGCGCGCGGGGTGGGGCGCTGCCGGAGCGCTTCTACAGCCAGCACATCGTGGACTACGTGCACTCGCGCGGCGTGGCGGCCCTCTTCACCGACGCGAAGGACGACGCGCGGCTCGTCGGCGCGGACTCCGTCTTCCGCCAGTCCATCCGCGCCTCCCTCTGCGTGCCCCTGCGCACGCGCGACGCGGTGCTGGGCGTGCTGTACCTGGACAGCCTCAAGCAGGGCGGCCTCTTCACCGACGAGGACCTGGAGTTCCTCACCGCCTTCGCCAACCAGGCCGCCGTCGCGCTGGACCACGCGCACCTGGCGCGGCGGCTGGAGGAGGAGGCGGTGCTACGCAACGCCTACCAGCGCTTCTTCCCGCCGGACGTCGTGCGCCAGCTGAAGGCGCTGCGGGGCGTGCCGCTGGAGGTGCGCGAGGCGAACGTCACCATCCTCTTCTCCGACATCACCGGCTTCACCGCCATGTCCTCGCGCCTCAAGCCCCGGCAGGTGGTGGACATGCTCAACGCGTACTTCCCGGTGATGGCGGACATCGTCTTCCGCCACGAGGGCACGCTGGAGAAGTACATCGGTGACGCGCTGATGGCCGTGTGGGGCGCCCCCTTCGCCCGGCCGGACGACGCGGACCGGGCCGTGCGCGCGGCCGTGGAGATGCAACACGCCCTGGCGGCCCTCAACGCCCGCTGGCGGGAGGAGGGCACGCCGGAGATTCAGGTCCACATCGGGCTCAACTCCGGCCCGGTGGCCGCGGGCAACATCGGCTCGGAGCGCTACCTCCAGTACGCCACCGTGGGGGACGCCACCAACGTCGCGGCCCGCGTGTGCGGCGTCGCGCGCCCGGGCGAGGTGCTCATCACCGACACCACGCGCGCCCTCCTGGATGCGGACGCCTTCGTGCTGGAGCCCCTGGACCCGGTGAGGGTAAAGGGCCGTGAGGAGCCCCTGTCCCTCTTCCGCGTGGCCGGCTGACGGCTACTCCGCGTCCTGGCCCAACCGCTCCGGCTGGAGGAGGACGATCTGTCCGCCCTCGAAGCTGAGCATCCCCTCGCGCACGTAGTAGCGCAGCCACTTGTTCACGCTCTCGCGCGTGACGCCGCACAGGTTGGCCAGCTCGGACTGCGTGAGCTTGGGGGTGATGACCAGCCCTTCGGGGGACGGCTTGCCCTGCGTCTTCGCCAGCTCCAGCAGCACCCGCACCAGCCGGCTTCGCGCGTCCAGGAAGGCCGAGTCGTACACGAGCTGCGTCGTGCGCCGCACCAGCCGGCTGATATTCGCCAGCAGCGCCAGGCTCACCTGCGGCCGCGTCTCCAGGTAGCGCCGGAAGTCGTCGCGCTGGAGCGTGAGGAGGTGTGCCTCTTCGCGAGCCATCGCGTCGGTGGAGCGCACCTCGCCGTCCAGCAGTGACAGCTCCCCAAAGGCGTCCCCCCGGTCCAACAGCGCCAGGGTGATTTCGCGCCCCTCGCTGGAGGAGAGCCGGATGGCCACCTGGCCCCGCCGGATGATGAAGAGGGCGGTGCCGACATCCCCCCGGTGGAAGATGACCTCCCCCTTCGCGAAGCGCCGGGGCTGGAGGAGCGACGACATGTTCTCCAGGTCCTCCCGGCCGAGGCTTTCGAACATGGGGATTTCGGCCAGCAGCTGCGCGTAGGACATGGGGGGAGCGCCATTCTGCCTGGAATCCCTGGATACAGGTAGGGAAGCCTCCCATCCAGGCCGGGCGGACAAGTCCGGCGGGTGTGAACGCCTTCACACACAGCCTGTGGGCCGCTTCACAGATCGAAACAGGGGGCCCCGGTACTGTTCCTTCATCGCAGCACGGGAAGCAGGGGGGCCCGCGCAGCGCGACACGGTGAGTCGGGGAGTCGGGGGACTTCTTAGCTCACCGCGGCATGCGCGGGAAATGAGGGGGACCGCGGGGCTGGCACATAGATGGGGGAAGCGCCGGGTTTCTGAGGGGGAACCTGACGCGTTTACGAGTGCCGGCTCCCGCTGGAGCCTGAAAAGCAATGGACCCGGGCCTGGAGGCCCGTCGCTCCGGGGGGAGTGACGGCCTTCAAGTCCGGGTTGTTTTATTTGGCCAGGGCCACCGCGGGCGTGAGCGTCAGCGTCGCCTCGCGGTGCTGCTCCACGGCCTGGCGCGTGTGGAGCATGGGGTGGAACTCCACCTTGCGGTTGAGCTCCATCAGGTCGTCGCGGTGCTTGTGGAACAGGTGTTCCGTCTGCCCCGGCGAGTGGATGGACACGGAGCGGGACAAATCCCCCATGTCGACAATCATCCGCAGCGCGGTGCCGTGGACGACCTTGAAGGGGTTGGCCCAGAGGAACGACGCGCCATCCACGGAGTAGTTGTCCCCGCGGGCCGGCACCGGCCGGCTGTTGAAGACGCGCCGGATGGGGCCGGGGATGGCAGGCCCGCCCAGCGTCTGGTGCGCGTAGGTGAGCTGGTGCACCTGGCCCCAGGCCCAGGCCTCCGGCTTCGGGCCGTACGTCTTCGCCAGCCACGCGGTGGCCACGCCCAGGGCGGCGCGGAGGATGTCGTCGCGCGTCTCCTTCTCCGGCGTCTTCGGGTCGTCCCACCAGGCGCTGTCCGGTTGGGACACCAGGCCGATGACGAAGGGCATGTGCAGGCTGCCGTGCCGTTCGTACTGGCCCAGCAGGTATTCCTTCACCAGCGACGGCTCCAGCTTGTGCTGGAGCAGCTTGCGCAGCACCTCGATGTACCAGGCCTGGAACACCGTGGCGCCCACGGCCTCCGGTTCGAAGCGCAGGTCCCACGCCTTCAGCGCGTCCACCGCCTGGCGCTGCAGGTCATCCGCCGGGAGCGCCGCCGCCAGGAAGTAGGGGCGCAGCGCCTCCGCGGGCAGCGAGTACGTCTCCGCCTGGATGTTCCGCATGGACTCCACGGTGTGCTGCGTGCCCGCCTCCAGCAGGTCCGTGATGCGCTTCGCGCGGTAGCCCGGGAACCAGTTGTGCGCGATGAGGTACGGGTAGTCGTCCGACGTGATCTTGTTGTTCGCCGTGGCCGCGTAGCCCGCGGGCGGGTTGAAGGACGCGGGCAGCTCCTCGAAGGGGATGAAGCCCGTCCACTCCGCGCCGCCCGTCCAGCCCGGCATGGGGATGAGGCCCTGGTGGCCCTGGCGGATGGGAATCTTCCCCGTGCTCTGGAAGCCGATGTTGCCGGCCGTGTCCGCGTACACGAAGTTCTGGCCCGGCCCCTCCCAGCGCTTCATCGCGGCGCGGAAGGACTCCCAGTCCGCCGCCAGGTTGAGCTTCAGCACGGCGTTGATGAGCGGCTGGCATTCCCGGTGCGCCCACTTGAGGGACAGCGGCTCGCCATCCTTCATCTCATCCGCCATCACCGTGTTCATCAGCGGGCCGTGGCGGGTGCTCTTCACCTCCAGCACCACGGGAGCGCCGCCCTTGACGGGGATCTCCTCGCGGCGGACCTCCAGGTCGTGCCACGTGTCCTGGTAGAGGTACTGCTTGGGCGCCTTCGGGTCGTCCAGCTTCTCGATGTAGAAGTCCTGGGTGTCCGGCCCCAGGTTGGACATGCCCCAGGCCACCTTCCCGTTGTGGCCCACGATCAGCATGGGCACGCCGGGCAGGGAGAAGCCCACGTGCTGGAAGCGGCCGCCGTGCAGGCCGTTCTCGTACCAGGTGGACGGCATGCTCAGCGGGATGTGCACGTCGTTGGCGAGCAGCGGCTGGCCGCTCTTCGTGCGCTGGCCGTGCACCACCCAGTTGTTGCTGCCGGAGACGATGGTCGGGTCGCCCATCACGTCGTCCACGCTGTCCAGGCCGGACATCGTCTTCACGGACTTGAGGCCCGGCAGGCGCGCCTCCTTCGGGACGATGAGCGGCGTCTCCGGCGCGTTCTGCGGCAGCAGCGCGTTGGCCACGTCCTCGCCCACCGCCGCCACCAGCCGCGCGCGGAAGAGCTCGATGCGGTGGTTGCCGCCCAGCATCATCGCCAGCAGGTTGCCGCGCGCGAGGCAGTCCACGGGCGTCCAGGGCGTGGGCTCCGCGTTCATCACGGTGAACTCGTAGGGCAGCGGCTCCGCGGCCATGCGCGCGTTGATGCCCGCGCTGTAGGCCTCCAGGATGGCCCGCGCCTCCGGGTCCACCTGCGCCCAGGACTGCTCGGCCATGTGGCGCAGGCCCATGGTGCGCAGGAATTGATCCGCGGACACGCCCATGGGGCCCAGCAGGCTCGCGAGCCGGCCATCCACCAGCCGGCGGCCCATCTCCAGCTGCCACAGCCGGTCCTGCCCGTGCACGTAGCCCTGGGCGAAGAAGAGGTCGTGCTCGTCGCTGGCGAAGATGTGCGGCACGCCCCACGTGTCGCGCAGCACCTCCACCTTGCCGTGCAGGCCGGGCAGCGTGAGGAGTCCTTCCGCGCGCGGCCAGCGGCGGCGGGCAATCCACGGGCCCACGCCGGGGGCGGCCACGGCCATGGCGGACGGCAGCATGCGCAGCATGCGCAGGACCTGGGTGAAGGCACTCATGACGCGGAGGCTCCGGCGGTGGGGGCGGTCGGCGGGGCGGATGCGGTGGCGTCCGGCGAGGGGGACACGTCAGGCAGCGCGTCCGGCAGCTCGCGGTCCAGGTTTCGCAGGCGCGGGTTGAACCACGCGAACGCGACGTTCGTGAGCGTCATCAGCCCCAGGACGATGAAGATGACGGCGATGCCGCGGCCCGGGCCCACGCCCAGCAGGCGGCCCATGGAGCCGGCGAGCGCGCCACCCTGGACCATGGCCGGCTCGAAGATGTCGTCCGCGAGCGGTCCCGCCAGGAGTGCCGCCAGCGGCGACATGCACAGGACGATCATCCGCTTCACGGCCGCGGCGCGGCCCTGGAGGTCCGCCGGAATCTTGCGCTGCCAGATGGACTGGCTGCCCGCCACCATGGGCGGCATGGTGAACAGGTAGAGCGCGGCGGCGGTGGCGACGAGCGGCACGCTGGGGGACGGCGCGGCCATGAAGAGCACCAGGCCCGACAGCAGCTGGAACCCCAGGATGCCGTGCAGCTGGTTCTTGGGTCCGCCCCACACGCCCATGCCCACGGCGCCCAGGAGCGCGCCCACGCCCGCCACCGACGCGATGACGCCCAGCGTGGAGATGTCCGTGAAGGCGAGCACCAGCGGGGTGATGAGCAGCATCACCAGGTCCATGCACAGCACGGCCACGACGGTGAAGCCCAGGAGGCCCATGAGGCCCGGGCGCGTGCTGAGGAAGGTCCAGCCCTGCTTCATCTCCGCGAGGATCGACCCCTTGCCCTGCTGTCCCTCCGCGGAGACGGCGGGACGCGGGAAGCGGACCATCAGCAGGGTGATGACGGCGATGGTGAAGCTGCAGACGTCCACCGACAGCACGCCCACCAGGCCCACGCTGTCGATGAGCGCTCCCGCGATGATGGGGGAGAGGATCTGGCTGGAGCCGCTGGCCACCTCCGCCATGGCGTTGGCGCGGCCCAGGTGCTGCTTGGGCACGAGCAGCGTCACCGTGGCGAAGAAGGCCGGCCAGCGGAAGGCGCCAAAGCACGCGCCCAGCGACACGGGCAGGTAGAAGTGCCAGGGCTTGAGTTCGAACAGGCCCCTGCTGCTCGCCAGCACCATGGCGAAGATGATCAGCGTGCTGAAGCCGTTGCCCAGGTCCGCCAGCAGCATGGCGCGCCGGCGGTCCCACCGGTCAATGAGCGTTCCGGCCAGCGGGGACAGCACCACCATGGGCGCGATCGCGAAGAAGGACAGCAGCGCGAACTGCGTGGTGGAGCGCGTGTCCAGGAAGACCTTCGCGCCCACGCCGAAGGCAGTGAGGCCGGAGCCGAGGATCGAGATGAGCTGGCCGAACCAGGTGATCCAGAAGACCCGCATGGGCTGGGTGATGGTCAGGCGTTGCGCGAGGCTCATTCCACGTCTCTTTCTCCTGGGGGGCAGGAGGGTCAAGGGCCCGCGCACCGTACTACGGGAGTGCGCGCGGGCCCGGCGTTGCTAGGGGATTTCAGCCCTGCTCCAGCTCCGCGAGCATGGCTTCCAGGGCTTCCGGGTCGAGCTGGCTGGCGCTCGCCTCCACGATGGCCACCGTCATCACCTCCACGGTGGGGGACTCGAAGAGGGCGCGCATGGACAACTCGACCTGGAAGGCCTCCCGGATGCGCGACAGGAGCTGCACGCCCAGGAGTGAGTGGCCGCCCAGTTCGAAGAAGTTGTCGGTGATGCCCACCGACTCCACGCCCAGCAGGTCCTGCCAGAGCGCGGCGACCTTCTCCTCGGTCTCGTCGCGCGGAGCGACGAAGGCGTTGGCGAGCGGAGGCCGCGGGTGCTTGCCGCTGGCGCCGCCGCCCGCGCGGGACGCGGAGGTGCCATCGCGCGCCACCTGACGCCGCGCCTCCAGCGACCCGCGCGACGCGAGGAAGCGTCCACCGGTGGGCTGGGTGAGCAGCGAGCGCAGGAGCCGGAAGCCCTCGGCGGGGGAGATGACGGCGTCGGGCTTGAAGCCTTCGCCCACGCCCCACACGTCCCAGTCCACGGTGTACCAGCGGGTGCCGCCCAGCCGGGCCTGTCGAGCCGCCAGCGCGTCCATGCCGGCGTGCGCCGCCGCCACCGCGCTGACCGCCATGCCGCCCAGCACCACGGTGAGGGAGGACTGCACCACGACGAAGTCCGGACGCCGCGACGCCAGGGCATCCGCCAGCTGCGTGAGGCCTCCGAAGCGGCCGGCCAGCAGCGGGGTGGTGGACTCCGGCGTGGACTCGTCCACGGAGATGCGGGTGGCCATGCCGCCGTCGCCCGCCGCGTAGAAGACGCCGTCGATGCGGCCGAACCGCGCCTCCGCCACCTGGAACGCCTTGTCGAGCTGACCCGGTACGCCCGCGTCCGCGCGCATCGCCAGCACCTGTGCGCCTGACTTCTCCAACGCGCGCATGCGCTCGATGGCCTTGGACATCGCGTCCTGGGCGTCATGGCCCGCGCGCCACGCGTCCCATTCCCCGGGGGCGGGGAGCGTGCGGCGCGACAGGAGCACGAGCTTCGGCTTCACCGCCTGCGTGAGCTGCTCCGCGAGCGCGAGCCCCACGCGGCCCAGACCACCGACGATGACGTAGACGCCGCCGTCCTTGAGGCCGCCGTGCGCGGTGCCCGTCGTGGACGCGATGCCGTGGGATGCGCCCGTTCCCGTGGCGCCGGACGCCGTCGCTCCGGGGCCGCCCAGGGTGGTGGTGCCGAGCACCGGCGCGGAGCCACTGGCCGCGGCGCTGGTGGCCACGGCCTGCCCGGGAGCGCCGTGCGGCGCCTCGGTTCCAGCGCCCGCCGCGACCGGGAGGTCGAGGGGCTCGAACGCCTCGACGTGGCGGTACGGGCCACGCAGCGCGACCACCGCGTCCTTGCCGGTGGTCAGCTCCGTCACCAGCCGCTCCAGCCACGGGCCGGACGCGGACTCATCCGGCGCGGGCCAGGTGACGTCGACGGCGCGCACGGTGAGGCCGGGGTACTCCTGCGGCAGCACGCGGCTCGCGCCCACGGCGGCCGCCTGCCAGGGCAGGAGCGGCTCCTCGCCCGTGACGTCCTGGGCGCCCGTGGTCACCACGTCCAGCGTCACCGGCGTCTTCGCCGCGCCCGGACCCACTGCCCTCGCCAGCGAGAGCAGCCCGTGGAACGACGTCGCGAGCCCTGACTCCAGGTCGCGCGGCTCCTTCACCAGCGGCCACAGGTACGCGATGTGCTCGGGCGTCCACTCCTCACCGCGCAGCCGCTCCAGGTGTTCGCTCACCGCGTCCGGGGACGAGGGATCCACGGCGAAGCGCTTCGTCACCGGATCCGACGCGCCGTTGCCCGCGACGAGCGACACCACGTCCGCGCCCGCCAGGCGCAGGCGCTCGGCCACGCGCGAGGCCACCGGCGTGTCCGCCTCCAGCACCAGCCAGCGCTGACCGGCCAGCGACGGAACCTGCGGCGAGGCACGCGTGCGCGGCCACGAGGGAACGGTCAGCTCCACACCCTGCGTCGTCGCGGCCCGAGCGGCGACGGCGGCGCGGGGCAGCGCGGGCGGCGGACCCTTGAGCAGGTCGTAGCGCTCGCGCTGGAAGGGGTAGGCGGGCAGGGGGATGCGGCGGCGCGCTTCACCCTTGTAGACGCGGCCGGCGGTGGACTTCGCGCCCGCGAGCCACAGCTTCGCGAACGCGTCCGTGGCGTGCGTGAGCGCGTCCTGCTGGGCGTCGCGCGGCGCGGGCAGCGTCGTGAGGATGGCCGGGAAGGTGCCCTCCTGGGCGTTGCGGCGCACCAGCGTGGCCAGCGCGTTGCCGGGACCGACCTCCAGGAAGACGTGCTCGGGGTCGTTGAGCAGCAGCGTCGCCGAGTCCTGGAAGCGCACGGCGTCGCGCAGGTGGCGGGCCCAGTACGCCGGGCTCACCGCGTCCTCGGCCGTCACCCACGTGCCGGTGACGTTGGACAGGTAGAGGTCCTTCGGCTCCTTGCGCGCGACCTTCGCCACCGCCTGGCGGAACTCCTCCACGATGGGGTCCATCATCGAGGAGTGGAACGCGTGCGACGTGTGCAGCCGCGACACCTCCACCTTCTGGGCCTCCAGCTTCGCCTGGAGCGCGTCCACTGCGTCGGTGGGGCCCGCGACGACGGTGAAGCCCGGCGCGTTGACGGCCGCGACGGAGGTGCGCGCGTCCATCAGCGGCGCCAGCGCCTCCGGCGTCAGCCGCACGGACAGCATGGAGCCCGCGGGCAGGGACTGCATCAGCCGGCCGCGCGTGGCCACCAGCGCCAGCGCGTCGTCCAGGGTGAACACGCCTGACAGGCACGCGGCCACGTACTCACCGATGCTGTGGCCCACCATCGCCTGCGGCGTCACGCCCCAGGACGCCCACAGCTTCGCGAGCGCGTACTCGATGACGAACAGCGCGGGCTGCGTGAGGGACGTCTGCTTGAGCTGCTCGGTGGCCTTCTCGCGCCCGTCCGCGGGCGGATAGAGCACGGTGCGCAGGTCCAGGCCCAGGTGCGGCTTCAGCTTCTCCGCGCAGGTGTCCACCTCCGTGCGGAAGACGGGCTCCTGTTCGTAGAGGCCCCGGCCCATGTCCACGTACTGCGAACCCTGGCCGGAGAAGAGGAACACCACCGGCCGGCGCGTGTTGAGGCCGGATCCGCCCAGCAGCCGCC
Organism: Corallococcus aberystwythensis; assembly: GCF_003612165.1. GTDB lineage: Bacteria > Myxococcota > Myxococcia > Myxococcales > Myxococcaceae > Corallococcus > Corallococcus aberystwythensis. The sequence continues at coordinate 3,013 of NZ_RAWK01000052.1, read as the reverse complement.
GCGCGTCCCGCAGCGCCGCCTTCGCGTCCGGGACGTCCTTCACCACCACCGCGCGACGGTGCTCGTGCGCGTGGCGGCCCACCTGGAGCGTGTAGGCCACGTCCGCCAGGGACACGTTCGGATTCGCGTCCAGGTGCGCGGCCAGCCGCTCCGTCGCCGCGTCCAGCGCCGCGGGCGTGCGGCCGGACAGGGGCAGCACGTGCCACGCGCGGCGCGACGGCGCGGGGGCGGAAGCCTTCGGCGCCTCCTCCAGGATGACGTGCGTGTTGGTGCCGCCGATGCCGAAGGCGCTCACGCCCGCGCGGCGCGGCCCGTTCGCGGAAGTCCAAGGCCGGGGCTGCGAGGGCACGAAGAAGGGACCCGCGTCGAAGTCGATGACGGGGTTGGGCTGCTGGAAGTGGGGGCTCGCGGGAATCTCGCCGTGCTCCATGGCGAGCACCGTCTTCACCACACCCGCGATGCCGGCCGCCGCGTCCAGGTGGCCAATGGCCGCCTTGAGCGAGCCCAGCGCCACGCGCTTCTGGCCCGTCTCCTTGCCGCCGAAGGCCTGGTTGAGCGCGGCCACCTCTATCGGGTCACCCAGCGGGGTGCCCGTCGCGTGGGCCTCCACGTACTGGATGTCGTCCGGCGTGACGCCGGAGATGGCGAGCGCCTCCGCGATGACCGCGGCCTGGCCCTCCACGCTGGGCGCGGTGAAGCCCACCTTGCCCGCGCCGTCGTTGTTCACCGCCGTGCCCAGGAGCACGCCGTGGATGGTGTCGCCGTCCTTCAGCGCATCCGACAGCCGCTTGAGCACCACCACCGCCGCGCCCGCGCCGCGCACGGTGCCGTTGGCCTTCGAGTCGAACGCGCGGCAGTAGCCGTCCGGCGAGAAGATCATTCCCTCTTGATAGAGGTAGCCCGCCGTCTGCGGGAAGGACACGGACGAGCCGCCCGTGAGCGCCATGTCGCTCTCGCCGGACAAGAGGCTCTGGCACGCCAGGTGGAGCGCCACCAGCGAGCTGGAGCACGCCGTCTGCACCGTCGCCGCGGGGCCGCGCAGGCCCAGGCGGTGGGACACGCGCGTCGCCACGTAGTCCTTGTCGTTGGCCAGCATCACGCCGAACGAACCCGCCGCGTCCATCAGGTCCGGCTGCCGCATCAGCGCGCGCAGGAGGTACGAGCTCAGGCTCACGCTCGCGTAGACGGCCACCGAGCCCTTGAAGCGCGCCGGGTCATAGCCGGCGTTGTCCAACGACTCCCACGCGCACTCCATGAAGATGCGCTGCTGGGGGTCCATCAGCTCGGCCTCGCGCGGGCTGTAGCCGAAGAGGCCCGCGTCGAACTCCGTGGCGCCCTCCAGCACGTAGCTGGAGCGCACCCACTGCGGATGCGCGCGCAGGGCCTGCGGAACGCCCGCGTCGTCCAGCTCCGCGTCCGTGGGCACGCGGCGCGCGTCGCCACCGCGCCGGAGCATCTCCCAGAAGCCCTCCAGGTTCTGCGCACCCGGGAAGCGGCCCGCCAGGCCGACAATCGCGATGCGCTCCTCGCCACCACCCACTGCGTCACTCATCCGCGTCTCCATCCGTTTCCACCCGACCGCGCGAGGCCACCGCGCGGCGGTTGACCGTGCGTCGCGCCTCGGCACGGGAGCGGCCTGCCTGCGCCGCGTCCTCCGAGGGCGTGTCCTCCCGGCGCGACAGCCGCGCCGCCAGTGCCCGCACGGTGGGGTACTGGAAGAGGTCCGTGAGCGCCAGCGTCACGCCGAGTTCCGCTGTGAGCCGGCGGTGCAGCTGGAGAGCAAGCAGCGAATTGCCGCCCAGCTCGAAGAAGGGGTCGTCCAGGCCCACCCGCTCCACGTGGAGCAGGTCCTTCCACGCCTGGGCGATCTGCTGCTCGATGGCCGTCCCCGGCGCCACGAAGGTACGTGCCGGATCCGCCCCGCCTGCTTCCGGTGCGGGCAGCGCCTTGCGGTCCGCCTTGCCGTTGGGGCTGAGCGGCATGCGCTCCAGCACCACGATGTTGGACGGGACCATGTACTCGGGCAGCCGCTCCAGCAGGAAGGTGCGCAGCGCCGCGCCCTCCGGCTTCGCGTCCTTGCCGGTGACGTAGGCCACCAGCCGCTTCTGGCCCGGCCGGTCCTCGCGCGCGAGCACCACCGCCTGGCGCACCGTGGGGTGCTTCTCCAGCGACGACTCGATCTCGCCCAGCTCGATGCGCAGGCCGCGGATCTTCACCTGGAAGTCCGCGCGGCCCAGGTACTCGATTTCACCGTCCGGCAGCCACCGCGCCACGTCGCCCGTGCGGTACATGCGCGCGCCCGGCACCGTCGCGTACGGGTCGGGGATGAAGCGCTCGGCCGTGAGTGAAGGCCGCGCCAGGTAGCCGCGGCCCACCTGCACGCCGCCGATGTACAGCTCGCCCGCCGCGCCCTGGGGCACCGGCTGCAGCTCCGCGTCCAGGATGCGAATCTGGGTGTTGTCCACCGGCCGGCCAATGGGCACGGAGCGGCGGCCGTCGTTGGCGCGGCAGGCGTGGAACGTCACGTCCACCGCGGCCTCGGTGGGGCCGTAGAGGTTGTGCAGCCCCGCGCCGGGCAGCGTGCGCAGGCACAGCTCCTTCAGCTCCAGGGGCAGCGCTTCACCGCTGCACACCACGCGCTGGAGCGACGTGCACTCCGCCACGCCCGGCTCGTCCAGGAAGGCCTGGAGCATGGAGGGCACGAAGTGCAGCGTGGTGACGGACGCGGAGGCAATCAGCGCCTTGAGGTAGCCCGGGTCCTGGTGTCCGCCAGGCTTCGCGACCACCAGCTTCGCGCCGGTCATCAGCGGCCAGAAGAACTCCCAGACGGACACGTCGAAGCTGAACGGCGTCTTCTGGAGCACCACGTCGTGCGGCGTGAGTCCGTAGGCGGACTGCATCCACAAGAGGCGGTTCACCACCGGGCCGTGCGCGTTCATCGCGCCCTTGGGGCGGCCCGTGCTGCCGGACGTGAAGATGATGTACGCCAGCGAGTCCGGCGTCGCGGTGGGGG